>CAIJKV010000267.1 GCA_903821335.1 uncultured beta proteobacterium
AGGGTCACCCACGGTGTCGCCGGTCACGGCTGCCTTATGGGCATCCGAACCTTTGCCGCCGTAGTGGCCTTCCTCAATGTATTTCTTGGCGTTGTCCCAGGCACCGCCACCGGTGCACATGGAAATCGCGACGAACAGACCAGTCACGATCGTACCCATCAACAGGCCACCCAAGGCTGCAGGACCCAGCAACAAGCCGACCAAAATCGGCACGATGACAGGCAACAGCGAGGGGATGATCATTTCCTTGATGGCGGCAGTGGTCAGCATGTTCACGGCACGACCATATTCGGGCTTGCCCGTCCCGTCCATGATGCCCTTGATGTCACGGAACTGACGGCGCACTTCTTCAACCACCGCACCCGCGCAGCGACCGACGGCTTCCATCGCCATCGCACCGAACAGGTAGGGAATCAGGCCACCAATAAACAGACCGATAATGACCATGTGGTTGGACAGGTCGAAGGTCACCTTCATGCCCGCCGACTCCAGCGCATGGGTATAGTCGGCAAACAAGACCAGCGAGGCCAGGCCTGCGGAACCGATTGCATAGCCCTTGGTGACAGCTTTGGTGGTGTTGCCCACCGCATCAAGCGGGTCGGTCACATCACGCACCGACTGGGGCAAACCAGCCATCTCTGCAATACCACCGGCGTTATCGGTGATGGGGCCATAGGCATCGAGGGCAACCACGATACCAGCCATCGACAGCATGGCCGTCGCGGCGATCGCGATGCCATAGATGCCGGCCAGCCAAAAGGAAGCATAGATTGCCATGCACACGAAAATCACGGGCCAGGCTGTGGATTTCATCGACACGCCCAAACCGGCGATGATGTTGGTGCCGTGCCCCTGGCTCGAAGCCTGGGCAATATGCTTGACCGGCGCGTAATCGGTGCCGGTGTAATACTCGGTGATCCAGACCAGGAGGGCCGTCAGCACCAGGCCAACCACCGTCGAACCAAACAGGCGCAATTTGCCGCCCGTGGCAAAGCCCAGTTCAGCCAGGACGTTGTCGGGCATCATCCAGTTGGTTGCGAAATAAAACGCGACGAGTGAAATCAAGCCAGCGATCACCAGGCCCTTGTACAGGGCAGGCATCACGTTTTTCATGCCTGGCGTCGCTTTCACGAATGAGCAACCAACAATCGACGCGATGATCGAAATGCCACCCAGAACCAGCGGATAGATGACTGCCGTGCCGGCCGCGCCTTTGAGCATCATGGCACCGAGCACCATGGTCGCGATCAGCGTCACCGCGTAAGTTTCAAAGAGATCGGCGGCCATCCCTGCGCAGTCACCCACGTTGTCACCGACGTTATCGGCAATCACGGCGGGGTTGCGTGGGTCGTCTTCCGGAATGCCGGCTTCGACTTTACCGACCAAGTCAGCACCAACGTCCGCGCCTTTGGTAAAGATGCCCCCGCCCAGACGGGCAAAGATCGAGATCAGGGAAGACCCAAACGCCAGGCCAATCAGGGGATGCAGCACCTGCGAAAGTGTCTGGGCCTGGCCA
The DNA here is from genome assembly GCA_903821335.1 of uncultured beta proteobacterium. GTDB lineage: Bacteria > Pseudomonadota > Gammaproteobacteria > Burkholderiales > Burkholderiaceae_B > Zwartia. The sequence goes on from CAIJKV010000267.1 coordinate 1,517, forward strand.
ACCGACGCCAGGTACATATAGAACAAGCCCACACCGAGCAGCCCCAGGCCAACCACCAGCATACCGGTGATGGCGCCGCCCTTGAAGGCGACATTCAGGGCTTCGTTCATCCCCTTGGTCGCGGCTTGGGCCGTTCGCACGTTGGCGCGTACTGAGACATTCATGCCGATGAACCCACAGGCGCCCGACAGCACGGCACCCAGCACGAAGCCCACCGCCGTGATCCGGTCAAGGAACAGCGCAATCAATACAGCTAGAACAATGCCGACCACCGAGATCGTCTTGTACTGGCGAGACAGGTACGCGGCCGCGCCCTGCTGGATCGCATCCGCGATCTCGACCATCTTGGCGTTGCCCGTGCTTTGCTTGAGAATCCAGGATCGCACCACGAACCCGTAGAGAACTGCGATTACGCCACAGCCAAGGGCAAAGTAAAGGCCCAGTGTTTCATTGCTCATGCTCTAAAACTCCTTGAAGTGTTGCCTCATTATTTTAAATTTTGGATATTGCACTTGCCGAACATTTTGCTCCTTTTTTTCAACCCAGGCGCGCAGGCGTGATGCCTGACGCTGTACCCTGTCATTCTGGGGTTTGTCTCACGTCAGCACCGAGCAAGGTGAGTATGTAACAGTTTGCAAAGAAATAGAGCGTTTTATTTCTTTGCTAACATCAGGGTATTCACTAGCATTCTATATTAATCAATCCCCTGTTTCTGGAGTTTGCATGAGTCTCGACAACGTCAGCGCTGGCAAGAAATTGCCCGAGTCCTTCAACGTCATCATTGAAATTTCAATGAATGCGGATCCCATCAAATATGAAGTGGATAAAGAATCTGGCGCCATTTTTGTCGATCGTTTCATGGGTACTGCCATGCACTACCCCTGCAACTACGGCTACATCCCCAAGACCATCGCCGGCGACGGCGATCCGGTTGATGTGCTGGTGATCACGCCCTTCGCCGTAATCCCTGGCGTGGTGGTCAAGTGCCGCGCGCTTGGCGTGCTGCAGATGGAAGACGAGTCTGGCCAGGACGCCAAGCTGCTCGCCGTGCCGGAAGACAAGATCCTGCCCATCTATAGCCACTGGAAAGATGTCAATGACATCAACCCGATGCGCCTGAACGCCATCCAGCACTTCTTTGAACACTACAAAGATCTGGAAAAAGGCAAGTGGGTCAAGGTCGAGGGCTGGGGCGGCATCGAAGAAGCGCACAAGGAAATCATGGAAGGCCTCAAACGTTATCAGGACGAAGCCAACGCTGGCTGATCTGGCTTGCAGGGCGTTGCAGGGCGTAGCCGTCAAGTGCGGCTGCGCCCTGTTCACTTATGCGTCACAATATCCCTACGAAAAATTGCCCAAAGAGGCATCAACCCTCCCGGAGACAAATCCATGCGACCAGGCACCACACACCCTTCACGTCCAATGCACCGCGCGGTTCGCGCCAGTGCTGCGGTCGCGCTTCTCGCCCTGGGCGTGGCGACGGCCCAGGCGCAAACTGCGATTCCCGCACTCAAGGCCGTCGCTCTTGACCAGCAGGCACTGACCGCCCCACTGACCATCGCCAAGCAAGGGAGTTTTTTCGTGGGGGGTCGTGACCTCCAGTCCGATACGCTGTCGACGCTGCCGGCTTACGCGAAAACGGGGACGATCACTGTTGACCAGATGTACACGCGCTACCAGATCCCGGCCTCAGCCAAGGACGTGTCGCTGGTCTTGATTCACGGCTGCTGTCTGACCGGCAAGACCTGGGAATCCACCCCAGACGGACGTATGGGCTGGGATGAGTATTTCGTGCGCCGGGGCTACCCCACCTATGTCATCGACCAGTCAGGCCGTGGCCGCTCGGCAGTGAATGCCACCGCCATGAACGCGACCAAGCTTGGGCAAGCCACCGCTGAACAGTTGCCTGTCGTATTCGCCGCCAGCCACGAGTCGGCCTGGGTCATTTTCCGCTTTGGGCCCCAATACCCCAAGCTCTTCGAGGGCCAGCAGTTTCCGGTCGCCTCGCAGAAAGCGCTATGGCAGCAGATGGTACCCGACTGGCTCAACGCAATGCCCACACCGAACCCAACGGTGCCAGCGCTCTCCCAGCTTTCAAAGCAGCTCAAAAAAACAGTCCTGATGAGTCATTCGCAATCTGGCATCTACCCCTTCCAGACCGCTTCGCTGGACACGACCGGTATCGCGGGCATCGTGTCGATCGAACCGGGCGCCTGTCCCGCAGCAACAGGAAACCTGACGCCGTACACCAAGATGCCCGTGATGGTTCTTTTTGGCGACTATGTTGAACTGGCGCCGCGCTGGGCCCCGCGTCTGGTGGCTTGCCGCGAGTTTGTGAAAAAGGTCAACGAAGCGGGCGGTCGCGCAGAGTTGCTGGTATTACCTGAAATCGGCATCAGGGGAAATACACATATGCTGATGCAGGACCTCAACAGTATCCAGATCGCGGACCTGCTGGGTTCCTGGATCGAACAGCGGGTGCTGACGGCAAAGTAGGGTCAGACGCCGCGTCGCAAGCGACGCGGTGGCGACTACATGGATTGCGTCAACAGCGCCGTGTAGTCCTCTTCCGTCGCAATACGTGGGTTGGTCTTGTGACAGTGATCCAGCATGGCGCTGGCGATGATTTTCGGGAACATGTCTGGCGTCACGCCCATCTCTTTCAAGCCCGCTGGCAAGCCCAGACGCTGATTCAGCGCCTTGACTGCCGGGGCGACCTCGGCCGGGCCCGCAACGCCGATCGCTTGCGCGAGCCGGTCCATTTTTTTCGCTTTCTGCATCGACTCGGCACTCTGGTTAAACGTGATCACCGCCGGCAGGAACATCGCGTTCAGCGTGCCGTGATGCAGGCGCGGGTTCAGGCCACCCAGCGCATGGCTCAGACTGTGTACGGCACCCAACCCCTTCTGAAATGACATTGCGCCTTGCGTCGAGGCGCTCATCATGTGAAAGCGTGCCTCACGGTCGCCGGGATTTTTGGTGGCGCGCTCGATGTGCGCCCAACCTCGCCACAAACCGTCGATCGCGATGCCTTCGGCCGGAAAATTCAACGCGGGTGACATAAACGTCTCAAAACAATGTGTGATCGCGTCCATGCCCGTGGCAGCTGTCAGCAGCGCTGGCAGACCGAGTGTCAATTCCGGATCACAGATGGCAGATTTCGGAACAATGTAAGGCGACAGGATGCCCGCCTTGCGACCGTCATCCAGAATAATCATGGCGCCGCGCCCGACTTCGCTGCCAGTACCCGCCGTCGTTGGAATCGCAATCACGGGTGCTGTCGCCGCTGTGATTCTGGCCACGCCACCATCGACCGCGATGAAGTTCTTGAGTGGTCCTTCGTGCGTCGCGCAAACTGCCACGGCCTTGGCCAGGTCCATGGCCGAGCCTCCGCCCACGGCGATCAGGCCATCGAAATTCCCGGCACGATAAACCTCGAGGGCTGCGCGCACGGCGGCCTCTGTCGGGTTTGGCGGTGTCTGGTCAAACACGACCACCGCCGAGGCATTTTTAAGCTGTGCCAGCACACGGTCGACGAGACCGGCCGCACGAACACCCGCGTCGGTGACGATCATCGGTCGACTGATGCCGACACGGACGCACTCGTCCTGCAACAGGGAAATTGCCCCAAAATCGAATTGAATCTGGGTGATGTAATTGATCAATGCCATGGTGACTGCCTCCGGGGTGATTGTTTTTCTAGTTATCCAGACTTTACGTCAAAGTATGCGTGGCACAAAATGAACCAGGCCGCCGGCTCTTGACGAGACACGGCGGCCTGGGGATGGACGACCGGCATGCCGTCCATGACTGGCCGGCCTGCCGAGGACGAGGCGCTCAGGAACCGGCCAGCGCCTTCATCTCGGCGTAAAGGTCGGCCTTGCCTTCAAAACCGATGCCTGGCAGTTCGGGCAACGTCACGTAGCTGTTCTCAACCTTGACGCCATCCGGAAACCCGCCATAGGGCTGGAACAGGTCCGGATAGCTTTCGTTGCCACCCAAACCCAGTCCAGCCGCGATCGCCAGTGACATTTGGTGCCCGCCATGCGGCACGCAACGCGTTGGTGACCAGCCATGCTCTTTGAGCATATCCAACGTGCGCAAATATTCCACCAGACCATACGCCAGCGCACAGTCGAATTGCAGCCAGTCGCGATCAGGGCGCATGCCGCCATAACGGATCAGGTTGCGGGCATCTTGCATGGAAAACAGGTTTTCGCCGGTAGCCATCGGCTTGTCATAGTGGTTGGCAAGCTCGGCCTGCAGCGCGTAGTCGAGCGGGTCGCCCGCCTCTTCGTACCAGAACAGGTCATACTGGGACAGCGCCCTGGCATATTCAACCGCCGTCTTCAGGTCAAAACGGCCATTGGCGTCGACCGCGAGGCGCTGGCCGGGCGCAAGTAACTTGAGCACCGCCTCAATGCGCTTGCAATCTTCGGCAAGAGACGCGCCGCCAATTTTTTTCTTTACCACCGAATAACCACGATCCAGATAGCTTTGCATCTCGCGTGTCAAACCTTCGATCCCCTGGCCTGGCCAGTAATAGCCGCCGGCGGCGTACACAAACACCTTGCGATTTGCTTGACCATCTCCGTAGCGGTTAGCCAGTAACTGGTACAGCGGCAGGCCTTCGATCTTTGCGACGGCGTCCCAGACAGCCATGTCTATCGTACCGACCGCGACCGAGCGCTCTCCGTGTCCACCGGGCTTTTCGTTGGTCATCATCGTGTCCCAGATCTTGTGGGGGCACAACACACCACGGTCATCAAGCAGGCTCTCGGGCGCAGCTTGCGTGACACGGGGAATAAACCGTTCACGCATCAGTGAACCCTGACCATAACGTCCATTGGAATTAAAACCATAGCCAATCACTGGCTTGCCGTCACGGATCACATCCGTCACGACCGCGACCAGACTCAAGGTCATTTTCGAGAAATCAATATAGGCGTTACGGATGTTGGACTTGATGAAACGAGTGGATTCGCGGATTTCGACGATTTTCATGTTGAGCAGTTGGGTTGAAAGCTTGGTTAAACGCTATGGTAAAAATCAACGCGGCAGGGATGCGCCGCCGCAAATTTGAATGTCCTGCCCGGTGATGGCGTCCGCCGCCGGCGACAACAAGTACGCTGCCAGGGATGCAATTTCCTCGGGCCGTATCAATCGGCCCAGTGGCGGCAACTTGGGTGGGGCCGCTTGGCGCGCCGGGTCTGCCAGCATGGCCGTCTCAGTTGCTGCGGGAGAGATCACATTGACCGTCACACCGTCGGCGATCATCTCGGCTGCCCAACTCCGCGCCAGGGCGATCAGTGCCGCCTTGGTCGCGGCGTACTGGCTGCGACCCGCCAATCCCTGCGCGACCCGGCTACCGATCAATACAATGCGGCCGCGACCGCGCCGCGCCATCCTGGGCGCCAGCACATTGGCAAGGCGCGTCAGTGACGCCACATGCAGTCTCCACATCAAGTCCAGGTCAGCGACCTCAAGCGCACCCAGCTCGGCGACACGCAGCACACCCGCGCAGTGAACCAGCGCGTCGACCTGGCCCAGCAAACCGGCCGCACCCTCGGTGATCTGGGCATCCGTCAGGTCCACACGGACGGCCTCGAAGTCAGGATGCGTGATCGCGGCAGGCGCGATGTCAAACCCGATCACCTTCCAGTTCGCAGCCAGCAAATACTGTGCAATCGCCAGTCCGATTCCAGAACTGGTCCCGGTGACCAACACCCGTTGACGCTCACTCTGCACGAATATTTCCTTCGACAATGATCTGCTTGGCGCGTGCCATGTCCGCCTTCTGGAAATCGGCGAAGTCCTGGCGCGTGCCAGGCGTCATCAGCAGACCCTGCTCGCTTAATTTGGGGCCCATCGACGCAAGCGCTTTGTTCACCTCAGCGTTCAGGTACTCGGCGATGGGTGTAGGCATCTTGGCGGGGGCCCACAACCCGTACCAACTGTAGAACGCGTAGCCTTTGATGGTTTCACCCACGGTCGGAATCTCGGGCATGCTGGGCACGCGACTCTCGGACGTGACGGCCAGCACTCTTAACTGGCCTGCCTTGGCAAAGCCCGCTGAACCGAGGATTGGATCGATGAAGCCCTCGATGCGCCCGCCTATCAAGTCGTTATAGGCGGGTGACGATCCTTTGTATTGGATGACGGTGTAGTCCATGCCGCTGTCGCGCTTGAGCAACTCGGTCGACAGGTGGCCCGCCGAGGCCAGGGAACCAATTGCGAAGGAAAGCTTGCCAGGGTTGGCCTTTGAATAGGCGATGAGTCCCGCCATGTCCTTTGCCGGCAAATCCTTGTTTACCGCGACAGCCAGGGGTGCCTTGGCAACCAGGGCGACAGGCTGAAAATCCGCATCCACGTCATAGACCACACCTTTGACAACCATCGGCGCCGTTGCAAATGTCGACGCACTGAACAGAAGGGTATAGCCGTCCGGATTGGCGCGTGCGACGGCGTTGGCGCCGATGACCCCACCTGCGCCGGCGCGGTTTTCGACAATGAAAGACTGTCCCGTCTGTTCACCCAGTTTCTGGGCCAGCAGGCGCCCGACCGTATCCAGTGTCCCACCTGGCGGAAACGGGATCACCACGGTTACCGCATGCGTCGGATAATTTTGGGCGCACACATTCACCGTCATGCCGAGCCCTGACGCTGCGACCAGCATCGCGAATAACTGCTTGATGTTCATTTGTTGTCTCCCCTTGCGTTCAATCACATTCAACGCTTGAGCAACCCTGCGTTGGCAACCGCGGCGCGCAACCGCGCGATCTCGGCCTCGGTTGGAGCTTCTGTGGGTGGACGCACGGTGGGCGCGTCCAGCACGCCGGCGAGATACATGCCCATTTTCATGCGTGCATGCGCCTCGCCAGTGGGTTCTCCGCCTCCGTAGACCGCGTCCTTGAGCGGCGTGATCAACGCCTGGACCTGCATGGCGCGCTTGAGGTCTCCTGCCTGGACGGCTTCCCAGAGATCATTGATCAGACTAGGAATGAAGGTTGCAAAACCGACCAGCGCACCATCCACGCCCTGCACCATGGAGGCGAGCAGGTACTCATCGTGGCACGTCAGGATCGCCTTCGTGGCATCGGCGGCTCGGATCGCCGCGATGTCGGCTGCATACTTGTTCATGTCCCGCTGTCCGACTTTGAATGCCTGCACATAAGGCAGTCGGGCCAATTCAGCGAGCGTCGCCGACGAGTATGAAGCACGGGTCCACGCGGGGTAGACGTGGGCCACCAGGTCAAGTCCGACCGTCGAAATATTTTCAAAATAGCGCGTGACGTGATCGGGGCGAAAGCCAAAACGCAGCCAATGGTGGGGGGGCATGACATCCAGTCCCTTGGCGCCAGCGTCACGGGCCATCTGCGCCTGCTCTTTCGCGTCGCGCAGCCCTTCGCACACCACTGAGGAGATCACCGGCAATATGCCCTCAAGCTCGCTGGCCACAATACGCGTCACTTCGGCGCGTTCGCGCGGGGTCAGTGAAAAAACCTCGCCCGTATGACCGTTTGTCATCACGGCAACCACCCCTGGTTGCGTAGCCAGCCACGCCGCATGCGTGCGCAGCGCGGCTTCATCGATCTTGTAATCGACGGTGAATGGGCAGGCGATGGCGGGAATAATGCCCCGATAGTGATTGATTGTTGGCACGAAAGTCTCCGATGGATTGACTGAACACCGCAAAGTGTTTGAACAGCTTGATGACAGGAGTAAATTGTGAGCGCCACGGCAACTTCTTGCCAATGCTATTTTTTCCTGCTTCCATGCCTTCAAAGCATCACCCATGAACCTGACCTGGCTTGAAGATTTCCAGACTCTCGCGGCCACCGGCAACTTTTCCCGGGCGGCAGAGCAGCGGCACTTGACCCAGCCCGCCTTTAGCCGTCGTATCCGGGCGCTTGAAGACTGGCTCGGAACCACGCTATTCGATCGAACCAGTCACCCTGCGATGCTGACGCCCGCGGGTCTCTGGTTTTGCAACGTTGCCAACGAAATGCTCGCTCGCGCCGCGCGCCTGCCAGACGAAGCACGCGCCATCGCGCAAGCCAACTCCACGACGCTGCGTTTCGCCGCCACGCACGCGCTGTCACTGACTTTCCTGCCAAAATGGCTAAGGGGTCTTGAATCCCGTATCACTCTGGGACCCATCCAGCTGGTCTCAGACGTCTTGCAGCAATGTGAGGCCCTGATGCTCCAGGGCAAGGTGCAGTTCCTGCTGTCCCATGCGCACGCCATGGTTCCATCCAGACTCGATCCCTCGGGTTACACCTCCATCCGGGTCGGTACCGAAACGCTGGTCCCGGTCGCAGCACCAGATAAACAGGGCAAACCGCTCTATAGCTTGGCCAATATCACTAAAGAACGCGTTCCCATCCTGACATATAGCGCCGAATCCGGCCTCGGCCGAGTGCTGCGAGCCTTGCGTGGCGCGCAACTTGACGACTCAAAGGTTGAAACGGTATTTACCGCCCATCTTGCGACTGTGCTAAAAACGATGGCTCTGGAAGGGCGTGGCATCGCGTGGCTTCCCTGCGGCCTGATCGAGGAGAGCCTGCATGACGGTCGTCTCGTGCAGGCCGGTGCGCCCGACTGGCATGTCGATATTGAAATTCGTTTGTTCCGGCGCCTGGGTACCGAGTCTGCCACGGCCGAGTCCTTCTGGAAGGCTGCGAGTGATGCCTGACGCACGACGCTGGAACCAATTATGATCAGCCTTCACAAGAGGCAGGAGTTTTAAGATGGATAAGCACTTGCGCATGACGCTGACAGTTTTAATCCTGACGCTGGCCAGTGGTGCCGCGGGACCTGTGGCGGCGCAGGGACTGAGAGGCAACCCAGCCAGCTTTGGCACCGGCTGGCAAGTCGGTGGCAGCACTCCCGACCAGGGGTCAACCAGCGCGACGACCGGCAGCTACGGTTCAACAGGCGCCGGTTCGGCTGCTTCGGGCAGCGCATACAGTGGCAGCTCCGGTAGCAGCTACCAGGGCTCTGGCAGCAGCTATGGCGCCGCAACCACCCCGGGTTATGGCGCATCAACCAGCGGTGGTGCCAGCGCCGCGCCGCCCACTCCCGTTGCACCACCTGTCGCGCGGACACGCGGAAACGGCTTGCGTCCTCAATAAGGGCAACAACCTACCACCCCAGCAATTCCGCCAGTCTGTGCATGACCCACTGCGCCTCGGCGTCGTTGACGCCGGCCTCTCCCGTCATCAGGCCCCGCAGCATGCGCTCAAGCACATCTGCCTCGGTAATGCCAAGCTCCCATAGCTTGTTGCTGGCGGGCTCGGTCAGCAGATTCGCCAGATCCTCACAATAGTCATAGCGTTCGTGGATGGTCTCCTTTGAGGCGCTGGGCTTGATCCGCCCAGGTTCCACAAACAAGGCAATAAACGAGGGCGGGACAAGAATCTGATTGTCGTCACTCATGACCTGCCACCGCGGAGGTGCGCTTTAGGTGTGTGCTCATGGCTTGAGCGCCACGTTATTGAGCTTGACCAGATGCTCAGGCCAGCTTTGTCGCTGGGCCGACTGCAGCAAAATCCTGCCCCAGGCCATCCAGGCATCCCAGCCAATCCGTTTGTCCCACGAATTTCCCCAGCAGGCCGCGGTCTGTACCGCGCTTGCCGCCGCTGCTTGCGCCAGTTCGTACTGCTTTTCGGTCAGGTACAGCTGCGCCAGCAGCATCTGGGGCTCAGCCACCCACGGATTCATGGCGACAGCCTGCTCGAGAACAGCGACCGACGCAGCGGGCGAAACCAGTGGCTGATTTTGCTGCACCACCGACCAGTACAACGTGGCGGCGGCGGCTTCCTGCGCCTCGGTCAGGATGGCGCGTCCGGCATCAAACACCGGAGGCAGGGGAAGTTGGCCCTTCAGGGCAGGGTGCTGCAACAAATTGGCCAGGCGTGACATCTGACCCACCCGATACGTGGTCGGGCGCATCGGACCCGGCCACAAGCCGGCTGCCCAGTGCACCTGGCCCGACAAGAACTGATAATCAGGATAGCCGGTATAGATGTCGTCCTGCCAGCTGTACCATTGCTCGCAAATATCGGCCATGGTGACAATGATGTACACCGCCACATCATGGGCCGGCAAGATCAGGGGCGCCTCGTCCAGGGTGAGTGTCAGGCTGCCATCTGCCGCCAGGTTGCCAGCAAACAATTCGTGCACGAATTGTTTGCGCGACATCACGCAAAACTGATAAATCAGGCGCTCGGCCTCGACCCCGACGGCCTCGGCCACGCGTGCGCGTTCGCTTTTGGGGTCGAACTTCATCAGGTCGACATGGGCGTTGCCATACACGCTGTGCAACAACCCCAATAACCGGACGTGCGCGGGCTGCTTCCACAAAGTCAGCGTACGGGCTACCCCCACCAGATGGTGACGAAAGGTCCCTGCCTTATGCCAGTCCTGACCCACACCACGGCCAAGCACCATGGGCATGACGGGTCCCAGGTCCGGATCATGTTGCAGCCATTCCTCATCAAGCAGGCTGACCGCACGCTCGAGCTGCGTGTCGTCGAGTTTTTGAAAATTCTTGTTCATCGTGCCTCCGGCTATCAAGCGTACGATCAAAGCACATTTTGGCCTCTGTTGTCATCCGTCATCCTTTCTCTGATAATCGACTGCGACACCTCAACTGGATTATGAGCAAAATGATCAATGCAGCAATCGTCGGAATGGGAACCTGGGGCCAGAATCTGGTCAAAAGCGTGCAAGGCGTGAGCCCTCACATTCAATTTGTTGCGGGGGCGACCCGCACGCCCGCCAAGGCGACAGACTTTGCGGCCCGGCACAAGATCCGGATGACCGACAGTTATGAAGCCTTGCTGGAGGACCCCGCCATTGACGCCGTCGTGCTTGCGACACCACACTCGATGCACACCACGCAGATCGTGGCGGCAGCACAAGCCGGCAAGCATGTGTTCTGTGAAAAGCCCCTGGGCCTGGACAGCGCAAGCGCCAGGCGTGCCGCCGAGGCGGCGGCACTGAACAAGGTTGTACTCGGCGTGGGGTACAACTGGCGGTTTCAGCCGGCGTTGCAGGAAATTCGCCGCATGATCGACGATGGGCGTCTGGGCAAAGTCCTGCATATCGAGGGTAACTTTTGCGGCCCGAGTGCCTACCGCTTTCCCAACGGCCACTGGCGCCACGCAGGCGACGAGTCCCCGGCGGGTGGCATGACGGGTCGCGGCGTGCACGTGCTTGACGCCATGATGTACCTGGCGGGCCCTATTGACCAGGTCACCGCGCAAAGCTATCGCCTCGCGCAGGACTTCGGGTCCGACGACACCACCTCGATGCTGTTGCATTTTGCCGGCGGCTCGACCGGCTACCTTGGCACCGTCATCGCCACCGCCGAGACCTGGCGCATGCAAGTCTTCGGGTCCAACGGCTGGGTTCAGGTCGGCGACGTCGAGCATCTCAGCACCTGGGACCTGCTGGTCTGCATGATAGACCGCGACAATGTCACCAACAAACAAAAGCCGGTGCGCACCAGTTTCGCGCCGGTCAGCACTGAACGTGCCGAGCTCGAACACTTCGCGGCCTGCATCGTAAACCACCACGCCCTGGTGACGCCCGACGGCGACGCTGTGCGTAACGCCGAGGTGCTTGAGGCCATCGTCCGGTCGTCGTCTTCCCACACAACCGTCAAGATAGACTGAGCCCGGTTTTCTTGAAAACCCCCGGAGGGTTTCATCATGCGTGAATTACATCCTGTTGTGCGCGCCCTACTGCCGATGTTTGTGGCCACCCTGCTGGTCGCTCCCCTGCACGCACAGACCACGACCACGGCGTCCTCCACGGCTGCCGCCGAAAGTTACCCGAACAAACCCATACGCGTGATCGTGCCCTCACCGCCTGGCGGGCCACCCGACCTGATCATGCGTGCGCTCGCGCCCAAGCTTTCGCAATCCCTTGGCCAACCCGTGATTATCGAAAACCGGCTGGGCGCGGGGGGCATGGTCGGGACCGCTTACGTTGCCAAGCTGCCCCCGGACGGCTACACCTGGCTGTTCACAACGGCCTCGCATGTCAACATTCCCCCCTTCAACGAAAACGTCACGTATGACGCCGTGCGCGACTTCACGCACGTGACCCTGGTTGCGCAGAACTTCGGCCAGGCACTGGTCGTGCCGGCAGGCTCAACGTCTAAAACCTTCGGTGAACTGATTGCCCAGGCAAAAAAGAAGCCTGGCAGCCTGACCTATGGCCACGCCGGGTTGGGCACGGCCAGTCATATCCCCGCTGAAGTCATGAAGACCATGACCGGCACCGACATCCTGCCAGTCCCCTACAAAGGCGTCGCAGAGGCTACCAACGATGTGCTGGCAGGGCGGATCGACCTGTTTTTTGTCGGCACCCAGATTGCCTTGCAATACGTCCAGGCCGAAAAATTGCATGCCCTGGCCATCACAGGCGCCAAGCGCTGGAAGGGCATGCCTGAAGTACCCACCTTGCAGGAACTGGGACTTGACGGCTTTAACGTGGTGAACTGGTTTGGTTTGTGGATGCCGGCGGGTGTACCACCGAGTATCGTCAACCGTGTGCAGGCCGATATCGTCCAGGCCATCGGACAGCCGGATGTCATGCAGCAATTTGACACACTGGGGCTTGAAGGCGTGGGAATGAAGCCAGACGCATTCGCAAAGTATGTCGCCAAGGAAGCGGCCGCCGCGCAGGATATCGCACGCAAGGTGACCCCGGAGACCCTCAAATGAGCACAAGCGCAGACATCCCGATGGAGCCCTGGCAGTGGCCCGAAGAACGTTGGCGCGAAATCGTCAACCGTGTGCGTGCTGGCCGCAGCTTGCGGCCACGTCTGTGGCCGCAAGGCGCACGATGCGCCGTCGCCCTGTCCTTCGATTCGGATCACGAAACCAATGAGCTGAGAGACGGCGGCGAATCGCCGGGCAAGCTGTCGCAAGGGCAGTACGGCAATCGGCAGGGGGTCCCCCGCATACTGAGCCTGCTGGCGAGGCACGACGTCCCGGCAAGTTTTTTTGTGCCAGCGGTCACCGCCCTGCTTTATCCGGACGAACAGCGTCGCCTGACCGCCGAGGGGCATGAAGTCGGCATTCACGGCTGGATACACGAACGTAACGCCGTCCTGCCGCTTGAGGCCGAACGCGACCTGATGTTGCGCAGTGCCGATGTACTCGAAAAAATATCCGGTGTCCGCCCGGTTGGCATGCGCACGCCTTCATGGGACTTCAGCCCCAACACCCTGGCGCTCACCCAAGAGATGGGCCTGATCTATGACTCGTCCCTGATGGCAGATGTCGACTGCTATGAACTGATGCTCAATGGCGAAGACACCGGCGTGATTGAACTCCCTGTCGAGTGGATCCGCGACGATGCCGTGTACTTCAACATGAATCGTTTTTCGGGCTTGCGTCCGCACACGGCACCCACGGCAGTCTTTGATATTTTCAAACGCGAATTCGACGCCGCCTACCAGGAAGGCGGCCTGTTTCAACTCACCATGCATCCGCACATCACGGGCTACCGGTCACGCATCTGGATTCTGGAAGAACTGATCCGCCATATGCGCAGCTTGCCCGGCGTCTGGTTCGCCACGCACGCTGACGTCGTCCGTTATGTCAAACAACATGGCCACAACAATGATCGATAACTTCTCAAATTCACAACACGTCAGAAAAACGGTCATCGCCACGGAAGGTGGGATCGTCGCGGCGCAGCACCGCCGTGCAGCGGCGGTTGGCGCGGCCGTCCTCGCGGCGGGTGGTGACGCCGTCGACGCCGCCATCGCCACCTCGTTTGCGATTGGGGTGGTCGAACCCTGGATGAGCGGCCCTGCAGCAGGCGGCGTGATGATGCTCTGGCGCGCCGACGAACAACGCGCGCGGGTGATCGATTTTGGTTGCCGCTCGCCACGCGAGCTTGACCCCGCCAACTACCCCTTGAGCGGCGCAGGAAAATCCTCCGACCTGTTTCCGTGGCCTGCAGTCGTCGATGATCGCAACGTCATGGGCGCAACCGCAGTCGCGGTGCCCGGCGTAGTGTCGGGCATGGGGCTTGCGCATGAACATTTTGGACGCCTGCCCTGGCACGATCTGGTCTCGCCAGCGGCAAAACTGGCCGAGGAAGGCCTGATTGTCGACTGGTACACCTCGCTCTTGATCGGAGCGAACGCGCGCGCGCTGTCGCAGGATGCGCACGCCGCAGCCTTGTTTCTTGAAGAAGGCCAATGGCCCATCTCGGGTGACTGGACGGCGCTCAACGATCGACACCTGAATCAACAAGCCTTCGCGCGGACGTTGCAGCACATTGCAGAGTTCGGACCTGAAGCGTTCTATACAGGCGATATTGCCCACGCACTGGTGCGTGACGTGCGCGCAAAGGGAGGATGTCTGAGCCTGGAAGACCTGGCGTCCTATCAGGCAGAAATGGTTGAGCCACTCGAGATCCCCTACAGTGGCGGGCGTGTGTATGCGGCTCCTGGCATGACAGGGGGTCCGACGCTTGGAAAGGCACTGGAATTACTCGCTCGCGAACACCTGCGCGCGCAAAGCGCCGAGGCGCCCGGGGTCGCGACCTACACGGGGTTCGCACGCGCGCTTGATGCGGCGTTCCGTGTCCGGTTTGAAAGTATGGGCGATCATGAATCACCCAGGGCACCAGGGTGCACGACTCATTTCAGCGTCGTGGATCGCCATGGCAACATGGTCGCCGTCACCCAGACCCTGCTGTCGATCTTTGGTTCGCGCGTGGTGTCACCGTCAACCGGGCTGCTGCTCAACAATGGCGTGATGTGGTTCGATCCGGAACCTGGCAAACCCAATTCGCTCGCCCCGAACAAACGCTGCCTGGCCAATTATTGCCCGGTGATCGGAGAAGACTCACGCGCACGACGCTTCGCAATCGGCGCCTCGGGCGGTCGCAAGATTCTTGGTTCGGTGATGCAACTCAGTTCATTCATCATGGACCACGGGCTCGATCTCGAAGAAGCGTTCCACCAACCCCGCATCGATGTCAGCGGGGGTGGCCAAGTCATCGCAGACCACACGCTGCCCGCCGACGTGCTGTCAGCGCTCAGCAAAACCATGCCCGTCACTGAGGCGCGCCGCAACGCCTATCCTTACGCCTTCGCCTGCCCGGCGGGCGTCATGCGTGACGGCGACCTGAACACCGGTTGCACGGAAATCATGTCGCCCTACGGGGACGCAGTCAGCGAAGGTCAGGTGGCGTAGGCCGCAGGGACCACTCAGCTGGTCGAGGCTTTGTTTGCACGCGCGAGCGCGCTTTCGACCCACTTGGCAGTGCGCAACAGATGCGCATCCTGCCGATAGGGCGCCACCAGTTGCACACCGAGCGGCAACCCGTTCGCGGAACGCCCAATCGGCATGGTGATCGCGGGCAATCCGGTAAAGCTCCACAGCGCGCAAAAGATCGGATCACCTGTAAATGAAAGGCCCAAAGGTGCCTCACCCGTGGCGGGCGTGGTCAGCACCGCGTCAAAGCCTTGCAGCTGACTGGTCGCACCCTGACGCAAGGTTTGCTGCAATGCGCGCGCAGCCAGGTATTGCATCGCTGAACGACCCTGCCCGCGTGTGACCAGGTCCCTGATATGCATACTTGTGCGGTCTGGAAATTGGTCAACATGGCTGCGGTGAATCGCGCCGCCTTCGGCTTCAAGCAGGCAATGCAGGCCATCGATCCCTTGCCAGTAAATATCCGGCAACGAAAACGCTTCGACTGTCGCGCCGCCCGCGCGCAGCGCCGCGACCGTGCGCTCAAGGGCTGCTGACTGTTCGGCGGTCACCTTGTCATCATGAGGCGTGCGCAGCAGGGCCAAACGTGGCGCGGCGGTCGGTGCCAGCCCATGCTCCGGGTCAAGCAGGACGGCAGGCAACACGACGCTGTCAGGCTCTGAGGCGACTCTGTTGCGCAACAGATTGAACGCAAACGCCGCATCATCAACGGATCGTGTCATGAAACCAACGTGATCCAGCGATCCCGACAACGGAAATACCCCTGCGCGCGGGATCGCTCCGTAACTGGCCTTGAACCCCACCACTCCACAATAGGCAGCTGGCCGAATGACGGATCCGACCGTCTGCGTACCCAGTGCCAGGGGCAATACCCCTGCTGCCACGGCCGCAGCCGACCCGCTCGAGGAACCTCCGGGAGTATGTGCAGGATTCCAGGGGTTCACGGTCGGCCCTGGCTCGCGCCAGGCAAACTCGGTGGTCACGGTTTTGCCAAACACCACGCCGCCCAGTTGCCGGATCTGGGTCACGATGGCCGCGTCGCACGTTGCCATGTGGTCCACATAAATCGGTGAACCCATGGTCGTGGGCAAGTCAACGGTGGCGACCAGGTCCTTGACGCCCACTGGAATGCCCGCGAGCGGTCCGTCGCCAATATTGCGAAACATGTCGGCCAGCGACGCACGCGACACAAACGCATGCAGCCACGGCTCGACCTCGTCGGCACGACGCGCGCACTGTTGCACATAGTCTTCTGGATCGAGTGCGCCAGATTGAATGGCGCGACTTGCTGCAAGCAAACCGGGAAGTGTGGTCATGATTGTTCTCAGGTCAGACTCATCAGGCCCGGGGTGGGCTAGCCACCTATGCGCCGCGAACAATCGACGGTTGCGCGCAGCAGCAGACGGTCGGTGTCACCGTTCGGGTCGTATTCAGAAGCGGTCACCACGCAGCCAGACACTTTTTCGATCGCCTGGATCTGCCTGGCCTGCTGAGCCGCCAGGTCGGGTGACATACCACCCTGTTTGCCGCCATAGGCCTCAAACCTGTTGTCCCCAAGCGGCAGCACACTGATCTCGCGATGATCCAGCACGACGACCTGCTTTTGGGTGCTCTGGTGGTAATAAACCGGGCTGCCCTGGCAACCTGCGAGAACAAACAGCATGGACACGGCAACCCATGACAAAATTTTGCCGTCCCTGAACTTCAGCGTGTCCACCATGTACTTTATTTTCCTTGGCCTGCGTCTGCTTGAACTTCTTTAACCCACATCGAATTTGCAGCACAATAAGATACGATTCCATATTAGCCCAATACAAACCATAGCAATCAGACCAGAACACAGGAGCAACCCAGTCATGTCACAAGAAGGCCTACTGCACATACCCTCACTCAAAGGCAGCGTATCGGACGCTGAATGGCAAGCCCGTGTCGACCTGGCGGCCTGTTATCGACTGGTTGAGCACTACGGCATGGCCGACATGATGGCCAACCACATCTCGGCACGCGTGCCAGGCGAAGAAGGCACCTATCTGATCAACGCGTACGGCATGATGTACGAAGAGATCACAGCTTCGAGCCTGCTCAAGGTCGATCATCAGGGCAATGTCCTCACCAAACCAGACTTTGGCACACTGAACTACGGCATCAACCGGGCCGGCGCAGTGATTCACAGCGCGGTCCATCATGCCCGCCCCGACGTGGGTTGCGTCATTCACACGCACAGCTGGGCCTCGATGGCGGTGTCATCCCTTGCGTGCGGCTTATTGCCCCTGACCCAGACGGCCATGCGCTTTTTGAAGATCAGCTATCACGACTACCAGGGCGTTGTGCTCGACGAGGCCGAGCAAGCATCACTGGTCAAGGACCTGGGCACGGGTGAAGCCATGATCCTGCGCAACCACGGCGCGCTGACAGTGGGTCGCACCATCGGTGAAGCCTTCAACTGGATGCACCGGCTTGAGTTATCCTGCCGCGCACAACTGGGCACCATGGGCTGCAATAGTCCGTTGGTCAAGGTGTCGGACGACATCCTCGAAGAGACCTGGAATAACTACCAGCCTGGCACGCGTCGCCCTTACGGCGTGATGGAATGGCCGGCACTGCTGCGCAAGCTCGACCGCATGGATCCGTCTTACCGAACCTGATCACGCCCCGGGCTTGGCCGCAATTCGGCGTGCGCCTGGTCCGGTCTGGTTCGGCCCGAAGCTTTAAAAAAATGACAACTCGAAAAATCGAGGAGACAAATCATGATTCACAGCACATTTTTACGGGTGATGGCTGTCGCGGCCACGCTCGCCGCACTGCCAGCGGCGGCGCAGATGCCCGCCAAACCGATTACGATGATCGTGCCCTTCGCGGCTGGTGGCAATCTGGATCTGGTCGCGCGTATCATCGCGCCACCGATGGCCAAAGCGCTCGGGCAGCCGGTGGTGGTGCAAAACAAGGCTGGCGCGGGCGGCGCCATCGCGGCGTCTGAAGTGGCGCGTGCCGAACCAGACGGAACCACCCTGTTGGTCAGCACACCCAATGCCATCGTCGTGGTGCCTAAGATGATCACGACACCCTACGATCTGAACAGCTTCGCCAGCGTCGGGCTGATCGCGTCCACCTCTCAAGTTGTGGTGATTCGCGCAGACAATCCGAAATTCAAAGATCTCCCTGACCTGATTGCCTACGCCAAGAAAAACCCGGGCAAGGTCAGCATGGCGCATTCCGGCATAGGCACCACCAATCACCTCGCCATCATGCAGCTGCAAAGCACCGCCGGGGTGTCCTTCAACATCGTGGCCTACAAGGGGTCTGGCCCGGCCATCATGGATCTGCTGGGTGGTCAGGTCGACGTATTGGTCGATCAGCTTTCGAGTTCGATTGCCAACATCAAGGCTGGGAAAATGACGGCGCTGACGGTCCTGTCCAACGCCCGGGATCCTTTACTACCGGAGATCCCCGGCACCAGAGAAGGCGGCCTCGCGGCACTCGATACCAGCACCACGACTGGCCTGCTGGCACCAGCCAAAACCCCTGCCGCCACACTGGCTGCCCTGAACGGCGCGTTGAACAAAGCGTTACAGGATGACGATGTGAAAGCCCAGCTGCTGCGTGTTGGCAGCATTGCCCGGCCTGGCGCTGCTGATACCTTCACGCAGTTGCTCACACTCGAGGACAGCCAGGCCCGCTCGCTGGCCGATGCTGGAAAGCTCAAGACCGATTGACCGGTCACGCCGGCAGTTTCGCCGAGGCCGACAATCTCAAGAAAATTCTTGTCGATAGGCTCGCCGTTCTTTATGTTTGCAACCAACACTTCCTTCTAGCAGTGAGGTATGACTTGATTCGCAATGCCACATCAAACGTTCTATTTGTCCTTGGGCTGACGCTCGGTGGACCAGGCGCCGTCAGCGCGCAAACAGACACTGATTACCCGACACGGCCGGTCAAAGTGGTCGTGTCGTTTACTGCGGGCGGGACAACCGATGTCATCGCGCGCAGCGTCGGCCAGTCACTAGCCGAACAGTTCAGGCAGCCCTTTGTCATCGAAAACAAACCGGGTTCGGGTGGAAACATAGGCAACGAAATCGTGGCGCGTGCTGCCGCTGACGGCTACACCCTCACTGTCGCCTCGGTCGGCCCGATCGCCATCAATCCGACTCTGTTCAAGAACCTGAAATACGACCCACTGACAGAGCTTGTGCCCGTCATCCTGATTGCCGACGTTCCCAACGTGCTGGTGATCAACCCGACACTGCCGATCAAGACATTTTCCGAATTCGTGGCCTACGGCAAAGCCAAGAACGGCACCCTTAATTATGCTTCGACCGGCGTGGGCACGTCCGCGCATCTGTCGAGCTTCATGCTCATCCAGCGCATGGGTGTCGAGGCCCAGCATATTCCCTACAAGGGGGCCGAGGCGCTCAATGACTTGTTGGCTGGAAGGATCGATTTCATGTTCGCGACCATTCCGTCTGTGATCAGCCAGATCAAGGCTGGCAAGCTTCGGGCCCTGGCTGTTAGCAGCGCCCAACCCTCTCGTTCGTTGCCTGGCGTACCGACTATTGCCCAAAGTGGTTATCCGGGGTTTGAAGCCGGATCGTGGTTTGGCATGCTGGCACCCCGTGGCACGCCCGACGCAGTCATCAGAAAGCTTAATCATGGCGTGACGCGCGCGATGGCCGGGTTAGAGGAAAGTTTTATCGCCCAAGGCGCAGACCCCGTGGGTGGCTCGCCCGAATTCTTCAGGGACTTCATCCAGAAGGAATATGAAAAATGGAAAGTCGTGGTGATTGAGTCCGGCGCCAGCGCCAGGTAGTCACGCGCAAGGCAGCGCCTCACCATTCCCCCTTGCCCCAGGAGACCCCATGCCGGCAGAACACGCAATCACCAAACCACGCATTCTATTGTCTGACTCGACAGCGCTTGAGCTTGCGGATCAAATCGCCGCCATTTTTGGCCGCGATGGCTACGTGCGTGTGTCAGCAGAAGCGATTCATGCCGGGACCGCCGACGCAGATATTTCGTTTGTCTCAAGGGACATTACCAGCAACTCGACGAAACAAAATATCCTGCCATCCACGCAATACTTTTACGACGCACTGCGCGCCGCCAAAGACCTGAAATGGCTGCATGTCCATTCCGCCGGTGCCGACCGTCAGGTTTTCCTGGATCTGCTTGCCCGCGGCGTCACCGTCACGACATCGTCCGGTGCCAGCGCCAGTCTGGTGGCACAAACGGCACTGACCGGGCTGTTGTCACTGGCGCGCAGGTTTCCACAGCTCGCGGCCGCCCAGCGTGCCCATGAATGGGCGCCATTTTTCAAGACCGGTCTACCTCCTGACCTGGAAGGGCAGACGGCGACGATCGTGGGTTGGGGTCCCATCGGACAAAAGCTTGGTGCATGGCTGACCGCGATCGGCCTGAACGTCATCGTCGTCAGGCAATCGGCAGAGTCGCTGGTGGACGGTGCCACGGTCGTGTCCTTTGCGAACTTTGAAAATGTGCTGCCACAAACAGACTGGCTGCTGCTGGCCTGCCCGCTCACGACACAGACAACCAATCTGGTCAGCGCCCAGGCCCTGTCACGACTCAAGCCCTCGGCACACCTGATCAATGTCTCGCGCGGGGCGGTGGTCGACGAGCAGGCTCTGATCGACGCTCTGCAACACGACAGGCTGGCCGGTGCTTATCTCGATGTGTTCGCACAAGAACCTCTGCCTGTGGCGTCACCGCTCTGGGATTTGAAAAATGTCATTGCCACGCCTCACACGGCCGGGTTTTCAGACGGAATTTTGCAGCGGATGGCGCAAATGTTTGTCCAGAATCTCGCACGCTGGCAACGGGGCGAAGCCCTTGTCAACATTGTGGGGAAAACCTAGGACGCGGTCTCTCTGCTCTAGCCTCAGAACGGGTTCGAGTTCTGATTCTGGTTCCAGCCCTGAGTCTGCGTCCCGTTCTGGTTTTGGTTTTGGTTTTGGTTTTGGTTTTGGTTTTGGTTCTGGTTTTGGCTCTGACTCTGACTCTGGTTTGGCGAAGTACTTGGCGCAATGCTGGGCCCCGTTGCTGGAACTGACACGGTGGCTGAACGTTGTACCTGACCCTGGCTTTGACCTTGCGTCTGGCTTTGACCTTGCCCCTGACTGTCGCGTGGTGCGGACTGAGGCTGGCTATCCCTAATTTCCACCTCTTCCGAGGTCACCGCAATCTTCAGCGTGTGCTCGCCGCCACCACGAATAACGCCCCGCAAGGGCGACACATCGCCAAAATCACGTCCGATCGCCAGGCGGACATGGCCCGACCCCGCAAGCACATCGTTGGTCGGATCAAGCTCGAGCCAGTTACCGGGCGCGCCGGGACAATAGACAGACACCCACGCATGCGATGCATCGGCGCCGCGCAGCTTGACCTTGCCTGGTGGCGGCTTGGTCAGCAAATACCCGCTGACATACTGCGCACTCAGTCCCAGGGATCGCAGGCAACCAATCAGGATGTGTGAAAAATCCTGGCACACGCCGGCACGCTTATTGAAGGCGTCAATCACCGAAGTGTGGACGTCGGTTGCAGCCGGAGAATATTTGAAATCATTGTGTATGCGGTGAGACAAGTCAATGCTGGCCTCGGCGATCGTGCGCCGCTTGGTAAAGGATGGGGCGGCATACGCACGCAGCTCCATCAGCCGTGGCACATAAGGACTGAAAAATGCGAATTCGCAGGCGGCCAGATACGGACGATCAAGCGCGTAGGACAAGGCTTCGGCTACATCTTCCCACTCTGGCGTTTTCAACGCAACGAAGCCCGTGTAGCGGTCGATCAGGCTGACCGTGGACAGCGCACGAACCGCCAGAGCGGCGTGCGGCGTCGATAGCGTAAAAAACGTGCGGTGGTTGCCAAAGGTGTCTTTGCAGTCGGTCTGACTGTCTGGGGTGGGTTCGACGGTAACCGTCGATTCCAGCACCTTTTGCCAGTCGGTTGACAGTGGTCGCAAATACGCCAGATGGTGGGCCAGCTCGACCTCCGTCTGGTACTTGTAAAAGGTTTCGTGTTCGACCTGTATATACGTCATGATGCAAAGTGCTGATCCACGGCATGCGCGAAGAAGCGGCGGCTGATTTCATCAGACAGCTGGCTGCCCCATTCGCCCACGGCACGCACAGTCGCCACTTGTTTCAAGACCGAATCTGCATCCGGATCAAAGGTGGGCATGGTCTTGAGCAGGCTTTCGCCGTACGGCACGTGCGCAAGCTCGCGCCCGAGTTCCTGCAGGATACAGCTGAATGAACGGGGATTGGTTTCGTCAGTAATCACCAGATCCATCAGCGCGGGAATATCCTGCTGTCGCTGGTAGCGCGTGCGATACGTAATCGAGCTATCAAACAGCACCAGCATGGTTTCAAACCCGCGCGGCGTATAGACCGCGGCATGGTTGAAAAACGCCGTCAAAATTTCGCTCAGGGAAATCAGTCGTTCGATCAACCGGCCTGCCGTCAACATGTGCCAGCCCAGGTCGCGCGTCATGCGGTCGGACTGGAAACCGACCAGGGCCACAAGCTGTAAGGAAATAGCGTCAAGCACTTCGATCGTGTCGATGGCCGAGGCCTCGGCCATCCGTCCATTGCGTCGTGGGCGACCCTTGGCGGTCAGCTCCGACCTGTTGTCGCCGTTGCGCCTTGACCGCCCCCCCACCAGCATGCGTCGCATTGCCCGTGCGATCTCGGCGTGCTCGGCCGGCAGTCGATCTCGCACTGCCTTGAGTGAATACGCGAGCAAACCTATGGTGTCTGACAAGCCATGCACATCTTTCTGTGTCAACTGCCTGATCAACGCGCGCCCGAAAATCGCCGCGCCTTGTGTCAAGGTGGGTGTGCCCTGCGGAATCAGTCCATGGGTATGGGCGAGTTTGCCTATCGTTTCGTTCAGGGCTGGCAAGCTGTCTTGCTGGTTGGTACTGACCAGCACCAAGGCCTCTTTCGCCAGCCGGACCATCGACTCGCACCGCTCAGTGTAGCGACCCAGCCAGAAAAGATTCTCGGCGGACCGACTCGAGACCAACTGCTGCGACGCGGTCCAGCGCGGCACCTTTTCACGACTTGGCAACATCGAATAGGTATCGACTTGTTCGCCGGTCATCACCCAGGTGTCGAGGGTGCTGCCACCACTCTGGATCGAGACGATGTGCGGGTCCCCCGTCGCAATACGCGTCAAGCCACCCGGCAGCAGGTCCCATTCGCCATTGCCGGAGGCGACGGCGTACACACGCAGCATCGCCGTGCGCGGCTCAATCTGGTTGTCCTGCCAGGTCGGGGCCTGGGAAAACGGCAGATAGCTTTGGGTGGTGTAGATTTCCGGTTGCAAGTCCATGCGTTCGCGCCAAGTTTGCAACCCTGCTGCGTCTAGCACGCTGCCAATAACGGGTTGAAAATTAGTCCGCGGGTTGGTCGCATAGGTAGGCTTGATCACCTGGGTATGCAAATCAGGGGAAATATCCTGCCACGCTGCAGATTCACCGCACCACCAGGTGTTGAGCGAAGGCATCTTGAGCGGCTCACCCAGCAAATGCTCGGATAAGGCGGGCAAAAAGCCCTGGATCGCCGGTGACTCGAGAAAACCGGTGCCCAGCGCGTTGGCCATGACGACGTTACCCGCACGCACGGCCTGCAGTAAACCCGGCACGCCCAGGCTTGAGTCAGACTTGAGTTCCAGTGGGTCGCAAAAATCATCGTCCAGGCGACGCAGCAACCCATGGATGGCTTGCAGGCCGTTCATGGTCTTCAAATAGAGCTTGTCGTCACGTACCGTCAGGTCAGCACCCTCGACCAGGGGCAAACCCAGATAGCGCGCCAGGTAAGCGTGTTCGAAGTAAGTTTCACTGTACGGGCCGGGAGTGAGCAGCGCAAAACGGGGCGTGCCCTGTGCAATCGGCGCGACGGCACTCTTGAGCGAGTCCAGCAAACGCCGGTAACTGGACGCGATATGCTGCACCCGCATCTCGCGATAGGCTTCTGGAAACAGGCGCGACACGATCAGGCGGTTTTCAAGCAGGTAGCCCAGGCCTGACGGAGACTGCGTACGTTGGCCGATCACCCACCAACGGCCATCAGGACCCCGGGCGATGTCGAAAGCCACGACATGCAAGTACGTGCCACCCAGGGGATTGATACCCTGCATCGACCGCAAGTATCCCGGGTTGCCCAAAACCAGTGCGGCCGGCAGGTAGCCCTCATGGATCAGGGTCTGTTTGTCGTAGACATCCTGCAACACCGCGTTCAGTAGCTTGGCCCGCTGTTGCAGGCTGGCGCGGATGCCGCTCCATTCGCCCGGGCCGATCAGCATGGGCAGCGGATTGAGCGACCAGGGCCGCGTCTGTTCGCTGTCGTCGGCGTAGACGTTATAGGTCACGCCGTTTTGCTGGATCAGTCGTGCGATGGTGTCGGCGTTGGCGGGCAAGTCCTGAATCCCGGACTCGCCCACATAGCCAAAAAACGTCTGCCAGGTCTTGCGCAACTGGCCCTTCGCGTCACGCAATTCGTCGTAATGCCCGAGCTTGGTCTGCGCCGTCAATTCGCGCACCATCTGCGCGGTCAGCTCGATTTTCTGGTCTGCGAGCGCGACGGGGTCAACCTTGAGAATCGGGATGGACGACATTGGAATCAGATCAGGGTCATGGTGTGTACCGGAGATCGAGTGTAAAGGGAAATTCCAAACCTGGGGCGCGCGGCTCTAACTGGATCCTGCCCGGCGTGTGCTCAAGCTGGAAATATCTCGCCAGACGGCGGCTTTCAGCCTCGAACCCGTTGACAGGCAAGGTATCGTAATTGCGCCCCCCGGGATGCACGACGTGGTAGCGGCAGCCCCCAAGTGACCGGGACATCCAGTTATCGACCACATCAAACGTAAGCGGCGCATGAACCGGGATCGTCGGATGGAGCGCCGAAGGCGGATTCCAGGCGCGATAACGCACCCCGATGATGTACTCACCCTCAACGCCGGTCGGCTGCATGGTGGGCACCACACCGTTGACCGCAATCGCATAGCGATTGTCGTTATAGCCCGACACCTTGAGTTCCAGCCGCTCAACGGACGAGTCAACATAGCGCACGGTGCCGCCCCCGCCACCCTCTTCACCCATGACGTGCCAGGGCTCGAGCGCGGATCGCAGTGAAAGCTTCATGCCGCGCACGTCGGTCTCACCGATGAACGGGAACCGGAACTCGGCATGCGGCGCGAACCAGTCCGAATCAAACGCGTACCCGGCATGATTTAGCTCGGCGATGACGTCTTCAAAATCCATCAGCACAAACGTCGGTAGCATGAAGCGGTCATGCAACTGCGTGCCCCACCGTGTCAGACGGGTCTTGCTGCGCGGCGCATAGGGTGTTTTCCAGAACCAGGCCACCAGCGCCCGAATCAGCAACTGCTGGGCAAGGCTCATGTGCGCATGGGGCGGCATTTCAAAGCCGCGTAATTCAAGCAGCCCAAGGCGTCCTGTCGGGCCATCCGGCGAGTACAGCTTGTCGATACTGAACTCGGAACGGTGCGTATTGCCGGTGACGTCGATCAGGATGTTACGCAACGCGCGGTCAACCATCCAGGGCGGGCAGCCCTTGGGGCTCCGCATCTGCAGTTCAATTTCCCGAAGCGCGATTTCCAGCTCATAGGTCTGGTCATTGCGCGCCTCGTCAACCCGTGGCGCCTGGCTGGTCGGGCCAATAAACAGACCCGAAAACAGGTAGGACATCGACGGGTGGTTATGCCAGAACGTCAGCAGGCTGGCCAGCACATCCGGGCGCCGCAGGAACGGGCTGTCGGCCGGCGTGGCGGCCCCCATCACAAAGTGATTGCCACCACCCGTGCCGGTGTGGCGACCATCCATCATGAATTTTTCAGTGCTCAGGCGTGTCTGGTGTGCCGCCTCGTACAGGAACTCAGTATGGTCAACCAGTTGTGACCAGTTGCGCGCGGGGTGAATATTGACCTCGATGACGCCAGGATCCGGGGTCACTTGCAGCACGGTCAGGCGCGGATCACGTGGAGGCGGATAGCCCTCGATCACAAGACTGAAGTCCAGCGCGGCAGCGGTGTCCTCGACAGCCGTCAGGAGGATGAGGTAATCGTCCAGGTGCGTCACGGGCGGCATGAACACATACAACACGGAGCTCTCAGGGGCCGCAAACTCGACCTTGGGCCCGTTGCTGCGGTTGGGATTGCGCACCTCCACGCAAAGCGCGGTGCGCGCGACACCCGCGGCCGACTCAAATTTGACGGGTGGCTGCTCGTCCGGATCAACAGAATCGAGCTTGCGGGCTTCACCCTCTGCTGCGCCGCGCGCCAACTGCTGGCGCGTTTCGGCCACCGAGGCAAGCGGCGCGCGCGGCGCAAAGGGATCGGCTTCGATCAGGAATGGATAGTCAGCAGGAGCCACCCAGGGCAAGGAGTCCAGCGGCAGGCGGTAGCCCATCGCCGAATCGCCAGGGATGAGGGACATGCGGTCATCGCGCAGGAACCATGGACCCGAACGCCAGCGTGGCGCGGCCACGGCAGACGAGTCTTCACGCTGGATCGGCAGGGCATAACCCACGGGGGTGCCAAGCTTATGGTCGAACACCCGGCGCAGACGCGCGCGCTCGAGCTCGTCATCCAGCCGTGAATCAGACGGGTCGACGTTAATCGGCAGGCTGCGCTCGCGCCACATGTAATACAAGGCATCTTCGAAACCGGGCTGGATGTTGCTGCGCCCAAGGCCCAGTTTGTCTGCCAGGACATGGATGAACATATGGGCGTCGTCGGGGGTGTACTGGTGCACCTCACGTTCGTCGGCAAAGAGGTCCGGATTATTCCAGCACGGCTTGCCGTCGGTCCGCCAGTAGGCCGACAGCGACCAGCGGGGCAACTGCTCACCCGGGTACCATTTGCCCTGGCCAAAGTGCAGGAACCCGCCCTGTGCGTATTGCGCCTGCAATTTCTGCATCAGCTCGGCGGCCAGCCCGCGCTTGGTGGGGCCCAGCGCGTCGGTGTTCCACTCCGCGCCATCGCGGTCCAGCGCCGACACAAAGGTCGGCTCGCCACCCATCGTCAGACGCACGTCCAGGTCATTGAGCCGGTCATCGACCTCGTGGCCAAGCTGTTCAATCGCTTTCCACTGGCTTTCGTCATAAGGCTTGGTCACTCGCGGCGACTCGTACACCCGCTGTGCTGACATTTGGTGCATAAACTCGACTTCGCACGGATCTAACGCACCAGAAATGGGCGCAGCCGACGAAGGCTCAGGCGTGCAGGCGATCGGAATATGTCCTTCACCAGCCAACAAACCCGACGTTGGATCAAGACCCACCCAACCTGCGCCGGGCAGGTAAACCTCGCACCAGGCATGCAAATCGGTAAAGTCAGTCTCGGCGCCGGTCGGGCCATCCACCGCCTCGACATCAGGCTTGAGCTGGATCAGGTAGCCAGAAACAAAACGCGCCGCCAGGCCAAGCTGTCGGAACAACTGCACCAGCAGCCAGCCAGAATCGCGGCATGAGCCTGACCCGAGTTCCAGCGTCTGTTCAGGCGTCTGGACGCCCGGCTCCATCCGGATCGTATAGGCAACCCGCTTATGCACGCTGCTATTGAGGGCAACCAGGAAGTCTATCGTCCGCATCTTTTCGCGCGGGGCCGACTTGAGGAAGGCCTCAAACTCGCTACCGACTTCGGCGAGCCGCAAGTACGGAGCCAGGTCGGCCTGCAGGCCGGCGTCATACTCGAAGGGGTACGTCTCTGCCTCAGGAGACAGGAAAAAATCAAAGGGGTTGTAGACGGACATCTCGGCGACAAGATCGACCGTAATCTCGAATTTACGCGTCTTGTCCGGGAACACCAGCCGCGCCTCGTAATTGGAGAACGGGTCCTGCTGCCAGTTGATGAAATGGTTCTCTGGCGTGACGCGCATCGAGTACGACAGAATGCGCGTGCGGCAATGCGGCGCCGGCCGCAAGCGAACCACCTGGGGACCCAGGTTGATCAATTTGTCGTAACTGTAAGAAGTTACGTGATGGAGTGCGACATGGATAGACATATGATTCTCATCAAGCAATATCTGTGCCAGAGTAAGCTAAATCTAACCATTTGGCACAGATATTGCTTAAACTGAACAAACTCAAAATCCTTTTGTGCAACATGGCACGTAAGGGATGTTACTTTCTTTATAAACGCGTGACAGGTGCCCTGATGCAGCAACAAGCGCAAGCAACCGCTTTTGACGAAATGGTGGATGGAAGCGGATATCGCACCGTTCAGGCCATTGGCGCCGCCGACAAGATCCGACCGCACTACGAGGATTTTGCAAACTGGCTCGCGCACCAACCTGAACAAGCTTTGCGCGCGCGACGCGACGAGGCCGAGCTCATCTTTCGGCGTGTGGGCATTACGTTTGCGGTCTACGGCGACAACGACGGCACCGAGCGCACGATCCCGTTTGACATCGTGCCCCGGATTTTTCCGACGCATGAATGGGCGCGCCTGGAGCAAGGTCTCAAGCAGCGTGTCCAGGCGCTCAACATGTTCTTGCACGACGTCTATCACGATCAACATATCCTGAAAGCAGGCGTGGTTCCGCGCGAGCAGGTGCTGAATAATTCCCAGTATCGGCCCGAGATGCAGGGCATCGACGTGCCGCTGGGCATTTACGCGCACATCGCCGGAATCGATATCGTACGCGCCAATCACGGCGCGAACACAGGCGAATTCTTCGTACTCGAGGATAACCTACGCGTACCCTCGGGCGTGTCATACATGCTTGAAAATCGCAAAATGATGATGCGATTGTTCCCGGAGTTATTCGCCAGCCATCGGGTCGCGCCGGTCGCGCACTACCCGGACCTGCTGCTCGACGCGCTGCGCAACGCCGCACCCGCCCCCGCGGATGTGCGTCAGCCCAATGTCGTTGTGCTCACACCCGGCATGTACAACTCGGCCTACTTCGAGCATGCCTTTCTCGCCCAACAAATGGGTGTCGAACTCGTCGAAGGCATGGACCTGTTTGTAAAAGACGACGTCGTGTTCATGCGCACGACACAGGGCCCGCGACGCGTCGATGTCATATACCGCCGTGTGGATGACGACTTCCTTGATCCCGAGGCTTTCCGCGAGGACTCCACGCTTGGTCCGAAAGGCCTGCTTCGCGCCTATCGCGCGGGTAACGTGGCGATCTGCAACGCAATCGGCACCGGCGTCGCGGACGACAAGTCCATCTACCCGTACGTGCCGGACATGATCCGCTTTTATCTCAGCGAAGAGCCCCTGATCGCCAACGTCCCGACCTTCATGTGCCGCAAGCCAGACGAACTGGATTACGTCATCAGCAACATGGCGCAGTTGGTGGTCAAGGAAGTGCACGGCGCGGGCGGCTACGGCATGCTGGTGGGCCCCGCGTCGACTCAGGCGGAAATCGCGTCGTTCAAAGAACGCGTGCTCGCCAATCCGACGAACTACATCGCACAGCCGACACTGGCTTTGTCGACCTGCCCAACCTATGTCGAATCGGGCATCGCACCGCGCCATATTGACCTGAGGCCGTTCGTGCTGTCGGGCAAACAAGTCAGGCTTGTGCCCGGCGGGCTGACGCGCGTCGCGCTCAAGGAAGGGTCCTTGGTCGTGAACTCGTCGCAAGGCGGTGGCACCAAAGACACCTGGATTCTCGAATAAACAAGGCAGACCTCACCATGCTCTCCAGAACCGCAGATCACCTCTACTGGATGTCGCGCTACACCGAGCGTGCCGAAAACACCGCGCGCATGCTCGACGTCAATTACCAAATGTCGCTGCTGCCACAATCCGAGGCCGCCATCGAGGGTGCCTGGCGCGCCATGCTTGAAATTTCCGAACTCACTTACGCATACGCCGCCGAGCATCCGCGCGTCACGGCCGGAGACGTCATCCTGTTCATGGTCAGTGACATGGACAACCTGTCGTCCATCATGCGCTGCCTGCAGGGCGCACGCGAAAACGCGCGAGCGGTGCGCGGGTCTATCACCACGGAGTTGTGGGAAACCATCAACACGACCTGGCTTGAAGCGCAACGCATGATGCGCGAAGGCCTTCTGAGTACCGCGCCAGGCGAGTTTTTTGAGTGGGTCAAGTTCCGCTCACACCTGACGCGCGGCGTGCACGGCGGCACCATGATGCGCGGCGAGGTCTACGACTTCATCCAGTTGGGCACTTTTCTTGAGCGCGCGGACAATACTGCACGCCTGCTTGACGTCAAGTTTCTGGCGGCAGAGGCGCTGCAGCAAGAACAGGCCAAACCGGTGGCCGAATTCTATTACTGGACGGCCATCCTGCGTTCCGTATCGGCATTTGAAAATTATCGAAAGGTTTACCGGGACGTCATCACGCCCGAGCGTATCGCCGAGTTGCTGATCCTCAACCGCAACATGCCACGCTCGCTCGCGGCCTGCCTGCAGGAAGTCGTCGACACGCTGTCGCGGGTGCGCAACACTCAGTCAGCCGGCACGCAAATTG
The DNA here is from genome assembly GCA_903821335.1 of uncultured beta proteobacterium. Lineage (GTDB taxonomy): Bacteria > Pseudomonadota > Gammaproteobacteria > Burkholderiales > Burkholderiaceae_B > Zwartia. The sequence continues at coordinate 32,251 of CAIJKV010000267.1, forward strand.
CCGCGCTCACCTTGCTGTCTGAGCTGCACGACATGCGTATCGACGAGATCCTGACCAAGGGGTTGCATGTCTACCTGACCGAGTTTCTCGATCGCGTCAACCAGGTGGGTGGCGGGATCAGCAAAGACTTCCTGGTGCCGCTCGAGATCGCCGCCTGAGTGACAATTGTGACTGCAATTGAGCGGCTTCCCAGCCTGGGGCGGCAGCACCGAAGAACGGGCGCTGCCAGATAACGCTGGCAAAAGGTGGTCCGTGCGGCTATAATTGCTGCACGGCACAACGGTCCAATCCTCGTGTCGCGCTAAGCCCCGACTCTGTGGGCGCTCGCCTCTCTGGCGTTTTTACTCCCTGTTCGTCTGCCCCGATTGGAGCCCGCGTTTATCTGCGGGCCGGCACGACGATGGAGCACTTCTCTTGTCTTCTACGATTACCTTTGCTGACCTCGGGTTGGCTGATCCTCTTATGCGTGCGATCGCCGATGTCGGCTACACCACGCCCACCCCTATTCAGGCCCAGGCCATTCCGCGCGTTCTGGCGGGCGGCGACCTGCTTGCCGCTGCACAAACCGGTACCGGCAAAACGGCGGGCTTCACCCTGCCCATCCTGCACATGCTGCTGGCCAAACCGATTGAATTGCGCAAACCTGGCCGTCCACGCGTGCTGATCCTGACCCCGACGCGCGAACTGACCGCTCAGGTCGAAGAGTCCGTAAAAACCTACGGCAGCCACACCAAAATCTCTTCCATGGTGATTTTCGGCGGCGTCAACATCAACCCCCAGATCTCCGCGCTGCGCAAGCCCATCGATATCCTGGTGGCCACGCCCGGCCGACTGCTTGATCATTGCGGCCAACGAACAGTCGACCTGTCAGGTGTTGAAATCCTGGTGCTCGACGAAGCCGACCGCATGCTCGACATGGGTTTCATTCGCGACATTCGCAAAATCCTGGCTCAATTGCCCCGTGAACGCCAGAACCTGTTGTTCTCGGCCACGTTCTCGGACGAAATCCGCGAACTGTCAAAAGGCGTACTGAAAAACGCGTCCGAAATCTCAGTCGCTGCCCGCAACACGACCGCAGAACGTGTCGACCAGACCGTGCATATCGTCGATCAGGCACACAAGCGCGACATCCTGAGCCACATCATTCGTGAAAGTGGCTGGCACCAGGTGTTGGTCTTCACGCGCACCAAGCACGGCGCGAACCGCCTCGCTGAAAAACTCGTCAAGGACGGCCTGTCTGCCTCCGCCATCCACGGCAACAAGAGCCAGGCCGCACGCACGCGCGCGCTCGATGACTTCAAGAATGGCAAGGTCGCCGTGCTGGTCGCCACCGACATCGCCGCCCGGGGTCTGGATATTGACCAACTGCCCCAAGTCGTGAACTTTGAACTGCCCAACGTGCCCGAAGACTACGTGCACCGCATTGGTCGTACGGGCCGTGCCGGTGCTGCCGGTTCAGCCGTTTCGCTGGTTGATTCCAGCGAGATCAAGTACCTCAAGGCCATCGAACGCGTGATCAAAAAACAGATTCCGCAATTGCCTGCCCCAACCGGCTGGACCGCATCCCCGGCTTCCACGCACGGCGCGGACGACGATGCACGCGCGGCAGGACGGCGCGATGGCCCACGTCGCCCGCAACAGCGCACCACCGCCCGCCCCGCCGGTCGTCCAGGCGCGGCGCCCTCCCGCTCGGCCCAGCATCCCGGTTCAGGCCCTGCGCGCGCAGGGCAGGGTGCCAATCCAGGTGCCCGTCGTGACGGCCAGAGCGAGGCGCACTCAGGTCAGCGTCGTGACGGCGGCCAGGGTAGCGGTCGCCCCCAGCACGCCGCTGCCGGCGCGCCGGTACGAAATGGCAGCCCCGGCACGGCTAATCGTGCACGCCGTCCCTCGCTCCTGACCAAGTAATCCGGCCTTGACATTGCGGTTGCCTCATCGCAACCGCAGTCAATGCCCGTCTGCCTGTAAAATCCGCCCCCATGAGTATTTCAACTGAAGTTGCGCGACGCAGAACGTTCGCCATTATTTCCCACCCTGACGCCGGAAAAACCACCCTCACTGAAAAGCTGCTGCTTTTTGCGGGTGCGATTCAGATCGCCGGTAGCGTCAAGGCCCGCAAGGCTTCACGCCACGCCTCGTCGGACTGGATGGAAATCGAAAAGCAACGGGGAATCTCGGTCGCCTCTTCCGTCATGCAAATGGAATACCGCGATTGCGTGATCAACCTGCTTGATACCCCCGGGCATCAGGACTTTTCCGAAGACACCTATCGTGTGCTGACCGCAGTCGATGCCGCACTCATGGTCATTGACGCGGCCAACGGTGTCGAGCCACAGACGATCCGCCTGCTGCAGGTCTGTCGCGCGCGCAACACCCCCATCATCACTTTCATCAACAAGATGGATCGCGAGGTTCGCGAACCTCTTGAACTGCTCTCTGAAATCGAGCAACACATCGGCATGGATGCCGTGCCGTTTTCCTGGCCAGTCGGTATGGGCAAGGCCTTTGGTGGCGTGTTTGATATCCGCCGCGATCGCATGCGCCTGTTTCGCCCCGGACAAGAACGCCGCAACGACGACGGCGACTCGTTTATCGATGGCCTGAACAATCCCGAGATCGGCAAACGCTTTGGTGGCGCCTTTGCGCAGGCCGAAAGCGAGATCGAACTGATCCAGGCCGCTTCGCCCGTCTTTGATCGCGACGCCTTTCTGGCCGGCAAGCAAACGCCCGTTTTCTTTGGCTCGGCCATCAATAACTTTGGTGTCCAGGAAGTCCTCGACGCGCTGGTTGACCTCGCACCCCAACCCGGATCACGCCAGGCGCTCGAACGCGTAGTCGTGCCTGAAGAGCCAAAATTCACGGGCGTAGTCTTCAAGGTACAGGCCAACATGGATCCCGCCCACCGCGACCGCGTCGCCTTCGTGCGGGTCAGTTCCGGTAAGTTCGATCGTGGGATGCGGCTAAAAGTATCGCGCAATAACAAGGAAATTCGTCCCAATAACGTGGTGTCCTTTTTGTCGCAACGTCGGGAACTCGTCGACGAAGCCTATGCAGGCGACGTAATCGGCATTCCGAACCACGGGATCTTGCACCTGGGTGACGTATTGACCGAGGGAGAGTCGCTGCACTTTACTGGCTTGCCATTTTTCGCACCCGAGCTCTTTCAGGCGGTCGAGGTCAAAGACCCCTTGCGCATCAAACAATTGCGTACTGGCCTGACCCAGCTCGGCGAAGAAGGCGCCATCCAGGTGTTTCGACCGATCGCCACGGGCGGCGCGTTGCTGTTGGGCGCCATCGGACAGTTGCAGTTTGAGGTGGTCGCCCACAGGTTGCACGCTGAGTATGGCGTCGATGCGCGGCTCATGCCCTCGCGTTACAACATGGCGCGCTGGATCACCGCCGAAGATCCCAAGGAGCTGCGCAAGTTCATCGATGCCAACGCTGCCCATATCGCCTATGATGTCGTCGAAGCACCCGCCTTTCTTGTGACATCTACCGCCCAGCTGCGCGTGGCAGAGGAGCGCTACCCCGCGATCCGTTTCCATGCCATGCGAGAGCACGGTGGCCAGGTGTTCACCACCAAAACTTAACCACGCTTACGCTTCTCAAATATCTGTCATGTCCTGGCGCCTGTTGATTCTGACCTTGATAATTGCCGCTGCCGGAGCCGCGGTCGGCGGTATTGAGCTCGGCGAATGGCTGATCACCCGTGCCCCGGAAACCATCGCCTCGGTCTCTGGTTCAAAATCGAATCAGGACCTCGTACTGGACGCCAACGGCAAGCCCTTCCGGGCGCAACCGCCCCAGCCCCGCATTGATGGCACGCTGGGCGTTCCGCGTGAAATGGCCGCCGTTGAATGGACCATCACGGCAGTGATCGCGACACAAATCCCCCAAGACGCAAACGCCATGCTGGTGGGTGATGAGTCGGACAAGACCACGCAAGAGCTCCCCGCTGCCGGCACAGGTCTTGCCTCGTCCAATGGCGAAATGTCGACCATTGACGTATCCGGGGCCCGGCAATCGCCCGCCACGGGCAATGCCACCACGCCACCTGCTGCCAACCTTGCCAGCCAGGGGGCGGTCAAGCCTGTTCCCGGGCAGGCTGTCGCCCAGCCAACCGAGCAGACCTGGCAGCAGTTGCTCAAGAAAGACATCGACCAATGCGGGCGCCTCGGGTTTTTCCAGCGCCCGACCTGTGTTCAGAATGCCCGCAACAAATATTGCACGCCTAACAACGGCTGGGGCAAGACACCCGACTGCCCACCCAGGACGTACGATCAACCTGGCGCCTGACGCCCGGGTGACCACGACGCCACCACCGACTCCCAGTCGGGCCTAGCCGGCACCAGCCTGCGACTTGCGCAGTGGTGCGGTGGGTATGCGCAACAACTCCCGATACTTTGCCACCGTGCGCCGCGCGATCGTGATGCCATCCTGTTCGAGTCGTGTCACAAGCTGGCTGTCTGACAACGGACGCTTGCGATCTTCCTCTGCAATCAGAACCTCGATGCGCGTCTGGATCGCCGTGGCCGACGTGGCCTCGCCGCCCATGGCGGAAAGTCCGGTGCTGAAAAACCGCTTGAGTTCCAGGGTGCCAAAGGGTGTCAACAGGAATTTCTGCGTGGTGGCGCGCGAAATCGTCGACTCATGCATCCCCAATTCGGCCGCAATGTCTTTCAGCGTCAACGGCCGGATCGCACCCCATCCCTGTGAAAAGAACAGTTGCTGATGCGTGACGATGGCCTGCGAGACTCTCAGGATCGTGTCAAACCGCTGTGCAACGTTGCGTATCATCCACCGAGCCTCCTGCAACTGCCCATGCAAGGCGCTGTGCGCACCGCTGCGCGGGCTGCCCAGTGCTGCGGCATACAGCGTGTTGACGCGCAACCGGGGCACAACCGCCTCATTGAGCGTCGCCTGCCAACCCTGACGGGTTTTGCGCACAATGACGTCGGGCACCGCAAAATCCGCCGCCGGCACGTTCCAGGCGCTGCCCGGCCGGGGGGTCAGGCGCAACACCAGCGCGTGCGCTCGCCGCAACAGGTCGGCATCACACTGCAAGGCCTCACGCAGTCGCGCCATGTTGCCCGTGGCCAGAATAGGCAGGTGATGCTTGCACAGCGCGCGTGCGACGCGCAGCAATGCCTCCTCGCGCACCTCGGGGAAGCGATCCGGGTCGGCGTAGTGCAACTGTAAATCCAGGCATTCAGCCAAATCGCGGGCACCGACGCCAGGCGGGTCAAAAGACTGCAACAACTTGAGTGCCGGACCAAAATCGTCGACCTCGATACCCAGGTCCGGATTCAGCCATCCAGCGATTTCTTCCAGGGGCGAAGCGAGCAACCCGTCGTCATTGAGTTCATCAATCAACATCTCTGCGAGCGCGGCATCTCGTTTACCCACGCGCGTGGTGGCAAGCTGTTCGAGCAAATACTCTCGAAGGCTGCTGTTTCGTGCGGCCTCTGGTCGCTCGTCGTTGTCATCATCGCGTGACCCGCGGTTCTCGGGTGAAAAATCCAGTCGTTCGGCGGCGCGATCGGTGGCCGGTTCGATATCGGACTGGGGGCCCGGCCCACCGTCCTCTGCGCACGCTGGGCCATGATCCGGCTCAGTGCCAGGCGCGGCGATTTCGCCAGGGCGCGCCGGGGCACTGGCAACGCCGGCCTCGAGCATGAAGTCACCCTCCTGTTCAAGCAGCGGGTTTTCAGCGAGTGCGTTAGCGACTTCAGCCTCAAGATCAAGCGTGGAAAGCTGCAACAATCTAATCGATTGCTGAAGCGCTGGGGTCAGGGCAAGGTGCTGTCCGTGACGAAGTTCGAGAAATAGACGACTCATAGGTACAATATTTTGCATGATGAATCACTCAAAAAACGAAAATACCCGTCAAGACCGTCGTTTACTTGGCAATACGCTGCTTAAACTCGCCTTGCCGCGCCTCCTGACACGCCTTGCCGTCGTCCTGGTGGTCGCGCTTGGCTGGCTTTGGCTCAGCACCTATGTCGTCAACAAGGGGAAAACTGTCCGGTACGACGGGCTTGAGGCCTTTGGGCAACAAGTTGTCGACTTCCTGACACGCATCAATATCTATATCTGGTGGGGCCTCGTGCTGATCCTGACCCTGATCGTGATCGGTGCCCTCCGTAGCTGGTTGCGACGCAGTCTCGCGCGTGGGCGGGCGTCCCTGGTGCCCCTGGTTGTCATCAACAATCTCGCCGCCACACTGTCAACCGAAGCTCTGGACGTGCTGCGCTGGGTCTGGCAGGACACTGAAGTACCGATTACCGTGGGCAACCTGCAACAAACGCTGCGCCAGTTGCGTTCCGGCAGGGTCCGCAAACTCGCCCTGGCACGCGCCCAGAAGGCATCGCTTGACCATGCCGGAGAGATTCTCCTTGCCGAAAAGACCGCCCCCCGAGACGTTCCAGGTCATCGCGAACCCGTCTGGAGGCCCTGAGCCGACCACTGGCCCACCCCGCCCTGGCACCTGGTGCTACTTGCAAAACGCAAAGGAATATGTTTGACTAGCAAGTATGAATACGATTGACGCAGCAGCTGCCTGCACCCACCCGGTCACCTTTCGGGTAACCTCCCCGGCCTCAACAGGTCAGGAGTGGGTCGTGCGCGGCAATCTGGTTACACGCTCGGGCTTGCTATCGCTACTACTAGTGACCGGTTGCCGAGCCTAGTGCCCCGTGGCAGTTTGGCAACCACCCGCCACACGGTTTTCTCCCCCCATTGATTGATCCGGCACCACCGGAAGTTGGCTCCAAGCCAGCAGCGGACAACCTTGATTCCTCTGAATCGTGTCGTCCTGGTACCAGACCTGAGGTGAATAATGCTTTCGAACCCCGCCACCAAATACGTCCCGTTCAAACCTTTTGAACGTGATTTTTCTGAACGCACCTGGCCCAGCAAGCGGATCACGCATCCGCCGATCTGGATGAGCACCGACCTGCGCGACGGCAACCAGTCGCTGATCGAACCCATGAGCGTTGAGCGCAAACTGCGACTCTTTGACATGCTGCTCAAGATCGGTTTCAAGGAAATCGAAGTCGGATTCCCGTCCGCGTCACAGACTGACTTTGATTTTGTTCGGACGCTGGTCGACGAACACCGCATTCCGGATGATGTCACCATCATCGCGCTGACGCAGGCAAGGCCCGAACTGATCGAACGCACGGTCCAAGCCGCCGCCGGGGCCAAGCAGGCGATGATTCATCTCTACAACGCCTGCGCCCCAGGCTTTCGCCGTATCGTGTTCAACATGAACCGCGAGGAAGTCAAGCAGGTTGCGGTCGAAGGCACCCAGTGCGTGATGGCCTGCATGGCCAAGCACCCGGAAACGAACTGGTTCTACGAATATTCACCCGAGGTATTCAGCACCACCGAGCCAGACTTCGCACTCGAAGTCTGCAACCTGGTCACCGATGTCTGGCAACCCACACCGCAAAAAAAGATTGTCTACAACTTACCCGCCACGATTGAGGCGACGACACCCAACATGTACGCCGACCAGATCGAGTACATGCACAACAACCTGAACAAGCGCGACAGCATTGTCATCAGCGTGCATCCGCACAATGACCGCGGTACTGCGGTCGCAGCAGCTGAACTGGGCATCATGGCCGGCGCTGATCGTGTCGAAGGCTGCCTGTTCGGAAACGGGGAACGCACAGGCAACGTCGATCTGGTGACGCTCGCCCTCAACCTCTACACCCAGGGCATTCATCCAGGCCTCGACTTTTCTGACATCGACGAGGTCCGTCGTTGCGTTGAGTTCTGCAACCAGTTACCCGTGCACCCACGCCATCCGTACGCTGGCGACCTGGTATTCACGGCCTTTTCGGGCTCACACCAGGACGCGATCAAAAAAGGCTTTGCCATTCAAAAAGCGGACGCGATCTGGGAAGTCCCGTATTTGCCTATCGACCCCGCCGACCTGGGTCGCAGCTACGATGCCGTGATCCGTGTCAACAGTCAGTCAGGCAAAGGGGGGGTGTCGTACCTGCTTGAACAGGAACATGGGCTGGCCTTGCCCCGTCGCCTGCAAATCGAATTCAGCCGTGCCATCCAGCGCGTGACCGACGAAACGGGCCGCGAGGTCACCGCCGCTGACGTCTTCACCATTTTCAACACTGAGTACCTGACACAGGCGACACCCTGGACGCTGATCAAACACAGCATCGCTGGCGATCCGTCTGCGACCGAAGACCAGCAGTTCACCATTGAGGCCACGTTTGATGTCGATGGCGAGCGCCGTCTGCTCAAGGGTTCGGGAAATGGCACCATTGCGGCCTTTGTCAATTGCCTGGGGCTGCCCGTGCGCATTGCGGACTACCACGAGCATGCCATCGGCACTGGCACCGACACACGTGCCGCCTGCTACGTCGAGGCACGCGTGGGTGACTCAGCCACCGGCTTTGGGGTGGGCATTGACCGCGACATCGTGACAGCCTCTTTCAAGGCCGTGCTCAGCGCCGTGAACCGTCACCTGAATCAGGGTGGCACACTGCCCGCGCCCATGGCGGCAGACGCCATCACGGCGTAGTCCGTAGCGCGCCGCGCGCCAGCGAGCAACGGGTCAGCCATGATGAAGAGAATTTTTTGTACGCTCGACGTCAGGTTGACCGATTTTTCGTCTGGCCCGGCTGCTAGCCTCGCTGCAAGGCCGCCAGTTCTTGCTCATCAAAGCCGGCGGCGCGGCGCGCCTCAAGATTAAAGGGGCCTTTCAGGACTGGCGCGCGATACGTCCTGGCAAGCTCTGCATCAGTCGCCAGCGCCTCAAGCCCGCGCTGCGCGCATACCCACCGGTACCACTGGTTACCAATCGCCACGTGCCCGATTTCATCTCGCAAAATGATATCAATAATGGCGGCACCCGCAGGGTCACCCCCGCTGGCGAGCTTGTGACGAACGAGAGGAGACGCATCCAGGCCGCGAGCCTCCAGCGTGCGTGGCACAAGCGCCAGCCTGGCCAGCACATCATCCTGGGTACGTTGAGCCATTTCCCACAGACCGTCATGGGCCGGAAAGTCCCCGTAGGCGTAACCCAGTGTCTGCAGGTGCGTGTCGAGCAGATGAAAATGCTCGGACTCCTCAAGCGCCACACCCACCCAGTCGCGATAAAAAGCCTCTGGCAGCCCGGCAAACCGCCACACAATATCCAGTGCAAGGTTGATTGCATTGAATTCAATATGGGCCAGGGCATGGATCAGGCCGGCGCGGCCCTCCAACGTGTGGACACTACGTGTGCGCAACAGCGAGGGCATCACCACACGCACGGCGGCAGGATGGCCGGGAATGTCAGCCGGGGCCTCGAGGTGAACCATTCGGTCCAGAGGCACGCCGGGACGCATCAACCCCAGCAAACGGGCTTTTGCAGGCCAGTCGGTCTGGCGCAGCGCGTCTAGGGCAAGCTGTCTGATTTCCATGGGGTTAACTTAAAAGATGCTCAGTCCTTCTTGACGGCTTTCTTCGCTTTTTTCTTGAGCGCCAGCATGGTGCCACGGCATCCTGGTGTGCCGCACCGGCAAAGGTATTGCTCTTTGAGGGTCTTGGTCATTTTTTCGTCAACGATCAGCCCGTAGTCGTAATTCAATTCTTCACCACGCTTGATGTCGCGCTTGGCCACAATGTGGACACGCTTGCCCCCGCGCCCTTCAGTGCTTTCGCAATTCGGCTCGCAGCAATGGTTGATCCATCGGGCCTCGTTGCCCTGGTCATTGCCATCAATGACTTTACCCGAACTCAGGGAGAAAAAAAACGTGTGGAACGGATCGTCCGGATTGGTAGGATGGCGCCGGTCGGCTTCCTTGGCGGTGATGGTCGCGCCGCCATATTCGACGATGCGCGTCCCTGCGGGAATCCGTCGCGCGGCAAATACGCCGTTGCCGTGTATCTTGGACTTCCTGACAAGATGCCAGGGCTTTTCTGTTGTTGTCATGACCGTTGCGTCTGTGCTTAAGATTGTGTGGTTCAGGGACGTTTAGTGCCAAAACAGTGCTGCGTTTCGGGAAATTTTCCGGCGCGGACTTCGTCAGCGTAGCGCTCGACGGCATGACGCATGATCTCTTCGAGGTTGACGTAACGCTTTACAAATTTGGGGACCCGCTCGCCACTTAGGCCCAGCATATCTTCAGTCACCAGGATCTGTCCGTCGCAGGCTGGCGACGCTCCGATCCCGATCGTCGGAATCGTGACCTGCGCAGTGATCTCGGCTCCCAGGGCCTCAATCACTCCTTCGAGTACGACCCCGAACGCGCCCGCCCGTTCAAGCGCCTTGGCATCGGCCAGGATGACCGCCGCGGCCTCGGGGGTTTTTCCCTGAGCCAGGTAGCCTCCCATGGCGTTGACATACTGCGGCATCAACCCGACGTGCGCCAGCACTGGAATGCCGCGCCTGACAAGATATTCCACCGTATCGGCCATGACCTCACCACCTTCGAGCTTGACGGCGTCGGCCCCCATGCCAACCAGATATGCGGCACTTCGAAATGCCTGCGCGGGAGACTCCTGGTAGCTGCCAAACGGCATATCGGCGACCACGCAGGCGTGGCGCGTACCGCGCACGACCGCCGCAGTGTGCTGGCCGGCCTGTTCAAGCGTGAACGAGAGTGTGTTCGGCAGCCCGTAGGCCACCATCGCCGTAGAATCACCGATCAGGACAAAATCCAGATAGTCATCGATGATGCGTGCCGTTGACACGTTGTGCGCGGTCAGCGCCACGATCTTGCGCTGACCTTTGCACGCCCGTAATTGCGGCACGGTCATCCGTTTAACTTCTACATGCACACTCACGACCAGACCTCAACGGGTTATTCGGCCACCGTCTTGCCGGCAGCCTTGGTGGCTTTTTTGACTGCCTTCTTTGCTGCGGACTTTACAGCGGTCTTGACAGCGGTTTTCTTGGTAGCGGTCTTGGCAGCCGTTTTCTTGGTAGCCGTCTTGGTCGCCGTCTTGGTAGCCTTTTTCGCAGCCGTTTTCGTCGCTTTCTTGGCGGCAGTCTTGGTCGCGGGTTTGGCTACCGTCCCGGCTGCGGTCTTGACCGCAGTCTTGCGACCCGGCTTGTCCGGTCGTACCTCGAACTCAAAGCTCACCTTGCCGTCGGCACCGCGCGAAAGATATGCCTTGAACTTGCGGTTGGTGCGACTCGACACAAATCCTTCTAGCAAGTCGGTCTTGCCGGTTTCAAGCAATTTAGTCATCTGCAACGCACTGACTTCCTGTTGCAGAATCACTTTGCCCGAGCGGAAATCGCAACTACGTTCAGGACCCACCGACTTTTCGCACACATAGCTCATGCCGTGCTCGAACACGCGCGCCGCACACTTGGGGCAAGCGCCCAACGGCGTAGCCTCTGAAAAGTCTACGGGTTCGGCATTGTCTTCGTCACGTTGCCCGAAATCAAACTCTAGTTTGCACTCACTATCAAGCTTGAGTATGGCAGCAAAGGGGCGTCCCATCTTGCTGATAAATCCCTGCAGCGGACCGAGCTGTCGGTCGGTCAGCAACTGCTCAACCTCGGCGGGCTCAAAAGTACGGCCGCCCGGATGCTTGCCAATTGAAAAGTCACAACTCGTGCAGGCATAACGTCGATAGTTTTCCTTGACCACATTGCCGCATTTCGGGCACGGCGTCGTCAGGGTCGCGTAATCGCCTGGTACGGTATCGCGGTCATATTCCTTGGCGCGCTTGACGATCACCTGGGTCATTTGCGCAATTTCGAGCATGAAGGCCTGGCGCTCGAGTTGGCCCTGCTCAATCTGCTTAAGCTGGTGTTCCCACTCGCCAGTCAACTCTGGTGAGGTCAGTTCCCTGACGTCCAGCCCGTTGAGCAACGTGATGAGTTGCCGCGCCTTGGCAGTCGGCACGAGATCCCGGCCGTCGCGACGCAAATAGCTTTCGTTGATCAAGCCTTCAATAATGGAAGCGCGCGTGGCCGGCGTACCCAGGCCACGCCCGGACATCGCTTCACGTAACTCTTCATCGTCGACAAACTTACCCGCACCTTCCATCGCCGACAGCAACGTACCTTCGTTGTACCGCGCCGGCGGCTTAGTCGCCAGGCCGACGGACTCAATGTCTTCGGTCCGGACGGTTTCGCCTTCCGCAACCGCGATCAGCGTCGCGTCTTCGCCCTGGGCTTCACGTCCATAGACGGCCAGCCAGCCGGGCGCGACCAGCACCTTGCCCTCGGTCTTGAAGTGATGCTGCTGGACGATCGTGATCCGGGTGGTCAGGCGGTACTCGGCTGGCGGGAAGAACACTGCCAGGAAGCGCTTGACCACCAAGTCATACAACTTGGCCTCAGCCTCGCTCAATTCGCGCGGGATCTGCATCGTGGGGATGATGGCAAAGTGATCCGACACTTTTTTGTTGTCAAAGATCCGGCGGTTCGGCTTGACCCATCCGTTCTTGGCGATCTGTGCAGCATGCGGCGCCAGCGAATGCGCGACCCCGCCGCCCTCGGCCAGCGCGCCCACCGTGTCGCGCACGGTAGCCAAGTAGTCCTCTGGCAGAAAGCGGGAGTCCGTTCGCGGGTAGGTCAGTGCCTTGTGACGTTCATACAAGGATTGCGCAAGCGAAAGCGTGGTCTTGGCTGAAAAGCCGAAACGCCCGTTGGCCTCGCGCTGCAAGGAGGTCAGGTCGTAGAGGGCAGGCGACAGTTGCGTCGACGGCTTGGACTCTTCGGTGACCGCTCCAGGTTGCGCACGGCACGCTGCCACAACGCTCTTGGCGGCGGCCTCGACCCACAAGCGTGATTCGCGTTGTTCAGGATCAGTCGGGTTTTTGGAGAATTTCGGGTCGTACCAACGACCTTCATACAGACCGGCTGCCGCAACAAACGTGGCGCGCACTTCCCAGTAGTCCCGGGGAACAAAATGACGAATCTTTTCTTCGCGTTCGGCAACGATGGCAAGGGTCGGCGTTTGCACGCGTCCGACCGGTGTCTTGAAAAATCCGCCGTCCTTGCTGTTGAAGGCCGTCATCGCACGCGTACCGTTGATCCCCACCAGCCAGTCGGCCTCGGCACGAGAACGGGCAGCGGCCTCAAGGGGCTTCATGGCCTCATCCGGGCGCAGCGAAGCAAAAGCCTGACGGATCGCATCCTGGGTCATCGACTGCAGCCAAAGGCGCTGCACAGGTTTGTGCTGGCCCGCGTATTGCTCGATGTAACGGAAAATCAGCTCACCCTCACGCCCCGCGTCGCAGGCGTTGATCAGGGCGCTGACGTCCTTGCGCTTGATCAGTCGCACCAACATCTTGAGTCGCTCGGCCGATCGTTTGTCTGCGGGTCCCAACGCAAACTCTGGCGGGATCACTGGCAGGTGCGCAAAGCTCCATTTACCTTTGACCGGGTCGTTTGGGGCCACCAGGCTCAGCAAGTGGCCAACGCTTGAGGACAACACATATTGGTCGTTCTCGAAGAAGTCACCCTCGCGCGTGAAGCCACCCAGCGCACGCGAAATATCGAGCGCGACGGAGGGTTTTTCAGCAATGATCAGTGTTTTAGTCATTCTTATCCAGATACGGCCCTTACCGGGTTGGGAGTGGTTCAACTACCCCTAGCGCGGATCATCAGAGCGGAGATTATTGCCGTGCAAGTTAGCACAGCTAGGCGCTTGCGCCCAAATGCGGGTCGCCTGAGCCCAAAAATCATCGACATTTTTTGCTGCAATTCGCTCAAAACCCAACTGTAGCCAGGTTTGCTGCAAGACTTCCAGCGGTTGCGTCAGATTCAGGCTCGGCGCACCATTTTGTTTTGACAATTTTTGACCGGTCGCATCGGTCACCAGCGGCACGTGCAGCACCGAGGCGATCGTGACCCCCAGCATGCCTGCCAACAGTTGCTGTCTGGCCGTGCTGCCCAGCAAATCCTGCCCACGCACGATGTCGGTCACCTGCTGCGCGGCATCGTCGACCACTACGGCCAGTTGATACGCCCAAACGCCGTCCGCCCGCCGGATGACAAAATCCCCAACTGCCGCCGCCACGTCCTGCTGCATGGGGCCCAGCCAGCGGTCCTCAAAGTGAATGACCCCCTGGGGCACGCAAAGACGCCATGACAGCGCACGAAGCCCCGAGGCAGGGACGTGCCTGCAAGTACCCGGATAAGGCCGCTCACCGTCCGGAAAATGCCCTTGCAGGCGCAATACTGAGTCGGCGATCTCTCGGCGGGTGCAACCACAGGGATAAACCAGGCCTGAGGCCAGCAATTGGTCGAACGCAGCCTGATAGGCCGCCAGACGATGCGACTGGTACCAGACCTCACCATCCCAGTGCATGCCCAGGGTATACAACTGCTGAAGAATCAGGTCGGCGGCACCCGCGGCCACCCGTGGCGTGTCGAGGTCTTCGATGCGAACCCGCCAGATGCCACCATGCGCCCGGGCATCGAGAAAGCTGGCCACAGCCGCCACGGCGGAGCCCGCATGAAGCGGTCCGCTGGGGCTGGGAGCAAAACGACCAATATAAGACAATCTGAACGCTGAAAATCAGTGCAACAGGCGGTCTTCGTCGTCGCGCAGCAGTTCTTCCAGAATCAGGTGATCGACCTCGGACTCCTGGCTCCAGAGCACCATCAGCGCGATGATCTTGATCTTTTGCAACGAGACGAAGGATTCCCCGGTTGCCATCGCACGGTCAATCACGATTTCCCGCAGGGCGGGCGACAACGCGCCGGTCGCCTCAAGGAAGGTGATGAACCCGATCGCATCGGTACCCAGGTGCTGGTATTCGGAATCCGCGTAGACGCGGGTACCGCTGCCAGGGGACTGGGCAAGGCCGACGCACTGCTCGGTTGTTTGCGCCAGACCCACCAGCCACCCCAGAGCATGGTCGATGTCGTCGTGCTCAAACCCCGCCGCCGCCAGGCGTCTGGCCAGTACGTCCGCTGTGGGACAGGCCTCGGGGGTATAGTAGTTCTCGAACAGGTATACCAGAATGTCAAACATAAACGGGCCGCCTGTTTCAAATCGGGTGCCATGGGCTGGCTCCCGACATCTTGATTTTACTCTACGCTCAAAAAACGACGCCGACAATCTCTTCCAAAATGTTTTTTTGAATCAAAGATCTCTGGCGTCGTAATTATGCACGGTATAAGTTAAACCGCTGACTCAGCCGGTTTAGTTGAACCATTTTGCATAAATGGTGGCATACCCACCGTTTTCCATCTGTAGGTGCAGCCACTGGTCGGCGAACTCTTTCAGTGCGATATCACGCTGCATCCAGTAGGCTTTCTCAGCAAAATCAAACGGCTTTTCGGGATGGACGGAACACAGTTGCGGATTGAGCTTCTGCTGGTAAATGGTTTCCGACGAGTCAGTCATCATCAGGTCCGCGCGGCCCGCCACGATTTCCTTGAAAATATTGACGTTGTCCTTGAATACTTCGATATTGGCGACCTTCAGGTTGGCCCGTGCGAACTTTTCGTTGGTTCCGCCGGGGTTGACGATGACACGGACACCTGCCTTATCGATATCGGCCAGGGTTTGAAACTTGTCCTTGTTACTGCACAGCGCGATGGGCGTTTTGCCTTCGCGCATGATGGGGATCGTGAAATAACCCTTTTTGGCCCGATCAAGCGTCACTGAAACGCCACTCATGGCAAAGTCAAATTGGTCTGCCTGGAAATCTTTCATCAAATTGGCCCAGGTCGTCGGCACGAACTCGACCTTGACACCGAGCGCCTGGCCAAGAGACTGCGCCATGTCAATATCGAGCCCCTCGAACTGCTTGGTTTCGGGGTTCATGTAACTGAAGGGTTTGTAGTCACCCGTTGTCCCGACGCGCACGGTTCCCTTTGCCATGATGGCATCCAGCCGGGTTGCCGGAGCTGCCGGTGCGACCGCCGGCGTGGCCAATACTGGTGGCGTCTGGGCTTGCGCCAGCGACACGGCAACAGGTGTAGTCAACAGCGCCACGGTGGCGAAAGCAGCGAACACGTTTTTCTTCAATCTTGACTCCTCGAAAGTGAACTGGTAGCAACGTTGTCTGGCACAGTGACTGCTGCCAAAATTTACCACGACGACACACACGCGGCTTAGTCGCTTTCGGCGCCTGAACGTCTGACCGCTTGCGCCCACTTGCTGACCTCGCTCTGCACAAAGCTTGCCGTATCTGCGCGCGTCTTGGGTAAGGGCACCGCCCCTTTGTCCCGGATGTAGGCCTGCATGGCGGGTGTGCCGAGCGCTTGCGTGGCGGCGTTGTTCAGGGTCTCCATCACTTTCACCGGGGTGCCGTGTGGCGCGAACAGCACGGCCCAGCCAACCGCCTCAAAACCCGGGTAGCCCGACTCAGCGACCGTCGGGACTTCGGGCAACTGCGGCACGCGCTCGGCCGTCGTGACCGCCAGAGGGATCGCTTTGCCGGCCTTGATATTGGCCATGGCTGCAGTGACCGAATCGGCCATCAGGGGGATCTGATTGCCCAGGAAGTCCGCCTGGGCCGGCCCACTGCCCTTGTAGGGGATATGCCGGATTTCTATGTTGGCGGCAGCCTTGAACATTTCTGCGGACAGATGTTGTGTGCCACCAATTCCAGCGCTGCCGTATGCGAGTTCATCCGGTTTGGCACGGGCCATCGTCACCAGTTGTGACAAGGTCGTGATCCCTGAACCAGGCGTTGCCAACAACACCAGCGGCACCAGGAACACACTGGTCACGGGATCAAAATCTTTGATCAGGTTGTAGTTGAGTTTGCGATAGAGCGTCTGGTTAACCGCCGCCGCGCTGCCGCCCACCACCAGCGTGTAGCCATCGGGTTGAGCGCGCGCGACTTGTTCCATGCCGATATTGCTGCCAGCGCCCGCCTTGTTCTCGACAATCAGGGGCTGCCTGAGGATCTCGCCCATTTTTTCAGCCAGCGCGCGCGCAAAAATATCGGTCGCCTGCCCTGGAGGAAACGGCACGATCAGCCGGATCGGATGATCAGGATATTGCTGGGCCGCAGCGGCCAGACTGGTGGCGCTCAACAAGCAAGCAGCCAGTATCCGTTTCATGGGTATCACGCGCGTTGCTCGCTTCATTCCAGACTCAGCAAGGCGGCGCCATCAGTCACCTGATCACCCACCGAAAAATAGACTTCCTTGACCCGACCATCCGCAGGTGCGGCGATCGTATGCTCCATTTTCATGGCTTCCATCACCAGCAACGGTTGCCCGCGCGTGACCTTGGCGCCGGCCTGGACATGCACCGCGATCACTTTGCCTGGCATGGGGGCGGTCAAGCCTCCAGCATGTTCGACATCCTCGTCGTCCGCGTGCGCCAGCGGGTCATGCCGCACCAGGGGCGTGGTGTAACCGTGGTCGAACACTTGCAGGCGTTCATCACGTCTGACCACCGTGCCCACCAGGCAGGTCGACCCGAGCGTCAGGGAAATGTGCTGCACACCTGCCACCGCATCGCTGCGCGCCGTCCAGCGCACCGGCAACAACAGGCCGTCGAGTTCAAAGGACTGCTGCGCACCCTCTCGATGCAGCATCACCTGTCGCGACACCTCGCCATCGAGAAACGTGACGGCGCGATGATAATGACCCGCCAGGCGCCAACCGTCGGTCACCGACCAGGGGTCGCCGTCGCCCTGGCGCTCGGACGATTCGTCCGTCAGCACCGAGGTCGCCGCAAGCGCCAGCGCCTCGGCACGTGCAGGGGCCACCGGCGGCAAGAGCGTTGCGCGCTGCCGTTCAATCAGTCCGGTGTCGAGATCGGCGGCGGCAAACGCTGCGTCCGTCATCAACCGGCCCAGAAAGGCCACGTTCGTATGAACACCCACGACCTGTGTCTGTGACAACGCCTGCAACATGCGGGCGCGTGCCTGGTCACGATCGGCGCCACGCACAATCAGCTTGGCAATCATCGGGTCGTAATAGCTCGAAATGGTGTCTCCCGTGCGCACGCCTCCATCCACACGGATATCACCATTTGTAAAAGCGGCGTGCTCTGGTAACCCGAGAAAAGACAGGGTACCCACGGAGGGCAGAAAACCTGTGTCCGGGTTTTCAGCGTAGATACGCGCCTCGATCGAGTGTCCGGTCAACTGCAACTGATCCTGCAACAGCGGCAACGGTTCGCCCGCGGCGACGCGCAGTTGCCACTCCACCAGGTCAAGCCCGGTAATCATTTCCGTGACGGGATGCTCAACCTGCAGGCGGGTATTCATTTCCATGAAATAAAACCGGCCATCCGGTTCGACGATGAACTCGACCGTCCCCGCGCCAACATAGTTCACCGCGCGTGCGGCTGCGACGGCCGCTTCACCCATGGAACGGCGCCGCGCCTCAGTCATGCCAGGGGCGGGCGCCTCTTCGATCACCTTCTGGTGGCGACGCTGTACTGAGCAATCACGCTCAAAGAGATACACGCAGTAGCCATGCTGATCGGCAAACACCTGGATTTCAATATGACGTGGCTTTTGCAGGTAGCGCTCGAGCAGTACGCGGTCATCACCAAAGCTTGAAATGGCTTCGCGTTTGCACGACACCAGCGCCTGGGCAAACGCCTGGCTGGTGTCGACCACGCGCATCCCTTTACCACCGCCGCCCGCACTGGCCTTGATCAGTACCGGATAGCCGATCTGATCCGCCTGCTGGTGCAAGAACTGCGGGTCCTGGTTATCGCCGTGATAGCCAGGCACCAGCGGCACCCCTGCTTTTTCCATCAACGTCTTGGCGGCTGACTTGCTGCCCATCGCGGCGATGGCCGAGGCGGGCGGACCGACAAACGTAATGCCCGCATTGGCGCACGCAAGCGCAAAACCTTCGTTCTCAGACAGAAACCCATAGCCTGGGTGCACGGCCTGCGCGCCATGCGCCAGCGCTGCCTGAAGGATCACATCACCCTTCAGATAGCTGTCGCGCGCAGCCGGGCCGCCAATGTGTACCCCCACGTCGCAGCTCGCGACATGACGGGCGGTCGCATCGACGTCAGAATAGACCGCGATGGTCCTGATGCCCAGACGTCGGGCGGTCGCGGCAACGCGACATGCAATTTCGCCACGATTGGCGATGAGCAGGGTGGTGAACACGGTCGCTCCTTGATCCAGTGCTTACATGCGGAACACGCCAAAGCGCGTGTCGCCGATCGGTGCATTCAATGCTGCAGACAACCCCAGGCCCAGCACGCGTCGCGTATCGGAGGGCACAATCACGCCATCGTCCCAAAGCCTTGCCGTCGCGTAGTACGGATGGCCTTCACGTTCGTATTGGTCGCGAATGGGCGACTTGAAGGCCTCTTCCTCGGCAGCGGGCCATGTACCACCCTTACTTTCAATGCCTTCACGGCGCACCGTCGCCAGCACGCTGGCGGCCTGCTCGCCGCCCATCACGGAAATGCGGGCATTGGGCCACATGAACAACAGGCGGGGCGAGTAGGCACGCCCGCACATTCCGTAGTTGCCGGCACCAAACGAGCCGCCGATCAGCACCGTGAACTTTGGCACCGCAGCCGTGGCAACCGCCGTCACCATTTTGGCGCCATGGCGGGCGATCCCTTCGTTTTCATACTTGCGTCCCACCATGAACCCGGTAATGTTCTGCAGGAACACCAGGGGAATCTTGCGTTGCGCGCATAACTCGATGAAATGCGCGCCCTTTTGCGCGGACTCAGAAAACAGGATGCCGTTGTTGGCAATGATGCCGACCGGCATGCCATGTATATAGGCAAAGCCGGTCACCAGTGTCGTGCCAAAACGTGCCTTGAACTCGTCAAACTCCGAACCGTCCACGATGCGGGCAATGATCTCGCGCACGTCATAAGGCTTACGGGTGTCGACGGGAATGATGCCGTTGATTTCCTGCGGGTCGTATTTCGGCGGCACCACCTCGCGACACGCCAGCGGATGGGGCTTTTGACGATTCAACCGGCCCACGGCATTGCGCGCCAGTTGCAACGCATGCATGTCGTTGGCCGCCAGGTGGTCGACCACGCCCGACAGGCGGGTATGCACGTCGCCTCCGCCCAGGTCCTCGGCGGTCACCTCTTCACCCGTTGCCGCCTTAACCAGCGGGGGGCCGCCCAAAAAGATGGTGCCCTGGTTGCGCACGATGATGGACTCGTCGCTCATGGCCGGGACATAGGCGCCGCCGGCTGTGCAAGACCCCATCACCACGGCGATCTGCGCAATGCCTTGCGCCGACATGTTGGCCTGGTTATAAAAAATCCGCCCAAAGTGCTCGCGGTCTGCGAACACGTCATCCTGACGCGGCAGGTTTGCACCACCCGAATCCACCAGATACACGCAAGGCAGGTTGTTCTGCGCGGCAATTTCCTGTGCACGCAGATGCTTCTTGACCGTCAAGGGGTAATAGGTGCCGCCCTTGACCGTCGCATCATTGCAGACAATCATGCACTCGGTCCCGGACACGCGCCCGATTCCCGTGATCAGGCCCGCGCCGGGCGCTTCACCGCTATACATGCCGTGGGCTGCCAGCGCGGACAGTTCAAGAAAGGGTGTGCCCGGGTCCACCAACTGCTCGACACGGTCGCGGGGCAGCAACTTGCCGCGCGCAACGTGCTTCTTGCGTGCCGCTTCGGAGCCGCCCAACGCCGTCTGGGCCATTTGTTGCTGCAGGTCATCGATCTGCGCCTGCATGGCGCGTGCGTTGTCTGCAAAGTCCGGCGCACGCGTGTTGATGCGTGATTCAATCTGGGGCATATCGACCACCATGACATTAAGGTCTCACATGCATGACACGATTGCGCGGCCAGCACACTTCGACAGGTTTTTTATTCTTCGTACGCGTCCTCGCGCGAACCCGCAGGCATCAGCCAGACGCCTGCGGATCTCCAAGGAATCACAGCATTTCTATACCCATGGCAACGGCTTCGCCACCGCCTATGCAAAGCGTCGCCACGCCACGCTTGCCACCCGTCTTGCGCAAGGCGCTCACTAGCGTCACCAACAAACGCGCGCCCGAGGCACCAATTGGATGACCCAGCGCGGTGGCGCCGCCATGGACGTTGACGCGGTCATGCGGCAAGTCAAAGTCATGCATCGCCGCCATGGTCACCACGGCAAACGCCTCGTTGATTTCATACAAATCGACATCACTGGCCTTCCAGCCAGTCTTGGCAAAGAGATTTTTCAGTGCGCCGACCGGTGCGGTGGTAAACCAGCCCGGCTCTTGTGAATGCTGACTGTGGGCGACAATGCGGGCCAGTGGCTTGAGCCCCATTTTTGCTGCGGTAGACGCCCGCATCAAGACAAGCGCGGCTGCGCCGTCCGAAATTGAGGATGAGTTTGCCGCGGTCACCGTGCCATCTTTCTTAAAGGCGGGCTTAAGTGTCGGAATCTTGTCGGGCATCGCCTTTTGCGGGGATTCGTCCGTGTCGATCACGGTATCGCCCTTGCGACCCGCAATCGTCACCGGTGCGATCTCCCACTTGAAGCTGCCGTCTTCGGTTGCCGCACGCGCACGCTTGAGGGACTCGAGCGAAAACGCGTCCTGCGCCTCGCGCGTAAACGCATATTTGGCGGCACAATCTTCGGCAAAGACACCCATGGCCTTGCCGCGTTCATAGGCATCTTCCAGTCCATCCAGAGCCATGTGGTCGTACACGGTCGAATGCCCATAACGATAGCCCTGACGTCCGCGCAACAGCAGGTAGGGTGCATTGCTCATGCTTTCCATGCCGCCCGCCACCACCACGTCGGTCGTACCCGCCAGCAGCATGTCATGGCCAAACATCGCGGCCTTCATGCCCGAGCCGCAAACCTTGTGGACGGTCGTGCACGACACGCTCAGGGGGAGCCCGGCGCCAATCGCCGCCTGACGTGCGGGCGCCTGGCCCTGACCCGCCTGCAGCACATTGCCCATGATCACTTCATTGACCGTACCCGGCTCGATGCCTGCGCGTTCTACCGCGGCCTTGATGGCGATGGCCCCCAGTTCGTTGGCGGCTAAGCCTGACAGGCTACCCATCATCGCACCCATAGGTGTGCGGGCGACAGAGACAATTACAACGGGATCAGACATGGTTGACTCCTAGTGAAAGTTTTACTTTAATCCTCTCTGACGTGACAGTGGACCGTCACATCGTTTCGTTAAAGAGCTCGCGACCAATCAGCATGCGGCGAATCTCACTGGTGCCCGCGCCAATTTCATACAACTTGGCGTCGCGCCAATATCGACCCAACGGGTATTCATTGATATAGCCATTACCGCCAAAGATCTGGATGCCTTCTCCTGCCATCCAGGTTGCGCGCTCGGCGCAATACAGGATGACAGCCGCACAGTCCTTGCGAACCTGACGCCCATGCCCCGCACCGAGTCGGTCGAGATTCTTGCCCACGGTGTAGCAAAATGCGCGACAGGCCTGAAGCGTGGTGTACATGTCTGCGACCTTGCCCTGGATCAGCTGGAATTCGCCTATCGACTGACCAAACTGCTTGCGGTCATGAATATAGGGCACGACCTGGTCCATGACTGCCTGCATGATTCCCAACGGTCCGCCTGACAGCACGGCTCGCTCGTAGTCCAGGCCGCTCATCAGTACTTTGACTCCACCATTGACTTCACCCAGCACGTGGTCGCCCGGCACGCGGCAGTTTTCAAATACCAGTTCGCCCGTGTGGCTGCCGCGCATGCCCAGTTTGTCCAGCTTTTGTGCAATGCTGAAGCCAGGCATGCTTTTTTCGATCAGGAAGGCCGTCATGCCGCGCGCACCCAACTCGGGTTGCGTCTTGGCGTAGACCACCAGCGTGTCAGCGTCGGGGCCGTTTGTAATCCACATTTTGGTGCCATTGAGCACGTAATCCTGCCCTTGCGGGTCGGCCCGCAGTTTCATGCTGACAACGTCCGACCCCGCACCGGGCTCACTCATCGCCAGGGCACCGATGTGCTCGCCCGTCAATAGTTTTGGCAAGTACTTGCGCTTCTGTGCCTCGTTGCCGTTCCTGTGAATCTGGTTCACGCACAAGTTCGAATGCGCGCCGTACGACAAGCCGATCGCGGCGCTCGCGCGCGAAAACTCTTCCATCACGACCATGTGCGCCAGGTAACCCATGTTGGTGCCACCGTACTCTTCGCCTACGGTCATGCCCATGACACCCAGGTCACCAAACTTTTTCCATAAGGCCATCGGAAACTGGTCTGTTCGGTCAGCCTCGGCTGCCAGCGGTGCGATTTCGTGCGTGGCAAATTCACGCACTGCGTCGCGCAGCATATCGATGTCTTCGCCTAATTCGAAATTCAGGCCTGGAAGTTGCATGTGTATCTCCGTGGTGAGTACGGGAACCTGAGATGCGTCATTGACAGGACTCAGGTCAGCTATCGTTCGAAGTTTACGTTTACGTAAACGTAAAGTAATCTCGGGATAACCCTTATTCTTTTTCTCTTAGCAATGCCTGGCATTGCAATTCCTGCTCCGCAATTTCAGACAATGTTTCCTCAATATCTCTTTGCTGCTGTTCAAACAGGGCGCGCTGGGTTCGCAGGACAGACCAATAATGTTTCAGTTGCGGCGTGGTGTCACGCGGGCCATCGTACATGTCGATCAGCTCACGGATTTCGGAAAGTTGCAGGCCCAGCCGCTTGCCGCGTAAGGCCAACTTGAGACGGGTGCGGTCGCGCGCGACATAGACGCGCCGCCGCCCCGCGCGCGCAGGACTCAGGATTCCCTGGTCTTCGTAGAAGCGAATCGTGCGGGGCGTGATGTCGAACTCTTTGGACAGGTCCGAAATCGTCCAGGTCAGCATGGCCGGATACACAGAGGCATGGTTTTAAAGTTATGAAGTGGCAGTTAACGTAAACGTAAATTATGATGCTCTGATCATGCCGTCAAGTTTTGGAGACAATTAAAAGATGAACCCACAAGAGCAGCTCTTGCAATACCCTCATGGTGATGTCCTGCCCGAACCCGGCAGCAGCATCGAACTGGCCCCCGGTGTACGCTGGCTCAGGATGCCACTTCCGTTCGCACTGGACCACATCAACCTGTGGCTGTTGCGCGACTGCATCGATGGTCGGGAAGGCTGGACAATCGTCGACTGCGGGATCAGCCGTGACGAGGTCAAGACACTCTGGGAACAGGTGTTCAGCACCCAACTTGAAGGCCTGCCGGTCCTGCGGGTCATCGTGACGCACATGCATCCCGATCACGTGGGCCTGGCCAACTGGCTGTGCGAGCGCTGGAACGTACCGCTGTACATGAGCATGACCGACTTCATGACGGCCAAACTCTGGTCAGTTCGCACCGAAGGCGGTGCATCGGGCGGGGAAAGCGCCGTGAAACACTTCACCCGGCACGGGCTGGTTGACCCAGAGTCACAGGAAAAAATCCGTGCGCGCGCCTCGTACTACAGCGGTATGGTCCCCAGCGTCCCCAACTCCTTTATCCGAATTCTGGACGGCAGCCGCCTTGAGATCGGCGGTCACGTCTGGCAGGCCATCGCGGGCTATGGGCATGCGCCGGAACACATGTCTCTTTATTGTGCCGACAAGAATGTCCTGATCTCGGGCGACATGGTCTTGCCCCGCATTTCGACCAACGTCAGCGTATTCGACTTCGAGCCCATGGGCAATCCGCTGCCGCTGTACCTGAGTTCCCTTGACGCCTACCAGCCACTCCCGCTCGATACGCTGGTGCTGCCGTCACATGGTCGCCCGTTCAAGGGCCTGCATGAGCGCATCGCGCAGCAACATGCCCACCATGCCGAGCGCTTGCAAGAAGTGCTGGATGCCTGCGTCACGCCCCAAAGCACGACCGACATCCTGCCGGTGCTGTTCAAGCGAAAACTCGACCTGCACCAAACCACATTTGCGATGGGCGAAGCAATCGCCCACCTGCACGCGCTATATTTCGATGGCAAACTCTCGCGTCAGGTTGGTGACGACGGCATCATCCGTTTCACCAGCGTCTGAGCATACGCCAGACTCAACCAAGGACAAGCTGTGGCCCATCATCTTGACACCCGCCTGCTGCACATTGGCAGCGCGCCATTCGATCCCGCTTCCGGCACCGCGCCCGTCAGCCTGCCGGCCGTGCGCACCAGCACCCTGCGTTTTGAAAGCCTGAATGCCCTCGAAAAAACCATCGCACGACGCATGGATGGCGAACGTGCCATCACCTATGGCCGGTCAGGCCTGGACACACACCGCGCCCTGGAAGACGTGTTCATGCAACTCGAAGGCGGCACCTATTGTGTGCTGGCACCGTCAGGCATGGCCGCGATCAACATCGCGTTTCTTGGCTTGCTGCAAACCGGTGATCACGTGCTGGTGGCCGATTGCGTCTATGGTCCGGTGCGCAATCTTGATCGCGCCCTGCTCAAGGGGCTGGGCATCGAGGTCTCGTATTTCGCACCCGGGCAGGACGACGTCGCGGCACTGATACAGCCCAACACCAAGGTGATTTATGTCGAATCCCCGGGGTCGCTGTTGTTTGAAATGATCGATCTGCCAGCGCTGGCCGAGATTGCACACGAAAATGGCGTGCTCCTGGTTGCCGACAACACCTGGGGGTCAGGCTACATCTACCGCCCACTGGCACTCGGTGCGGATGTGTCAGTGGTGGCCGGCACGAAATACGTCGCGGGTCATTCTGACCTGATGCTGGGTGCCGTCATCGCGAAAGATGAAAAAGTCGCCGCGCGCCTTCACTCGGCGCAATACGCGATGGGCAACTCAATCAGCGCAGACGACGCCTGGCTGGCCTTGCGTGGTGTGCGAACCATGTCTGTCCGGATGCCGCAGCATGCGCGCAACGCCCTTGAAGTCTGCGCGTTCCTGGCCACGCGCCCGGAAGTCCTGCGAATCTTTCACCCTGCCTGGCACAAAGACCCCGGTCACGCCCTCTGGCAACGCGATTGCACAGGTTCGAATGGCATGCTGTCGATCGAACTGGCGTGCACGCCCGAGGCAGCCAAGCCCTTTGTCGACGCACTGACCTTGTTCGGAATCGGGTTTTCGTGGGGAGGCTTTGAAAGTCTGGTGCAGTGGGTCGACCCGGGCGCGCTCGCCGGTCACGCCTATTGGACGGGCAAAGGTCACGCCGTGATCCGACTGCACATTGGGCTCGAATCAGCCCAGGACCTGATTGAGGACCTGGCTCAGGCGCTGGGCCATATCAAGTAACGTGGAACGAACGTTTCCAAGGAATGTCCCGTGCGGGCATTCCGTGGAAACATTTTCTGCCGCTATTTGGTCGTACGCACCTTGCGAACCAGTGAATCGGCCACGTCTATCGTTTCCTGATAGCCGCCAGCTTCCGAAGGCGACGTCAGGTAACGTCCTGCCACCGCGATCGATGGTGTGCCCTGCAGTTTGTAGACAGTCGTCAACTGGTCGGCACGTGCCGTTTTCGACGTCACGCCAAACGAATCAAACGCCGCTTCAAACTTGGCCTTATCCACGCCCTGGTCGACGACCCAGGCGACAATATCAGCCTTGGTAAACATTCGCTTTTTCTGTTCGTGGATCGCCTGGAAGACCAGGGGATGCAAATCCATGCGGTTCATGGCCTCGAGCGCGTAGAACAACTGCTGCTGGGGACGCATGCTGGCGTTAAACGCAACGGGCACCTGCCTGACCACCACGTCCTGGGGCAGCGCTTTGGTCCACTTTGCGAACAAGGGCTCAAGAACGGCACAGTGCGGGCAGGAATAGGCAAAAAACTCCAGAACCTCGGTTTTACCCGGCTCTGTCGGCTGTGCTGGACTGATCTCAAGGTACTTGTCAGCACCCTGAGCCGTCGACATAGGGGAAAAAAATGTCATGGCTGCCGCAGCCACCACAATCAGAAAGCGGGAAAATAATTTGAAACGCATTTCTCGTCTGCCTTTTACTGTCGAATTACGGTTGCGGGAATTTTTTCTTCACCCAGTCGCGCACGCGACCGATTCATGTCGTCGAGGCGGGCATAGGGGCCGACCCGAACACGATTGACTTGCATGCCATTGACCTCGGCACGCTGGATTTCCACAGGCATGCCCATCAGCAAAATGCGCGCGCGCAACGATTCCGCATCTTCGAGCACCCTGAACGAACCGACCTGCAAGAAGTACGTGCCGCCTGCACCAGCCGTGGTGCCTGAGCCCGAGGCGGCACCTGGTGCGGCACTCGCCACAGCACTCGAACCCGAGCCGCCGGCAGCAGCGCCTGTGGCGGTCGAGCCGGTACCGGGCGCCGCGAGGGCAGGCGTCGCAGCTTTTGGTGGACGCGCGGGTGACGCTGACGAACTTGGCACGGGCAAGGTCGCGATCAACGCACCCAAATCATCCGTGGTGGTCGGCGCAGCAGGCTTGGCAGGTGTCGTGGTGATGCCGGGCAGCGGGACAAGCGGCGCGTCTGTGGGGCCCGTGGGCGCAATGCCCGCCGCGCCGTCGCGGCCATACAACCCGGCATTCGGATCGGGTGCCGTGCGCGGATCAATCACGCCTTGTGCTTCGGGAGACCGGCTGGCCTTGTCCACAAAC
>CAIJKV010000268.1 GCA_903821335.1 uncultured beta proteobacterium
GACAAAGGCCTCGGCTACGGCATCCTCAGGCACCTCGACCCAGGTTCGCGCCTCGCGCAACACGCCCTCCCTGAGCCTGAAATCGTCTTCAACTACCTCGGCAGATTCGAACAAAACCAGACCGACCACCCGATCGGGCACGCGCACAACTGGACATTCGAACAAGGCGGGCTGACGGCCTGTCAGGATGACGACTCCCGTCAGCGCCTGCACCTGCTTGACATCAATGCGATCATCGAACCGACAGGTGCGCTGCAATTCAGCATTGCCTATTGCAAACATATCCATACCGAAGAGTCAGTCGGTGCACTCGCCAGGCACTTCAGTGCAGCGCTCTCTGCAGTCACCTTGCACTGCTTGCAAACGCCGTTCACGCATCGACATACCCCTTCGGACTTCCCGTTGGTCTGCACGTCAGAGCCGGCGCAGCAGACACTCCTTGACCAGGATCTGCTCAATACCCTGTCGGCGTTGTACCCAGACCTGCAGGACCTCGTTCCACTGACCACCCTGCAACAAGGCCTGGCCTTCGAAAGTACGGCTCGTGCCGCTGGCACACACGACCCGTATCACGTGCAGATGCTGTTCACGTTTCAAGGCACTTTCGACGTACAGGCGATGACCCGTGCCTGGGCAGCCCTGATCGCCCGGCATAGCATTTTGCGTCTGGCGCTCGTGCCATCCGGACTGGTTGCGGGTCTGGGCGTGATCCGCGGTGACTCAGCCTGCGATTGTCGCCTGTTGCATCTGGCGGGCAGTTCCAAAGAGCGCGTCGCGTTGCTCAGGTCGCTGGATCTGGCGCAATCCTTTGCGCTGGAACAGGGTCCTCTGATCCGTGCGCGCATGATTGCGCTGGACAACCAGGAAGGCTTCGCACTGCTCATCTCGAACCATCATCTGGTCCTCGATGGCTGGTCGACGCCGATTATGCTTGATGAGTTAACGCGTCTGTATGAGTCAGCCCGATCAGGCTATCCACTGACACTCAAGACTCCGTTTTCCTGGCAAGACCATCTGGCATGGCTTGCCAGACAGAACGTATCGCACGCGCAGGACTACTGGCGCAAGCATCTGCAGGGTCTGTCTGAACCCAGCATGCTTGAGCTTGCACCGCCTGTCATCAAACAATCCGGCTTTGGTGACATTCGCTTCAGTCTGGATGCGCAAACAAGCGCCAGCTTTGAACAATACGCGCGCGACAACGGTCTGACGCAGGCCACGGTTCTGCAGGGCCTGTTTGCGCTATTGATTGCGCGGATGGCCAAGGTCGACGAGATCGTAATCGGTAGTGTACGAAACGGTCGGGCCAGTCAGTTGCCAGGCATCGAACTGGCCCTGGGCTTGTTTATCGACACCCTGCCGCTGTGCCTGAACATCACAGACGGTCAACGGCTGGTCGACTGGCTGCGCGGGCAGCAAGAGGCGCAGTCCGAACAGGACGCCCACGCACACCTGGGCCTCGTCAAGATCCAGGCACTGACGTCTTTTGACAACCGTTCGACAGGACCGCTGTTCGAGGTCATGTTTATTTATGAAAACTATGCAGTCGGTAACGACGTCACCCAGTCGAGTGGAACACTGGCACAAACTGGCGCAGAGGGCCAGGATGGCACACACTATCCTGTCACGCTGATCGCCGTACCGGGCCAGCATGTGCTGTTGCGCCTGAATTTCGACCAGACGCGTCTGGACGAACAACAGGCAAACGCCCTGTTGGTGCGTCTGCGCAATCTGATACAAATCCTGCCGCAGTCTGGCCATCTCTCATTGGGGCAACTGCCCACCACGGATGGGGCGGAACGTCTTGCCCTGATCGCTTCTTGCGCCGGCCCCATTCACCGTCCACACGCTGATGCCAGTGAGGTCTTCTGTGCAGCGTTTGCCCGTCAGGTCACTCAAACACCAGATGCCATTGCGTTGCTTTTTGAAGACCATGAGGCAACCATCAACCTGACCTACGCTGAACTGGATCGCCAGTCCAACATCATGGCGCGCTATCTGGTCAACTTCGGACTGGGGCCAGACCGGATCGTGGCACTATTGCTCGATCGATCTGCGGACATGCTGATTGCATTGCTAGCCGTACAGAAGGCCGGCGCTGCTTACTTGCCGCTGGACCCGGACTACCCCACCGGGCGATTAGAGTACATGCTGGCCGACAGTCAGGCCTTGTGCCTGATCACCAGCCGTGCGCGCTACCTGGCATTACAAGCAGAGGTCAGCATTGCACTACCGCCCAGTATCCTTCTTGATGACCCAGCGATACAGTCAACGCTGCGAGGGCTGGACGACTCGCCCCTCTCGCGAGCCGAACTTCAGGTGACGGTTTCACCCGAAAACCTGGCCTACGTCATTTACACCTCTGGCAGCACAGGAAAGCCCAAGGGCGTCGGGATCAGCCATGCGGGACTTGGCTTGTTCCTGGCCGCTGTCGGGCACGCTGTCCCCATGACGTCGTCAGACCGACTGCTGGCCATTACGACCATCGGGTTTGATATTGCGGCGCTGGAACTTTACCTGCCGCTCATCCATGGCGCGCGGGTGGTGTTGCTCGACGGCGCCGCCAGCCGTGACCCGCAAGCGATCAGCCAGGCTATCGACAAGCACCAGATCTCGGTGATCCAGGCAACGCC
This sequence comes from uncultured beta proteobacterium, assembly GCA_903821335.1. Lineage (GTDB taxonomy): Bacteria > Pseudomonadota > Gammaproteobacteria > Burkholderiales > Burkholderiaceae_B > Zwartia. Next base: position 2,634 of record CAIJKV010000268.1, read on the forward strand.
TTCACTCTGGGAAATGATTCTCGGTGAACCGATCAATCGTCCACTGCGACTCTTGTC
>CAIJKV010000269.1 GCA_903821335.1 uncultured beta proteobacterium
CCCAGACTACTGACAGGCGGTGTAGGCATGCGCGCAACAATCAAAGCCTTTTATGACCCGGTAACTTGCACACTGACTTACGTTGTCTACGAGAAAGTCGGCACGCCGTGTGTGGTCATTGATTCGGTTCTTGATTACGACCCGAAGTCTGGACGAACGCAGACCCGTTCGGCAGATCTGGTGGTTGATTTTGTTCAGTCGCATGATTTGACGACACAATGGATTCTGGAAACACACGCGCACGCCGATCATCTGTCGGCCGCACAATACCTGAAGAATAAGCTTGGTGGCAGCATTGCGATCGGTGCGCACATCGCGCAAGTGCAGGGAGTATTCAAAGAGATTTTCAACCTCGAAGATACCTTTGCCGTCGACGGCAATCAGTTTGATTACCTGATCCAGGAAGACGAAGTGCTGGAAGTCGGCAACCTGCGGTGTCAAGGCTTGTTTGTTCCCGGGCACACGCCGGCATGCATGGCTTACAAGATTGAGGACGCGATTTTTGTGGGCGATACGATTTTCATGCCTGACGTCGGCTCGGCGCGTTGTGACTTCCCGGGTGGCGATGCTAAAACGCTGTACCGTTCGGCACACAAGTTGCTGCGTTTTCCGCCCGAGACACGCCTGTTCATGTGCCACGACTATCCACCAGCGGGTCGTGCGTTCAGCTTTGAAACGTCTGTTGCGCAAGAAAAAGCGAACAACATCCACCTGCACGATGGCATGACGGAAGACGCATTTGTTGAAATGCGTTCACAACGTGACGCGACACTTGAGATGCCCGTCTTGCTCCTGCCAGCGGTGCAGGTCAATATCCGTGCGGGCGCGATGCCACCCAAAGAAAAAAATGGAATTTCCTATCTGAAAATCCCGGTGAATGCACTGTAATGACCGGGGATGGCAACAGCCACCGACTGGCCATGAATACGCGAGGCGTTGTTTCAGTTAGCAATGCCCTGGTGATTGCTGCACCTAAACCTGCTTTAAAGGGCACGGCCATCGCGGTCGCGGATGACGCTGAACGCAAGATTTCCGATGCCTGGATAACGACCAAGGTGAAGTCGACACTGCTCTATTCAAGCAACGTTGCAGGAAGCGACATTACGGTCACCACGACCGCTGGTGTGGTGACGATGGAAGGCAAGCTCAGCAGCGGGGCAGAACGTGCCCTGGCCATTGAGCTGGCTCAGAATGTTCGCGGGGTGAAAAGCGTGCAGGCAAAAGGCCTGACGTTTGCGACGCCAAGTCCGAAACCCCGTTAATCCGGTGAAACCGCCATGGCGAGCGCTGTTCGCCATGGCTGGGTCATTGCTAAATGGCTTTCAAAAACTCAAACGATGGCGTGGCTTCGAAAAGTTTCGCGGTATTTCCAGAATAAATCTTGCCCCCGGTGAGCGTGAGTTTTTTGACCGCTGCGCCAGCTGAAAAGTCCACATCGTTTAAATCGACCCAAAAGGTATTCGGACTGGTCGCCGAGTCGAAGTAGTAGACCTTATTTTTGTGGTCAGCGACTGTGCGCCAGAGTGTCGAGGAAATATTAGGCTGGTTTGGCGTCGTGATCCCCAGTGGCACACTGACACTTCTGACAACCCCCATGGTGCTGGCGATTGCCTGATTGTTGAAAGACTGACTGGGGACTGCGCTGATGTAGTGCTTGTCGGTGGACTTTGGTACGGCCTGAATTAAAAAAGTGGCCCTGGCGAAACGATCGGCAGCGCGATTGGTGCCAGGCAGGAAGGTCAGCCCGCCTATGCCCTCCCAGTAGGTGTTCAATGCCAGTTGAGAATCAAACTTGGGTGAGTTCGTCATCACTTGATATTGCTTGCCATGATGAATAACCAGTTTTCCGTCAAGGTACTCAAAGATGGCAGAATCGCCTGACGCATCTGAAACTGACAAGTGCAGCGATGCCGGCTGCCCGTTGGGCAGCGATGGGGCGACGACGCGAAAGGGCTCTTTTGCCAACTGCTCGACGGCCTCGTTCACGCTGGCAAAGTTATCCAGCGCATATTGTGCCCACAGTGCAATGGACAGGGCTGGCGCTGGTCCGGGCGTGCCGTAATCGGACTCAGCCAGGTACAGCAGGTTGGCAACCAGGCCTTTTTCATTCATGCCATCTGCCGATCCCACGTCGTAGCCGGCAGCAATCACGCTGCCATATTTTGACGTCCACGTTGGTGATGTGGGGCCTGCAGCACCATCGCGTGTGATCCCCTTGGGGAATATCCACAGGTTGGTGTGCATGTCCTCGGCCCAGTCCATGGAGCGTCCCGTGATGACGGTGTTGTCTTCC
>CAIJKV010000270.1 GCA_903821335.1 uncultured beta proteobacterium
CGTTGGTACTGCCGGGAAGACCGCTGCTGGCATTGGGATGTGGCGCGGCCAGCGCAGGTTTGCCAAACAGCAAGCTTCGGGAACTGGGTGTCCAGATCAGGGATATTGTCAGACGCATCGAATTCATACATGAATCAAGCCTGTCGGGCTTGCAAGGCGGAGCCTAAATGCCGATATCATTAAACTGGCGTGCACAGCTCAGGTTGCTGATGTGGGGTTTGTTGTTACCGATCTGCCCTCAGGCCATGGCACAGTCCTGGCCCAGTCAGTCAATCACCATCGTTTCACCTTATCCGGCTGGTGGCATCACAGACCAGTTGTCCCGAATCGTGGCCGGGGAACTGTCCAAAAGATTGGGTCAGACGGTCCTGGTGGAAAACAAATTGGGGGCAGGGGGTGCGATCGCCATGCAGGCGGTTGCCAGAGCGCCACACGATGGCTATACCTTGGTGATGGGTGGAAGCGCCGTGTCAACCATTCTGCCCGCTATCAACCGCAATATTTCGTACGATCCCATCCGCGACTTTGAACCGATCGGGTATGTTGCCGCGTTGCCTATGATGATGGTGATCCCTGCTGCAATTCCGGCCGTGAACCTGAAAGATTTTATTCAATATGCCAAAGACCATAGCGGAAAACTGAACTGTGGCCATCATGGTCCCGGAACCGGCACGCACCTCGCCTGTCTTCAATTCGCCAAGTTGACCCAAACTACTATCACCGACGTGCCCTACAAAGGGGCACCTCAGGTCAATACTGATTTGCTGACCAATCGGGTTCAGATTTACTTTGGAACACTTCCGACAGAAATTGCGCTGGTGCGCAGCGGCCAGTTACGTACGTTCGGCGTAGCCTCGGATGCGCGGGCGCCGGGGGCACCCGACATACCCACGCTGACTGAGCAAGGCGTATCTGGTCTGAATCTGGACAGTTGGAATGCCTTGTACGCACCTGCAGGCACCCCGAAACCTGTGATCGACCGCCTGAGTGCAGAGCTGCTTGATCTGCTGTCCGTACCGTCTGTACGCGAGCGAATCGAAGCAACGGGCTCAGTGTTGCACCCTGGCTCGGCCGAGGCTTTGCGCAAGCTCACGGAGCAAGAATTCAAGAATTATAAAAAGCTAGTGACTGAAAACAATATTCGTCTGGATTAGTGCAATCGTCGGCACTCAACAACGCGCTCTGGAGCACAAAATCATGACTTATTCTGTTGTCGCGCACTGCAAGCATACCGGTCAGTACGGTATTGCCATCGCCACCTATTCACCGAGTGTTGGAGCCCGCTGCCCGATCCTCGTTCCGGGTCGGGGCGTTGCATCCGTACAGGCGGTTGCCAACCCCACGCTCAATCGCCTGGCCGCGCAACTGATTGAATCGGGTCGTTGCGCCCGCAATATTATCGAAGAGCTGCAAGCCTGCGACCCGTTCCCCGATTCACGACAGTTATCGGTCATCGATATTTATGGGCAAGCCGGCGCCTCGACCGGTGCGCGCAATGCAGTCTGGGCGGGTCACGTCTTGGGTGACGGCTACGTTTGCGCAGGAAATGTGCTTGTCGGAGAAAAAGTGGTCAACGCCATGGCTCAGGCTTTCGAGGCATGCGTGGACGTAGCGCTTGCAGAACGATTAATGCTCAGCCTTGAGGCCGGGCGCGATGCGGGCGGTCAGCCTGAAGGACAAAACTCCGCTGCGCTGCTGGTGAGTGGTGACGGAAGCTTTCCGATCGTCGATCTGCGCGTGGATCTCCACGATGCACCAGAGGCTGAATTGCGCAGGATCTGGGACTGGCACCGACCGATGGTTCCGTACTATTTACAACGTGCTGTCACGCCAACTGTTCCCAGGTGGTGGCAGTGGCGGATGGAGAACGTCCCAGGGTGGCGTGCACGGCATCTGGACCGCGGTCAATGACCGGGGTTGGACCCGCGCTCTTCGATCAGCGATAATTTTTAACAACGAATTTTTTCGAACGACAAAGGATACTGACATGTCAATCCACTCTGTCAAATATGTGAAAAGGGGCGTCGCCGACCCCGTGTTTGGTGCGATGCCATCTCTGTCGAAATCGGATTTTCCCGCCAAGGAGATGCGACCGGACGATGCCTACCAGCTGATTGAGGATGAGTTGCTGCTCGATGGCAATGCACGTCAAAATCTGGCGACATTCGTTCAAACCTGGGAGCATCCCAACGTTCACAAACTGATGAACCTGTCGATCGACAAGAACATGATCGACAAGGACGAATATCCACAGACTGCCGAGCTTGAGGCACGCTGCGTGCGCATGCTGGCAGACTTGTGGAATGCTCCCGCTGAGGTGTCGCCCGTGGGAACCTCGGGCATCGGATCTTCTGAGGCGTGCATGCTGGGCGGCATGGCGATGAAGTGGCGCTGGCGTGAAAAGATGAGAAAGCTGGGTAAAGCGACCGACAAGCCCAACCTTGTTTGCGGCGCTGTACAGGTATGCTGGGAAAAGTTTGCGCGTTACTGGGATGTTGAAATTCGTGAGGTGCCCATGGCGCATGGTCGCTACGAGATGGGCGCACCCGAGATGCTGGCACGCGTCGACGAGAACACGATTGGCGTGGTGCCCACGCTTGGCGTCACTTACACTGGGGCCTACGAGCTGGTCAAGCCGCTGTCCGATGCGCTCGACGCGTTACAGCGTACTCTGGGTATCGACATTGACGTTCACGTAGACGCTGCGTCTGGCGGATTCTTGGCCCCGTTTTGCGCACCGGACCTGATTTGGGATTTCCGCCTGCCCCGGGTCAAGTCCATCAGCAGTTCAGGCCACAAGTTCGGCCTTGCGCCTGTAGGCGTGGGCTGGGTGGTCTGGCGCGACGTCAAGGACCTGCCCGAGGACCTGATATTCAAGGTCAATTATCTGGGTGGCGAGATGCCAACATTCGCCATCAATTTCTCGCGCCCAGCCGGCCAGGTCATCGCGCAGTACTACAACTTCGTTTCCCTTGGACGCCAGGGCTACAAGGCCATCCACGACGCAAGCTACGCCGTCGCGCAGCACCTTGCGCAAGAGATCGTCAAAATCGGCCCCTACGACTTGCTGTGCGCCGGTGATCCACAGTTGCACATCCCTGCAGTCACTTGGCGCGTCAAGCAAGGTGCCCAGACCGCATACACGCTATTTGACCTGTCTGAACGGCTGCGGGTGCGTGGCTGGCAGGTGCCGGCCTACACCCTGACCGGGACGGCCGCAGATATTGTGGTCTGCCGAATCCTGTGCCGCCAGGGCCTGTCGCTTGATATGGCGGACCTGTTGCTCGACGACATCCGCAACGCCGTCGCGCATTTCGATAAACACCCCGTTTCGGTTCCGTTAACTGAGACAGAAGCCGGAGGACACCATCACACCTGATTGGGCAGTCCGGGTCGGTCACCTCCCTATTCGCAGGTGACTGAAAACTCTCGCAATCGATGGAGCAGTCGTCATGACCAAACCGCCAAGCAAGACAGCCCCTGGAGTGAAGAATCAGGTTATACGCTCCACCACCCTCAGTGTGGGCGCCCTCGCGGTCATGAACGTGACAGCGGTGGTTAGCCTGCGCGGCCTGCCCTCAGAGGCGGTATATGGGCTGAGTTCAGTTTTCTATTATCTGTTCGCAGCAGTTTTCTTTCTGATTCCCGTGTCGATCGTGGCGGCGGAACTCGCTACCGCATGGCCGCAGAAAGGCGGCGTGTTCCGTTGGGTCGGCGAGGCCTTCGGTCCGCGCCTGGGGTTCGTGGCGATCTTTTTGCTTTGGGTGGAATCGACCATCTGGTTTCCGACTGCGCTGGTCTTTGCCTCGGTTTCGCTGGCTTTCGTGGGGCCGAACCAGAAGTGGGACGAGGCGGTCGCGGCCAACCGGATCTACACCATCATCCTTGTTCTGATTGTGTACTGGCTGGCTACGTTTTCAACGTTGCGGGGTCTTAAGTCGGCGGCTCGGCTGGCCAAATGGGGCGGCATGGTCGGCACCATCATCCCGGCCGCTATTCTGGTGGTACTCGGCACCGTGTACCTGATGAGCGGCCAGCCCTTGCAGATGGAGTTTGCCTGGAAGGACCTGGTGCCAAACTTTTCCAATTTCAATAACCTGGTACTTGCCGCCAGTATCTTCCTTGCCTTTGCGGGCATGGAAATGAACGCGATCCACGTCAACGAGCTTGACAACCCAACGCGCAACTATCCATTGGCCATCGGACTGGCGTCGCTCATGACGGTGGCAATTTGCGTGTTTGGAACGCTGGCGATCGGCGTGATTATTCCGTCTACCAAGATTGATCTCACCCGCAGCCTGTTGGTCGGGTATGACGATCTGTTACGGGTGTTCGGGCTCTCCTGGGCGGCACCGATCCTGGCGATTGCCCTGGCGTTTGGTGTGCTGGGTGGCGTGACGGTCTGGGTGGCGGGTCCCTCGGCGGGTCTGGCCACAGTCGGTCGGGCAGGTTACCTGCCGCCGTTCTTCCAGAAAATGAATAAAAACGGGATGGCCGTCAACATCCTGATCATGCAGGGCTTGCTCGTCACATTCCTGTCGATCATGTTCGTGGTGTTGCCCACGGTGCAGGCGGCCTACCAGATACTCAGTCAGTTGACCGTGACGCTGTACTTGATCATGTACCTGCTCATGTTCTCGGCAGCGATACACCTGCGGTTTAGCCAGCCAAACACGCCGCGCCCGTACAAGGTACCGTTCGGCAGAGCGGGGATGTGGATCTTTGGCGGAGCGGGCCTGGTGGGATCGTTGATCGCGTTCGTGCTCAGTTTCGTGCCACCGGCACAGATCTCGGTGGGTAGCCCGACGACGTATGTGGCGATTCTGATCGGTGGGAATATATTTTTCCTGATCATCCCGTTGGTGATCTATGCAGTGCGCAAGCCCCACTGGAAAACAACCGAGGGGACAAGTGCCTTCGAGCCCTTCACCTGGGAGAAGGAAGGCCGACACCCGAGTACCGAGCAGGGCACTACGGCCGCTGTCGCCGGCAGCCCTTGACCGGCACCTAAGTGACGCACACTGCCTGACCCGACCCTGAGGCGCCGACTCAGGGTGCCAGTCGTTGTCGCAACCATAAACCGTCGGGTTGCAGTCGATAAGCAATGCGATCATGCAGGCGGGATGCGCGTCCTTGCCAGAACTCCCAGTAATCTGGCTTCAAACGGTATCCACCCCAGTGCGCAGGACGCGGCGGGTGCAGGCCGAATTTGAGGCCGAATTCACCGGCCCGCGCGATGATCGTGCCGCGCCCCGGGATGACCGTGCTTTGCGGCGAGGCCCAGGCTCCGATCCGGGACGTCAGCGGTCGGGTCGCAAAGTAGGCATCAGATTCCTCGCCCGACACCTTTTCCACAGACCCCTCAATGCGCACCACTCTTTCAAGTGCAACCCAGTGAAACTGCAGCGCAGCGAATGGTGTGGTGTCCAGTTCCTGTCCCTTGCGGCTGTCGTAGTTGGAATACCAGACGATGCCACGTTCATCGAAGTCCTTGATCAGGACCGGGCGACTGGAAGGCCGCCCTGCCTTGTCCACGGTGGAAAGGGTCATCGCGTTGGGTTCGAGGACATCTCGCTTGAGCGCTTGCGCAAACCACTCCTGGAATTGCAATAAGGGCTCGCTGGCGGTCTCGTGCTCGTCGAGCGACCCTAACTCATAGCTTTTGCGTAAATCTGACAGGGGAAGCTTATCGCTCATCATTTCATTCCGAAGCTGGCCGGTTTCAAGGTTTACGTCACACTCCCATTTTGCATCTTTTTCCAGTCGCCATCTTTGAGTGACCGGATTGGGTACAAAGGCTGCTTAGCCGGGCGCGCCAACTGTGGGTCAACGGCCGGTGAAAACGGGGGGGCGCTTTTCCTTGAAGGCCGTGACAGCTTCTTTATGGTCAGCGGTTGAATACATGGCAGCCATATGGGATGAGGCCATTTCAAGATGGGTTCTCAATTCCTGGTTGGCCCCCTGTCGAACCGCGCGTTTCATCATCCTGACGGCAATTTGTGGTTGCGCGGAAATCTGCCCGGCCATTTCATAGGTGGCGGGCATCAGTTGATCGTCGTCGACAACCTTATTGACAATACCCAGACGCTCGGCTTCTTCCGAGTCGACCCAACGCGCGGTCCAGAATAGTTCCAGCGCCTTGGGCATGCCGACCAGGCGGGGCAGATACCAGGTGCCGCCATCACCGGCAAAGAGACCGACCTTGACATAGGTTTCGGCAAAGCGCGCGCTGCGCGCTGCAATGCGAATATCACCCATCAGCGCCATGTCCATACCGGCACCGGTCGCCACGCCATTGACTGCGACCAGGACGGGCTTGTCGATGGTCTCAAGCAATTGTGGAATGCGATGTATCCGTCCCGAAAGGTGAAGTTTTCTCTGGTAGGCGCTATCTTCAGTGCGGTCCTTCATGTTGCCGATATCACCGCCCGAGCAAAAGCCTTTTCCTGTGCCGGTTAACACGATGGCATGCACGTCTTCGCGCGCCGCCGACTCTTCCAGGGCACTGGCCCAGGCGTCGAGCATGTCGTTGGTAAAGGCGTTGTATTTTTCCGGATGATTGAGGCGTATGGTGGCAATTTTTTCGTGCACGTCGAACACCAGTTGATTAGTCATTATTTCTATCTCCGTCGTAATTTTTTAATGCCATTTTTGCATCCGTGGTAGTGTAAGCCTGCGCTTGTTGTTACCCTGAATCTGACCTGGGTCTGCCCTGAATCTGACCTGAATCCGACCTGATTTAGCACCTGAAACCCAATTTGCCACTGTTCCGATAAACGTATGAATGACAAAACAGATCCTGGCGTCGCTTCTGTTAACCGTGCACTTTCCATTCTGATGGCTTTCGAGGGCAGCGTTGATGGCCTGACACTGTCTGAACTGTCGTCCGTGACGGGTCTGTACCACAGCACCATTCTGCGTATTTGCGAGTCGCTTGAACATTATGGCTTTTTGAATCGACGGGAAGATGGTCGCTTCATGCTCGGGGCCACACCGTTTTATCTCGGCATGCTCTATCAGGATTCTTTCCGGCTTTGGGACTACGCAGCGCCCGTCTTGCGTGAACTGGTGCACAGCACCAAGGAAACTGCCGCCATCTATATCCGCGAGGGCAATGACCGGATATGCCTGCACCGGCTGTCGCAACCGCGATCCGTGCGCATGCACGTGCGCGAGGGCGAGCGGGTCGAACTCGACAAGGGTGCCGCAGGCAAGGTGTTGTTGGCGTTTTCAGGTGAACAGGGACAAGAGTTTGACCTGATACGCGACCTGCATTTTGCTGTATCGCTGGCGGAAAGGGGCTCTGAAACCGCGGCGATTGCCTGCCCTGTTTTCGGTGTGGCGCAGCGCCTGGTCTGTAGTATTTCATTGGGCTTGCCCCTGTTCAGGTACAACCAGGAAACGTTTGAAGCATTTCTGCCACGCGTCATGCAGGCGGCGCAAACACTGACGAAAAAACTCGGCGGTGATCCGGCCGGGTTGATGCCGTCTGACCGGCATCCCGCCTTGCCGGAATCTTTAAGCGGGCATCCCCAGCCGGAAGACGGCTAGGGGGGCACTGCAGCGCAAGGTACGCCTTACTGCGTCAGTACGATCCCGCGTTCCCTGGCCAGCTTTTGCCATTTTTCCAGTTCCTGGTCGACATACGCTGCGAATTCCTTCGCGTTCATTTCAGAGGGTTCCGAGGCTTCCTTGGCGAACAGGGCACGCATTTTTTCGGTTTTTGACACCTCGCGGATGGCGTTATTCAGCCGTTCGACCAGGGCCGCGGGTGTGTTGGCTGGCGCGTAGACCCCCCACCAGACGTCGACCAGAAACCCCGGAACCGTCTGTGCAAGGGTGGGCAGGCCGGGAAAAAATTTCGACTGTGTGGAGGAGGTGACGGCCAGGACACGGACCTGGTTGCCCTGAATGGCGCCGCCCAGTGAGGCTGGCGTGGTGATCATGGCCTGGACGCGACCACCGATCATGTCCGTGAGCACACCGGAAATCCCTTTGTACGGAATGTGCGTCATATTGATGCCGGCCTGGTTGTTGAGCAATTCGGTGCTCATCTGGCCAATCGACCCAATACCGGCAGAGCCATAGTTAATGTTTTTCGTTTTGGCGTCAACAATCAGTTCACTGGCGCTTCGATAAGGCGTGTCGTTTCCGACCACCAGCAACATGGCGCCCTGGGCCACCATGGCCACCGGCACGAACGACGTACGGGGGTCAAACGGCAGTTTTTCGTCAACGACTGCCCGCGTGACGAAGGAGTTTGAGCTAAATAGCAGCGTCGCACCATCGGGTTTGGCGCGTGCAACTTCAGCCGACCCGATAATGCCGCCCGCGCCAGGCTTGTTTTCAACCAGCACACTGACACCCAGTTTTTTTGCCAGTTGTTCGCTCAGGGCCCGTGCGAACACATCATTGCTGGCGCCTGGCGAGAAGGGCACGACCATTCTGATGACAGGCGGGAGCGAATTGTTTTGTGCACACGTTGTGCCCGCCGCCACCAGCAGGCCGGCTGTCAGGCAGGCGCGCAAAACCGAACTGAATAGGTTGCGTTGCATAGGTTTCCTAGATCACGCCCTCGCTGGCGAGTGACTCCAGTTCACTGGCACTCAGTCCCAGCCAGTCGCCATATATTTCTGCGTTGTGCTGGCCAAGTTTCGGGCTGGAAATTGTTTTGACGCGGTCTGCGCCGTGAAGGATGATGGGGCTGGCGGGTAGCACGACTCTTCCCAGCAGTTCGTCTTCAAACCATTCAAGTGCGCCCCGGGCGTGCATATGCGGGTCGTTCATGACCTCGACCAGATCACGAACCGGCGCAGCCGGGAAACCATGTTTCGTGCTCAGGGCAAACAGGTCTGCGCGTTTCATCGTGCGCGTCCAGGTTTGAACGAAGTTGTCGGTCCGGTCGATATTGTCAACTCTGCTTTTGTTTGTTGCATAGCGCGCGTCCTCTGCAAGGTCTTCGCGTCCCATGGCGGCCAGTATGTTTTTCCAGTGCTGCTCTGTCGCGCACACGATCGCAATGTGACCGTCAGCGGCCTCATAGACGCTATAGGGAGCGAGGGCCAGTCCGCCGTGACGATTACCTACGCGTGGCGGGATGACGCCCTTGTTTCGGTATACGAGGCCAATATTTGAAGCGAGCGTCGGGAAGGCCGTCTCCTGCATGGACACTTCTACAAGCCTGCCCTGGTTCGTGCGGGTGCGTTCATACAGCGCGGTCAGTATGCCGGCGTAGAGATGAACGCCACTTAAAAAATCAACCATCGAAGCGCCGGACCGCAGCGGTGGGCCATCTGGCATGCCGGTCACGCTCATGATGCCGGATGAGGCCTGGATCGTGACGTCCATCGCCAGGTTGTTGCGGTCGGGACCTGAGATGCCAAAACCCGTCCCCGTGCCATAGATCAGTCTTGGGTTGATGGCGTGCAAGGTTTCCCAACCGACCCCAAGCCGGTCCATCACACCGGGTGCGAAATTTTCCACCAGCACGTCGGCACGTTTAATCAGTTCCTTGAGCAGTTCCTTGCCGCGCGGTGACTTCAGATTCAGGGTAATGCCCTTCTTGTTCACGTTGAGCATGGCCATCGGCAGCGAGGCGCCACCGCTGACCTTCGCACGTAAGCGGGTGGGTTCGCCATGAAGCGGTTCGATCTTGATCACGTCCGCACCCGCCTTGGCCATCAGGAAGGTTGCGTAGGGACCTTGATAAATCTGGGTCAAATCGATCACAGTCAGCCCCGCGAGCGGGGTGTTGGCTGAATTTGCAGCAGCGCAGGTGGTCAAGGTCAAACTCCGGTTCCTGATACTCGGTTGCTTGAAGGCCAGGGAGCGCCTCACATCAGCGGGCGTGCATCCCTTTAATCCTTTTAATCCCTTTAGCGCGCAAGCTTCAGCGCGTGTCCTTCAGTATCTTTTTTGCGATCGACATGCGGTGCACTTCCGACGGGCCTTCGTACACACGCATCACGCGCGCGCGCTGCGCCATTAAATGAAGCGGAAGCTCCTTGGTCACACCCATCGCGCCGAAAGTCTGCATCGCATGGTCGAGGACTTCGGTTGCCATTTCCGTGGCGTAGACCTTGATCATTGACGCCTCAACACGCACATCCTGACCCAGATCCTGTTTGCGGGCGGCATCCATCACCATCAGTCTGCAGGCGTGCATCTTGGTCGCCGCGTCGGCAATCCACCATTGCACGGCTTGCCTTTCTGACAGCGGCTGTCCAAAGGTTATGCGCTGCTTGGCATGCGAGCACATCATTTCCAGTGCCCGCCGACACATGCCCAGACACCAGGCACCGATCTGGAGTCGTCTGACGATCAGTCGCAACTGCATGGGGGCAAAGCCCGCGCCAATTTCGCCGAGGACGTTTTCTGCCGGGATGCGGCAGTCTTCAAATGCGACCTCGTAGGTGCGATGGCCGGCGAGCATGGGAATCTCGCGAAGAATTTCAAACCCGGGGGTGCCCTTCTCAACAATGAACGCCGTGATCCCCTCATGGCGCTTGCCGGCACCCACACGCGCCATCACAATCGTGAAGTCCGCGGCGGTGACCCGGCTCGTCCATATTTTCCGTCCGTTGATCACCCAGTGATCACCGTCCTTTTCTGCACGAGTGATCATGCCCGAGGGGTCCGCGCCTGCATTGGGTTCGGAAATCGCGATCGCCGATTTCGCCTCGCCACTGGCGTAGGGTTCCAGATATTTTTTCCGTTGGCTATCGGTGACCGTCGCCATCAGCATATGCAGGTTGGGCGAATCCGGCGGGAAAACAAATGGGGTCACTGTGCGGCCCAGTTCCTCGTTGACCGCCATGAGGGTCACTGCCGACAGTTTTGCGCCACCAAATTCCTCGGGCGCGTCGAGCGCCCACAGGCCGAGTTCTTTGCATTTGGCATTGAGCACGGCATCTTCGTCCTTGGTCAGCGCCAGGTGCTTGCCCTGCATTTCGCGCTCCAGAACCGCGGCTTCAAGCGGCATGAGTTCCTGGTCGACGAACTTGGCGACAAGTTCCTGAATCATCCGCGATTCATCCATCATGCTATCTGTTTCGTTGAGCACAGCCACTTGAGACTCCTGTCGTGGAATTCACGAATGAAATGATTTGAAACCCGTCAACACCCAGAACCCATGATGGGGATCACACAGGGCGGTCCCCCAGGTTTGTGCCATGGCCAGGCTGGGCTTATACATCCTCGTCAGTGCACGCATGATCTTCCAGGCCCCTGCGATGTCGCTTTTTTATGTTGTAGCAAATAATAGACATAATGTCTATTATTAGTGAAATCCAACTCTTTGAAATAGACTTTATGTCTGACAGTCAACATAATGCAAAAAACAGTCCTGCGCCCAGACCCGTCAGGCTTACCAATATTCAGGAGACTAAACAATGGACAGCAAAGTCGTGAACGCGGGCACCCTGGTGGGTGCCGCACCCCGTGTTCCCGTGACACGCGATCTGGCCGCCTGGGCCGCGGGTCTGCGATTTTCTGATTTGCCCGACGCCGTGACGCACCAGTTCAAGCGCTGTCTGCTTGACTATTATTGCGCCGTGATCGCCGGTTCGACTGCAGTGACCAGTCGTGCCATGCAAGACTATTTTGGCGAAACTGACGCCGGATCTGCCTCGGGTGTCGTCGGGACGCTGCAGCGTTTCGCGCCGCACACAGCCGCGTTGATCAATGGGGCTGCCGCGCACGGCCTTGAAATCGATGATGGCTATACGGCGGGCTCGTACCACCCGGGAGCCGCCTGCCTGCCAGCGGTCATGGCCGTGGCCGAGGCCCGCGGTTGTTCGGTGCACGAGGTTGTGACGGCCGGCGTGGTCGCTTATGAAGTCAGTTGCCGACTGGCGCGCGCGGGTCATCCGACTACATGGCAGAACGGTTTTCACAACACGGGCATCAACGGGGTGTTTGGCTGCGCCGCCGGTGTTGGCAGCTTGCTCGGGCTGGATGCTCAACACATGACCTGGGCGCTGGGGATGGCGGGTTCCTTCTCAAGTGGTCTCTTTGAGTTCCTTGGCGAGGGCTCGGAGGTCAAACGGCTGCACCCCGGGAAATGTGCACGAGATGGCGTGGTCGTGGCCGAACTTGCTAAACGAGGTGTAGACGGCCCGGTCACCGGCATCGAGGGCAAGAATGGCTATTTTAATGGTTACGCCAGTGGCAACGCCAGAATCGACACGATTTTCGACGGACTGGGTCACGACTATGAAATGCTCAAGACCTACGTCAAGCCTTACCCGTGTTGTCGCCACCTGCACGCACCCATTGACGCCGTGCTGGCGCTCAAGCAGTTGCATCATATTGATCCGGCTGGCGTGGTCGGTGTGCAAGTGCAAACCAACCGGGTCGCCGCCAATCACAACCACCAACACTACACCGCATTTCTTGATGCGCAGATGTCGATTCCGTACGCGGTTGCCGCATCGATCATTTTTGATGAGGTTGGCCTGGAAGCATTTGGTGCGCACGCACGTGCCCGTGAAGACATCGCCAGGCTGGTCCCGCTGATACACATCGAAATCACCGAGGAGATGCAAGCACCGTATCCCAAACAGCGACCCGCACGGGTGATCATCACTCTGGACGATGGTCGCCAGCTCGCTTATACGCAGCAGCAGCCCTATGGCGAGCCTGACAATCCGATCGACGATGCGGCACTAAACAGCAAATTCCATGCCATCTGTGACCCGGTGATCGGCCGGGAACAGGCTGCGGCCATCATTCACGCCTGCTGGGCGCTGGACCTGCCCGCGATATACAAACTGACCGCGCTGGATAAGGACCAGGTGCGCCAGGCAGTCAGTTAAACCCGGCACCCGCTGTTCGACTATGCCGCAGGCAGGTGCGACAATGGACCTTCACATCCGAGATCAATCATGCCTGAACAAAACAATTCGCAACTGCCAGTCCTGACGCAAACTCGCGGCGCCGTCAGATGGATCACGATCAATCGTGACGCGCGCCGCAATGCCCTCAATGAAGAAGTCGTGCTCTTGATTGACCAGGCCATTGAGGCGGCAGGAAATGACACACACTGCCGTGCAATCGTCGTGACCGGGTCTGGCGAGCGCGCGTTCTGCGCCGGGGCCGACCTCCAGAAAGGCGTGCAGGGTGGGGCCTTTGACGTAGATTTCTCGCAGCCCCGGCATTATCTCGTCGACTTGTTCAACCGTATGCGGGCATGCCGTCTGCCGATCATCGCGCGGGTGAACGGCCATGTGATGGCAGGCGGGATCGGTGTGCTGTGCTCGTGTGACATGGCCATTGCATGCGACGACGCTTTGTTCGGGACGCCCGAGTCCAAGATCGGCATGGTCCCGATGATGATCTTGCCCAGCATGTTGCGCATCATTCCTGAGCGCAAGCTTCTTGAAATGTGCATCACGGGCGAACCTTACAATGCGGCCGAGGCCTTGCAGCTCGGCCTGGTGAACTATGTGGTTCCCCGTGCCGGGCTCGACGATAAGGTTGACTGGTTGCTGGCCAGGGTTCTGGATAAGTCGCCCACTGCGATTCGTATCGGCAAGCAGGCTTTCCATGCCATGCGCGACATGAGCGTCGAATCTTCGCTTGAGTACGCGCAGGTCATGGTGCCAACGATGGCCAGTACCCAGGATGCGAAAGAGGGCATCACGGCCTTTCAGGAAAAAAGAAAGCCGGTCTGGACAGGGAAATGATGACCGAGCCGGCTCACTGCGCTGATTGCGGTGCGTCACGTCACGCGATGGCTGTTTCAGCAATAAGCGGAAACCGGATTTCAATGCGGGTGCCCGA
The DNA here is from genome assembly GCA_903821335.1 of uncultured beta proteobacterium. Taxonomy (GTDB): domain Bacteria; phylum Pseudomonadota; class Gammaproteobacteria; order Burkholderiales; family Burkholderiaceae_B; genus Zwartia. The sequence continues at coordinate 13,783 of CAIJKV010000270.1, forward strand.
CTGAAAGCCCGTGCTGCGGTCGGCGTCCATAATCCGGACGGTCGCATGGTGGCGTGTGGCGATTTCACGCACGATCGCCAGTCCGAGTCCGCTGCCATCGGCGCGTGTCCCGAGCACACGATAAAAACGGTCAAACACACGGTCGCGTTCGCTGACCGGTATGCCGGGTCCGGAGTCCTCGACGGCCACCAGGGCGTACGCACTGGTTTGACCGACGACAACCGTCACGCGGCCGGGCGAGGGTGTGTAACGCAACGCGTTGTCGATCAGGTTGTTGAGCACCTCGCCTAACAGGACTGGTTGGCCCTTGACCAGGATGGGTTCATCCGGCCCGTCGAAACCGAGGTCGATCCCTGCGGCCAGGGCCTGATCGACCCAGCGCAAGGTTTGCTCTTGGGCAAGGTGGACCAGATCGGTGGCAACCATGCCGACGTGTCCTGGGTTTTCGGCGTTTGCCATGAGCAGCAACTGGTTGACCAGACGCGTGGCGCGTACGGTACCAGCCACGATTTGCTCAAGACTGGCCTGCGTTTCACCAGGCAGGGCGTCGCGCATGGCCAGTTCGGCCTGCGTACGCAAACCGGCAAGCGGTGTCTTGAGTTGATGCGCGGCATCTGCGACGAACCGCTGCTGGGCCAGTACATTGCTGGAAAGCCTTTCAAGCAGATCGTTCATGGCGGCCACCAATGGTTCGATTTCCGTCGGGGCGGTACTCTCGTCGATCGGCGACAGGTCGTCTGGTCTGCGGGCCCGCAAGCGCTGTTGCAGCGCGTTGATCGGCGCCACGCCGCGTGACAGCCCGAACCACACCAGCAACACGGCAATGGGCAATACGAAAAACTGCGGAATAATCACGCCTTTGATGATGTCGTTGGCAAGTTGGGTGCGCCGCTCCATGGTTTCAGCCGCGACCAGCAATACCAGCCCCGCATCGCGCACACCGGTATCGAGCCACATGTAAGCGATGCGAATTTCAAAGTCCCGTAGTGTTTCGTCCTGGTAGTAGACCGTGTTGGGCTGGTGGATGGGCGTTTGTTCGGGCGAGGGCAGCTCGGCGTCGCCTCCCAGGTATTCCCCGCGCGGGCCGGTGACTTTCCAGAACACGCCATCGTTTTCACGCGTGCGCAACGCCAGCCGCGCCGGAGCGGACATGCGCAAGGTGATGCGTCCATTCTCGATTTCAACCTGCTGCCCGAGCACCTGCAGGGCATTGGACAGGCTGTGGTCATACGGTACGTTGGCAATGTGCTGCGCCACCACATAGGTGATCGCCACGCTCATTGGCCAGAGCAGAAACAGCGGTGCCAGCATCCAGTCGAGAATTTCGCCCAGCAGCGACCGACGGGTCGGCACAGCGCTCGGACCATCCGTACCCGCAAGGGTGATGTCCAGAGCTTCCTGGTTGATCGGGGTCGTCGCAGGTGCTTTCAACGGGGGCACGCGGCCGGCGTCAGGATGAAGTGGGCTGGGCACCGGTATCGCGCTCAAGGCAGTAGCCGAGTCCCCTGACGGTGGCAATCTTGACCCCGCTTGGTTCGATTTTCTTGCGCAGTCGGTGCACGTACACCTCGATTGCGTTTGAGCTGACCTCTTCGCCCCATTCGCAGAGATGGTCAACGATCTGGTTTTTGCTCACCATGCGTCCGGCCCGTGTCAGCAGGATTTCGAGCAGACTGACCTCACGCGCGGACAGTTCCAGAGTCTGGTCGTCAACGGTCGCGACGCGCCCGGTCTGGTCAAATACCAGTCGGCCATGGCGCAGGATCGTGGCACCACCGCCCGCACCGCGTCGTGCGAGCGCTCGCACGCGCGCCTCAAGTTCAGACAGCGAAAACGGCTTGGCCATGTAGTCGTCCGCACCAAGATCCAGGCCCTTGACGCGTTGCTCGATACTGTCTGCAGCGGTCAGGATGAGGACGGGCAAATGAGAATTTCTGGCCCGAAGCTTGCTGAGCACCTCAAGCCCCGGCATGCGCGGCAGACCGAGATCCAGGATCAGCAGGTCGAATTCCTGGGCAGCCAGCGCCGAGTCTGCCGCGACGCCGTCGCTCACCGCATCGACTGCATAGCCGCAGTTGCGCAGCGAACGGGTCAGGCCGTCCGCAAGAATGCTGTCATCTTCGGCAATCAGAATACGCATGTGAATTCAGGGCTCAAGCAAGTGTGGGCAGGCGCCAGGCAAGGGCGTTGCGGGTATCGCCCCCATTCTGTCATAGGGAAGACTACTTGACCATCGGGGCCTTTCCCACTGCGCCACGGCGCGATCAGAAAGAAAAGTTTGTCATACTGTTTATTTGTACAGTACAATTGGATGCAATAATTTAAAAGCAGAATTGAATGCACCACTGAATGCACCAATGAATGCACCACTGAATGCACGATTAATTGCACGAATGCATGCACTTTTAAAAGTAAACACTTCAAGGACATCCCATGGACGAAAAAACCCTCAAGGCCGGCTCTGCCGAAAAAGGTAAAGCATTGGCCGCCGCGCTTTCCCAGATAGAAAAGCAGTTCGGCAAAGGGTCCATCATGCGGTATGGGGACAATCAGGTTTCTCATGACATCCAGGTGGTCTCGACAGGGTCGCTGGGCCTGGATATCGCGTTGGGCGTCGGCGGCTTGCCGCGTGGCCGGGTTGTTGAAATCTATGGCCCTGAATCCTCGGGCAAAACCACGCTGACCCTGCAGGTCATTGCCGAAATGCAAAAACTCGGTGGCACCTGCGCCTTCATCGATGCCGAACATGCCCTGGACGTCCAATACGCGTCCAAGCTTGGTGTCAATCTGACCGACCTGCTGATTTCCCAGCCAGACACAGGCGAACAGGCCCTCGAAATCACTGACGCGTTAGTGCGCTCAGGCTCCGTCGACCTGATTGTCATCGACTCCGTGGCGGCGTTGGTGCCCCGGGCTGAAATCGAAGGCGAAATGGGTGACTCCCTGCCTGGCCTCCAGGCGCGCCTGATGAGCCAGGCGCTGCGCAAGCTGACCGCCAGCATCAATCGCACAAATTGCATGGTGATCTTCATTAACCAGATCCGCATGAAAATTGGTGTCATGTTCGGCAGCCCCGAAACCACAACCGGCGGTAACGCCCTGAAGTTCTACGCTTCTGTTCGCCTTGATATTCGCCGCATTGGTTCGATCAAAAAGGGTGACGAGGTCGTCGGCAACGAAACACGCGTCAAGGTCGTGAAAAACAAGATCGCTCCCCCATTCAAACAGGCTGAATTCGATATTTTGTACGGGGCCGGCATCTCGCGCGAAGGCGAAATTATTGACCTGGGCGTCACCGCTGGCATCGTCGACAAGGCGGGTGCCTGGTTTAGCTACAACGGTAATCGTATCGGTCAGGGCAAGGACAATGTGCGCGAATACCTTCGCGAACGTCCTGATCTGGCTTTCGAAATTGAAAACCGTGTGCGTGAAAAACTTGGTATCTCACTGCGTGTCGCTGGCACGGCAGCTGGTGCGGTGGCCAGTGCGGCCGGTGCAAAGGCCTCTGCTGGCGCCAAAGCCGCCAAGGTCGCGACGCCTGATTCCGAGCCCGATGACGAGAACGAAGTCTAACAACATGGTCGACGATGATTTTGTGCCGCAGCCCGGTGCAAAACAACGGCCCGGGCTTTCCCTCAAAGCCCGGGCCGTTGCCTTATTGTCGCGTCGCGAACACAGTCGCGTCGAACTGGCGCGTAAGCTGGCCCCGCATGCACAGGACCCCGATGAAATTGCCCGGTTGCTTGACCAACTCGAAGCCAAGGGCTGGCAGTCTGATACCCGTTATGTGCAAGGACTGGTCCACAGAAAATCTGCCGTGCATGGGCTGGCTCGCATTGCCCAGAGCCTCAAGCAGCAGGGCATCAGTGACACCCAGATCACTGAGGTTCGCCATCAGCTGAAGGACACTGAAATTGACCGGGCGCGTAGCGTCTGGGAAAAAAGGTTCAGCGCTGCAGGCCTGCCCACGAACCCTGGCCAATACGCCAGGCAAGGCAGGTTCCTGGCCGCGCGAGGGTTTTCACACGAAGTCATTCACAAGATTCTCAAAAACCGTTTGTGTGACGACCAATGAGGCAGTGTCCTCGCCCTGAGCTATACTCTTAAAGCTTTGCTGCTGTGCAATAAAAGAACCTTGCCCCCTTTAAGATCTGAACCTGACAATGCCGTTGCCCGCCCCTAACAGCCCCCGAAAACCGTTGCATAACCGGTCGATTCAGGTGCATTCCTTCGAACGCGAAGACGGTTTGTGGGACATCGAGGCCGAGCTGATCGATTACAAGTCGTACGACTACTCGCGCAGCAGCGGTGCCGTGCAAAAAGCTGGCCAGTATTTTCATCATATGCATTTGCGAGTTACGATTGACCGTAGCTTCACCATTCTGGAAGCCGTGGCCGCCTACGACGCAGCACCTTACGGTGATGAGTGCACAGCGATCGCGCCTGATTATGCGGATTTGGTGGGCATGAACTTGCTGAAAAGCTTTCGCCAGCAGATCAAAGATCGTTACGGACGGACCGCAGGCTGTACGCACATCACCGAACTCGCGACCGTGTTGCCGACGGCCGCTGTGCAGACGATGGCCAATCAGCGGCGTGTGGCCGCTGACCCGACCAAGCCGGCCAAGCGACCGTTTCAGCTTGAAGGCTGCCACGCTTTGCGCCTGGACGGGCTGGTGGCAAAAGAGCATTACCCAAAGTGGTATGTAGCACCGAATTCACGCAAGACTGGTTCTACCGGCCAGGCATGACAGCATGAAATCAGTCCCTTTTTTCGTATCTTACTGAACTGACAGGATTCCCATGAAAATCCATGAGTATCAAGGCAAGGAACTGCTGAGACAATTTGGCGTCGTCGTTCCCCGCGGTTTCTCCGCGCTGAGCGTAGACGAGGCTGTTGCGGCTGCAGAAAAGCTGGGTGGCCCGGTATGGGTCGTCAAGGCACAGATTCACGCAGGTGGTCGAGGCAAGGGCGGTGGTGTCAAGCTGGCTCGTTCGATCGACGAAGTGCGCACGATCGCCTCTGAAATCCTGGGCATGCAGCTTATTACGCACCAGACGAGCCCCGAAGGCCAGAAAGTCCGTCGCCTCCTGATCGAAGAGGGCGCTGACATCAAGAAAGAATATTACGTTGGCATCGTGACCGATCGCACCACACAGCGTGTATGCGTGATGGCGTCGAGCGAAGGTGGTATGGATGTCGAGGAAGTCGCTGAGCACTCACCCGAAAAAATCCTCAAGGTGTTTGTCGACCCCGCGACAGGCCTGACCGATGCTGACGCAGCCACGCTGGCGCGTGGTATTGGCGTGCCCGAAGCTTCGGTCGCCCTGGCTGCAGCCGAATTCCAGAAACTGTACAAGGTTTACTGGGATACCGACGCTTCCCTTGCGGAAATCAATCCTCTGGTTCTGACCGGTAGCGGCGGCATCATCGCCCTGGACGCGAAATTCAATTTCGACCCCAACGCCTTGTTCCGTCACCCCGAAATCGTGGCCTATCGTGACCTCGACGAAGAAGATCCGGCAGAAATCGAAGCGAGCAAGCACGAGCTCGCCTACATTCAACTGGATGGCAACATTGGTTGCCTGGTGAACGGCGCAGGTCTGGCAATGGCCACGATGGACGCCATCAAGCTGTTCGGCGGCGAGCCAGCCAACTTCCTGGACGTTGGCGGCAGCGCCACAGCTGAACGCGTGACCGAAGCCTTCAAGATCATGCTGAGCAACAAGGGTACCAAGGCAATTCTGGTCAACATCTTTGGCGGCATCATGCGCTGCGATGTGATCGCCCAGGGCGTGATCACCGCGTGCAAAGCCGTCAACCTGAGCGTGCCTCTGGTTGTACGCATGAAGGGCACCAACGAGGACCTCGGCAAGAAAATGCTTGCCGAGTCCGGTCTGCCCATCATCAGTGCTAACACGATGGCCGAAGCCGCCACCCGCGTTGTCGCGGCAGCCAAATAATTCTGCCAAGGATTCCGATATGTCGATTCTGATCAACAAAGACACAAAAGTTATCACCCAGGGCATCACAGGTAAAACGGGGCAGTACCACACCCGTGCCTGCCGTGAGTACGCCAACGGTCAAGCCGCCTTCGTGGCGGGCGTCAACCCCAAAAAGGCTGGCGAAGATTTCGAAGGTATTCCAATTTTCGCATCCGTCAAAGATGCCAAGGCCCAGACTGGTGCCACGGTATCAGTGATTTATGTGCCGCCCGCTGGTGCAGCGGCAGCAATCTGGGAAGCCATCGAAGCTGAGCTGGAACTCGTGATCTGCATTACCGAAGGCATTCCCGTTCGCGACATGCTCGAGATCAAGAACCGGATGCTGGTCAAGAACAGCAAGACGTTGTTGCTCGGCCCGAACTGCCCCGGCCTGATCACCCCCGAAGAAATCAAGATCGGCATCATGCCCGGTCACATTCATCGCAAGGGCCGTATCGGTATCGTCAGCCGCTCTGGCACGCTGACCTACGAAGCCGTCGCACAGGTCACTGAGCTCGGCATGGGTCAGTCAAGCGCAGTCGGTATTGGTGGCGACCCCATCAATGGCCTCAAGCACATTGACATCCTGAAAATGTTCAATGACGATCCGGAAACGGACGCGGTCATCATGATCGGTGAAATTGGCGGACCCGACGAGGTCAATGCGGCCCTGTGGGCGAAAGACAACATGAAAAAGCCGATGGTTGGCTTTATTGCTGGTGTCACCGCGCCTGCCGGCAAACGCATGGGTCATGCGGGTGCCTTGATTTCTGGTGGTGCCGATACGGCAGACGCCAAGCTTGAAATCATGGAAGCCTGCGGTATCCGTACGACCAAGAATCCCTCCGAAATGGGCCAGTTGCTCAAATCGGTGCTGTAAGGCACAGGTTCAGGTTGTTCACGCCGGTTTGCGCAAGCGAGCCGGCGTTTTGCTTGGCGCGCCCTCAGTCCTGGGATGCGCAATGAGAATCACAGAAAGGAATCAGATGATGAAGTCATCCCAGCAATCTCAGCGCGGGTACTCACTCCTTCAGGGGCTGGGGATTCTTGCCCTCATCGGCATCGTCCTGACGATTATCCTCAACTATTTCCGGTGATGACAACCATGTCAACAACACGCAAGCTGGTCATCGCGACCCGTGCCAGTCGCCTGGCTCTGTGGCAGGCCGAACATGTGCAGGCGCGTCTGACCGCGCTTTACCCGGACATGCAGGTGGATTTGCTCAAGCTGAGCACCCGTGGCGATGAAATCCTGGATCGCAGTCTGTCCAAGGTCGGGGGCAAGGGGCTCTTTGTCAAGGAACTGGAAAACGCGTTGCTCGACGGTAGCGCCGATCTGGCTGTCCATTCACTCAAGGACGTCCCGGTTGACCTTCAGGCACCCTTTGAGCTGTCCACAATTCTCGAACGTGCCGACTGCCGCGACGCCTTTGTCTCGAACGCGTTCGCCACCCTGGCCGAATTGCCACCCGGTGCGATCGTCGGAACCTCGAGTTTGCGACGCGAGGCACAGCTGCGCGCCCGCTTTCCACATCTGGTCGTGCAACCGCTGCGTGGCAACCTTGATACACGGTTGTCCAAACTCGACAGCGGGCAATACGCAGCGATTATCCTGGCAGCCGCCGGCCTTGAACGTCTGGGTCTGGGCCATCGGATCCGTTCCTGCCTGTCGATTGAAGACTCGTTGCCTGCGGCCGGGCAGGGCGCACTTGGCATTGAGATCTTGCAGAGTCGCTCTGACTTGCTTGAGCTACTGACGCCGCTGTCCTGCCATGACACAACGGCCTGCGCGCTGGCAGAACGCGCGGTGTCGCGTGCGTTGGGCGGATCTTGCCAGGTGCCGCTCGCCGCCTTTGCGCGTGTCCAGGGGCATGCACTCTATCTGCAGGCACTGGTGGCCTCGCCCGATGGCCTGACTGTTTATCGTGCACAGGCCCATGGGCCCATCGCCGAGGCCCAGGTGTTGGGCCAACAGGTCGCTGATATGTTGATTGAGCAGGGGGCGGGCGTGATTCTCGCGCAGTTGTCCGAGCAGGGCTGATTCACAGCGCCGCGCATGCTGACTCTTCCACCCACTGCGATTCTGACGCGCCCAGCAGGTCGCAACGGTGCGCTCAGTCTGGCGCTGCGGGCGGCAGGCTGGCTTGTGCTCGAAGCGCCAGCCTTGAACATACAGCCGGCGCCCGTGGCCGCGCACGAGGTGTTGCCGCGTCCGCAAGACTTCGACATGGTGGTGTTCGTCAGCGGTGCGGCGGTGGCCGGCTACGCGCGACAGTTGGGTCCGCAAGTCCACTGGCCTGCCGGGACGATCGCAGCAGCCGTGGGGCCGACAACGGCCCGGTCTGCTCAGGCTGCTTTTGGTTCAGATATCCAGGTGTTGCATCCCGATGCAACCATGGCGCAAGACTCCGAAGCGTTGTGGGACGTGATTCAAGCACGCCCGACGTTGCCGGCGCGGGTTTTACTGGTGCGTGGGCAGGCTGGGCGCGCGTGGTTGGGCGATGAATTGACCCGGCACGGGGTTTTTGTGCAGGCGCATGTCGCCTACTGTCGTGAAGTTGCAACATGGCCAGAGGCGACTGTCCATGCCCTGCGGCACTTGGCGCTGGAAGACGTGCACCCCGCTTGGCTGATGACCAGTGCCGAGGGCATTCTCGCCACACTGGATCAGGCGCGCACCGCTGGGCTGTATGACTGGTGCCAGCGTGCCACCTTTGTGGTCACACACCGAAGGCTGGCTGACTTTGTGCAAAAACGCCTCATACTCTCACCAGAGACTGCACAGATCCAGACCTGTTTGCCCGAGGACGAGGCGCTTTTGTTGTGTTTTGAGCAAATTCGACACGCTGTTACACCCGCCTGACCGAGCGCCGATACACCGTTTTAGTGGCTCAACGACTACAATCCAGCCATGACTGACACGCACACTGAACCCACAACGCCCGCACCAGACCTGCCGTTTAAAACCAGACGCCGCGCGTCGGGCAGATCCTGGTCCGTGACGCTGGCTGTCCTGTTTTTGTTGCTTGCGTTGCTGTTGGGCGCTGGCCTGTGGTTTCAGCAAAAGCGGTTTGAGTCCGCCGGGCGCGAAATCGCTGGCCAGACGCAGGCAATGTCCAACCAGCTGATCGAAACGCGCCGTGACGCGCGTCAAGCCATGGCGCTGGTCGATTCGCATGCCAACCGTATTGCCCAGCTCGAACTTTCCCTGCGTGACGCGCAGAGCCAGTTCGCGGAAATTGAGCTCGCGTGGCAGACTTTTAACAAGGGCATGGAAGACTCCATGCTCGCCAACGACCTTGATCGTCTGGTGACATTGGCCAGCCAGCAACTGCGTCTGGCCGGCAACGTTAACAACGCCGTCATGGCGCTTGAAACGGCCTTGACGACCCTGGTGCGTCAGGATCGTCCGCGTTTTGCCGCCGTGCAGCGTGCCATCAATACTGATCTTGAGCGCTTGCGCGCAGTGCCGATCGTGGATGTGCCGGCGCTTGCCGCACGTCTCGACACGCTGATCACGCTGACCGGGCGTGCGCCACTGCTGGTTCCCGACGCCGCCGCGCCTAATGTTGCACGTTCGTCAGTGACCGCTGAGCCCACCGTTGCGGCGGCTACACCTGACACAGCCGTCACCCCGGACGCCCCACCCGTTGATGCGGCCACTGAGGCATCCTCGTCCTGGTGGTCGCGCGCGCTGGGTTCAGGGGTCTCGTGGCTCAGGCAGGGTGCTGGTTTTGTCGCTCGCGAGTTGGCTTCCGTCATTCGTGTACAGCGTGTGAGCGACGCCAACGCCCTGTTGATGTCTCCTGAACAGGGCTCTCAGCTGCGTGCCAATCTGCGCACACGTTTGTTGACTGCCCAGATGGCACTGCTCATGCGTCAGTCCTCGCTTTGGCGATCGGAGCTTGCTGCGGTCGAGTCGACGCTGGTTTCGCGCTATGACCCCCAGTCGGTGGATACGGGTGCCGCGCTCAAGCTCGTGCATGACCTGGCCGCTGTCCCCGTGACGGTGCAAATCCCCGATATTACCGACAGCTTGATCGCCCTCGAGACGGTACGCGCCGCGGAATCACCTTCGATCAAGGGTGGTGATTAGGCATGCGCACCTGGTTCTGGACCCTGTTGCTGGCGACTGTTGCGGTCGTGCTGGCCGTTGTGTTGCGCGAAAATAGCGGCAACGTGTTGATCCTGGTCAATACCTGGCGTGTCGAGGTGTCCCTGACCTTTGCTGTCCTGAGCCTGGTCGTCACGTTTATCGTGCTTTATGTCGCATTGCGTGTGCTGGCCTGGTTTACCGGGCTGCCCCTTCGATTGCGCGCATGGCATGGCCGTCGACTGACCCGCAAAGATGCCGAGTTGCTTGAGCAGGGCTGGACTGAACTGCTCGAAGGTCGTTACGCGCACGCAGAAAAAGACCTGACCAAACTCATGGATCGCACTCGCAGCACCAATCGGCAAGTGCTTGCCGCGCTGTCTGCCGCGCGCGCGGCACATGCGCTGGGCGAGTATGCCCGGCGCGACACGCTGCTTGCTCTCGCCCGGGAAAAGGCCGCCGAAGACGGGTCACTGAACGACGCCGTCGCCACGGCTGCGGCTGACCTGTACCTCGATCAGGGCATGGCACAGCAGGCGCTCGACGTGCTGCTGCCTTTGCAGCAGGCCGGTGCGCGCCACGTGCACACCTTGCGTCTGTTGTTGCGCGCCTATCGTCAGCTGAATCGCCACGACCAGGTGTTTGTCCTCGCGCGAACACTGAGCCGTCGCGGGGCGCTACACGAAACGGAAGCCCGCCAGATCATCGAGACGGCCGCTGCCGCGCGCCTGCGCGATACGCTGCACGCCGATCACTGGCGTCAGGTATGGAAAGATCTCAAGTCCGATGAACGGACATTGCCCGAGGTTGCACTGGCTGGCGCCGCTGCGTTCGAAGCGTCGGGGCAGTTTGAAGGCGCCTCGAAGGTGCTCGAAGCGGCCATCCCGCCAGATTTTGACCCCAGATTACTTTCGGCTTATGCGCGCTGCGATACGAGCCAGGTTGCACGACGCCTTGAAAAGGCTGAGGCCTGGCTGCAAAAACGGCACGAAGATCCTGATTTGCTGACGACGCTGGGCAACCTCTGCCTGGCCGGACAGATATGGGGTCAGGCTGAACATTATTTGCAGCGCAGTGTGGCCAGGCGCGGCGATGCGCGCGTCCATGCCTTGCTGGGAAGCTTGTATGACAGGCTTGACCGGCAACAAGATGCTGCGCGTCATTGGCGCATGGCCACGGCGGTCAGCACGGCGCTGCCAGTGCTGGCCGAAGATCGCTATTTGCCCCCAGCCGATGTGCAGGCTGACCCGGGCGTGTTGCATGCTGAAGGCCTGGCTTACTTTGCAGAAAGCGGGTTTCCGGTTGGTTTGCAGGAACTGCCTGCCCGCGACGACCAGGCGAAAAGAATCCCGGACGTGCGACCTGTTTACCATGCACCGGCTGTCGACGATTTTGACGAGTATTTTGACAGTGCGCCGGTGCCGGGTCTGGGTGAACCTGCCGCGGTGATGCCGGCCACGCGCGTGGCCGCCCCGGAGGCGGGGGTTTCCGGTAAATCTTGAAAATATGACTTTAGTCCAGGTCGCGCCTGCTTTACTATCCGCACCAGATAAAAGCCGCTTGAGTGATCTTGCACCTCCATTAATTGTCTTCAGGATTTGAATCATGGTCGACTACGCAGTGACTCCATCCCCGGTCGTGGGCTTGCCCATCATGGACAGCCAGCAGTTGTTTCCCGTTCGTCGCGTGTATTGTGTCGGTCGCAATTACGCCGAACACGCCAAGGAAATGGGGTTCACCGGTCGCGAAGATCCGTTCTTTTTTTGCAAACCCGCCGATGCCCTGGTTCCAGTGCCGGTCGGCCAGGTTGGCAAAATGCCTTATCCGTCCAAAACCGATAATCTGCACTTCGAAATGGAACTGGTTGTGGCCCTCGGCAGTGGCGGGCGCGATATTGCAGTTGACCGTGCCAATGACTGCATCTTTGGTTATGCGTTGGGTCTGGACATGACTCGCCGCGACCTGCAGGGCGAGTGCAAGAAGCAGGGCCGTCCCTGGGAAATTGGCAAGGGCTTTGATCAGTCGGGCCCCATCGGTCCGATCTGGTCTCGCGCCGTGACCGGCACGCTTTCACAAGGCAGCATTTCGCTGGATGTCAACGGCACCCAGCGTCAGAGCAGTGATTTGTCACAAATGATCTGGAATATTCCGGAAACTATCTCATACTTGTCCGGATTATTCGAGCTCAAGGCTGGTGATCTGATTTTTACTGGCACACCCGAAGGTGTGGGTGCAGTGGTCAGGGGCGACAAAATGGTGGGTCGCGTGGCTGGCCTGGGCGAATTCGAAGTCGAGGTTGTGTAAAAAAAAGCCACCCTGCGCCGTGATGGACCTGTCGCAGTGACAGGTCTCAGCGCAAGATCTCAGCACCAGATCTCAGTACCAGATCTCAGTACCAGATCTCAGCACCACGTCTCAGCACCACGTCTCAGCATCACGTCGCCGTGCCAACCCCCGTCTGCAAAGGCAGGGGTTTTATTTTGGCTGTCCAATTTCGGCCACGTAAGCTGGTGCGGGATGCAAGCGGTCACGCCCGCCTGCCTTAAGCAATTGACTGGGTACGTCGTGACCGATCAGTCGCGCAAGCATTGCAGACACTTCCAGCACCTTGCTTAGGTCCACGTTGGTATCGTAGCCTTCGAGCTCAAGCATATGCACCATGTCCTCGGTGCAGGCGTTGCCGCTCGCACCGGGGGCATAGGGGCAGCCGCCGATTCCGCCCAGCGAGGCATCAAAACGGTCGATCCCTGTGCCGAGTGCAGCCAGTACATTTGCTTGCGCCATCGAGCGGGTGTTATGGAAGTGCAGTGTGAAGGTCATGTGCGGGAACAACCGCCTGGCGCGCGTGGCCATCGACCGAACCTGTGTCGGATAGGCCATGCCGGTGGTGTCGCACAGTGTGGCACGTTGCACCCCCAGCCCTGAAAAACGATCTAGCCAGCGCATCACTTCGTCTTCGCTGATGTCGCCTTCCATGGGGCAGCCAAAGGTGGTTGACAACGAAATATTGATGGCGACACGACTACCTGAAATGGCCGCGACGACATGTTCCAGTTGGGCGAAGGACTGTTCGCGCGTCATGCGCAGGTTTGCACGGTTGTGCGTCTCGCTGATTGACATGACCAGGTTGGCTTCGTCGATTCCGCACGACAGCGCGCGCTCGGCGCCGCGCACGTTCGGCACCAGCACGGTGTATTCCACGTCGGGATGACGGGTGATCTGGTGCATCACCATCTCTGCGTCGCGCAGTGCCGGGATCGCCTTGGGCGAGGTGAACGAGGTGACCTCGATTTTGGCAAAGCCACACTGGCTCAGCGCGTCGATCACTCTGATCTTGTCTTCGGTCTCAACGAACTGGGCTTCATTCTGAAAACCGTCGCGTGTGGCGACTTCTTGCATATAGATGCGGGGGCGGGTCGATTGCATGCGGTGTTTGTCCTGGTGTTGTCTGTTTGGTTGGTTCAGGTGATGTGGCGTGCTTTCCAGTCGGCCTGCGTGGTGGCGTCAACACCAAGCGAGTCCAGGATCTCGGCCGTGTGCTGGCCAAGTGTCGGGGCCGCACGGGTGACCTGGCCCGGGGTTGCACTTAGCTTGGGTACGATGCCTGGTACCTGCACGACAGATCCGTCGGGCAGCGTCGCGTCCAGGATCATGCCGCGCGCCTGGTAGTGCGGGTCCTGGGCGATATCGGCCGCATCGTAGCTTTTTCCGGCGGGTACGCCAGCCGTGTTCATGACGGCCAGTACGGTCTCGCGGTCATGTTGGCCAGTCCAGTGCCCGATGGCGGCATCGATGGTTTCGGCGTGCTCGGCACGTCCGGCGTTGCCGGCCAGTCGTGGATCCTGGGCAAGGTCGGCACGGTCGATGGCTTGCATCAGGCGTTTGTAGATGCTGTCGCCGTTGCCGGCGATCAGTGCATATTTTCCATCCTGGCACAGGTAGGCGTTGCTGGGGGCAATGCCAGGCAAGCTTGAGCCAGAGGGTTCGCGCACCACGCCAAATTTTGAATACTCGGGCAACAGACTTTCCATCATGTTGAACACCGATTCGTAGAGCGCGACATCGACTTCCTGGCCGACTCCGCCGAGTTGCTCGCGGTTGCGCAACGCCATCAGGACCCCGATCACACCGTGCAGGCCTGACAGGGTGTCGCCGATGGACACGCCGACGCGCACCGGGGGACGGCCGGGTTCACCGCTCAGGTAGCGCAGGCCGCCCATGGCCTCGCCGATCACGCCAAAACCGGGGCGATCACGGTAGGGGCCTGATTGGCCATAGCCTGACACGCGCAGCATGATGAGTTTCGGATTGAGAGCATGCAGTTCCTTGAAGCCCAGACCCCATTTTTCCATCGCACCAGGACGAAAGTTCTCGATCAGGATGTCAGCCCCAAGTATGAGTTTCCTGACCACCTCCTGGCCTTCTGGCTGGCGCAGGTCGAGCGTGATCGAGCGCTTATTGCGGGCGTGGGCCGCCCACCAGACCGAGGTGCCATCATGCAGCATGCGCCACGTACGCAGCGGGTCGCCGGTTTCAGGCGGCTCGACCTTGATGACGTCGGCGCCAAACTCGCCAAGAATCTTTGCAGCAAAGGGCCCGGCAATCAGTTGGCCCAGTTCGATGACCCGCAGGCCTTCCAGAGGAAGTGACATGAATTTGAATGTGTATCCGTCAGATAATCTGCGTATTATTGTCTAATGCCGCTTGTTTTGCTTTGCGCGTGCGGTGATCAGGATGCGGCCGGTGCAACCGGCTGGCTTCCCGGGTGGCTTCCCACCTCGTCAATCAGCATTCGGGCGAGTTCGTGACGCCTGGTCACGGGCATCCGGGCGCGATTCGACAGGATACTGAGCGCGATGTTGCCGAATTGCGGCACGTTCCATGCATAACCCGCGCCCGCCACGCCCGGTTCGGCGGCCAGTGTGTACCCGAGTTGCCGCGTGCGCTGGATGGCGCGTTGCATCCTGAGCGGGCTGAACTGGTTCGCGCTGTAGGTGGCCTGGTGTCGCGCCAGGTGGGCGCAGAGCTCTGGGTCGGGCAGGGCGGCCAGCAACGCCATGCTGCCCGTACCCAGCCCGAGCAGTCGCGACGCACCCACCAGTTCCGGGTAACGCGGCATGGGGACGCTTCCTTGTTCAAGATGCAGGGTGTAGCTGAAGTCGCCCAGGCGAATCACCAGGAAGACGTTGTCTCCCGAGCGCCGCGCCAGCTTTTTCATCAATGGTCGCAGCGCATCGACGAGTGGCGGATGGGTGAAAGCACTGAGCCCGAGCGCCATACTGCGACATCCCAGCGTGTAGGGACGTTCGCCGCCCGCCATGCGTTGCACATAGCCGGCCTGCGTCAGGTACGACAACATGCGATGGACCGTGGTGCGATCCAGGCCGGTGCACTGCTGCGCTTGCGCCAGGGTGAGGCCCGTGGCGTGGTGGCCGGCAATCAAGTCGAGCAGTCCAAAGGCGCGCTCCAGGCTTTGCACGCCGGATAGTTGGCCAGGTGGCATCGGGGTGTCCTTGCATCATGTTGTGCATATTATGCACAAATTGCATGTTCGGCATTGCCGCGGGACGCTGATTTGAATGAAATCAGCTTCTCAACCCTTGCAGGAACGATCTCGCATGCGCAAATTTGAAACCAGGCTGGATATGCACGCCGCGATGCAGGTGTCCCAGCGTCAAGCGATGACCGCTCTGCTCGGACAATTGCGGGCGCTCGAACAACGGGCGGTGGACGCGTCGGCCACCAGCCGGGCGGCTTTTGACAAGCGAGGCGCGCTAATGCCGCGAGACAGGTTGGCGGCACTGGTTGACCCGGGGCGTGAATTTTTGTCACTGGCGACGCTGGCAGGCTACCTGATGGACGACACACACCCGGACACCTCTGTGCCGGGAGGGTCGTTGGTGGCCGGCATCGGCTTTGTCAGTGGGTCGCGCTGCATGATTGTGGCCACAGACTCCGGCATACTGGTGGGTGCCATGACAGAGGCCGGTAATCTCAAGCTGATGCGTTGCCAGGAAATTGCACTTGAGAATAAATTACCGTTTATCCATCTGGTCGAATCGGCCGGAGCAAATCTGCGCAAATACCGGGTCGACAAATTCATTCGGGGCGGCGGTATTTTCTACAATCTGGCGCGCCTCTCGGCGGCTGGCCTGCCGGTGATTACCGCCGTGCATGGCCCCTCAACCGCAGGGGGCGCCTACATGCCGGGCCTGTCGGACTATGTGGTGATGGTGCGTGGCCGCGCCCGGGCGTTCCTGGCGGGTCCCCCGTTGCTTAAAGTCGCGACCGGTGAAATTGCCACGGCCGAAGAGTTGGGCGGGGCTGCCATGCACGCCACGATCAGTGGCCTGGCGGAGTACGTGGCCGATGATGATCGACATGCAGTCGCGCTGGTACGCGACATCGTTGCAAACTTGGACTGGCAAGGTGCCCGGGACGTTGTGTCGACGGCACGCGCGAGCATCCAGGCCCGCGGTGGCACGCCAGCGCATTCGGGTGTTCAGACGCCCGACGACTCACCTGCTTACCCGCCCGACGACCTGCTCGCGATCATGCCGCAGGACAGTCGCCGCCCGGTTGATATGCGAGAAGTCATTGCCCGCCTGGCAGACGGTTCAAACTGGTTGGATTTCAAACCCGACTATGGCCCGGCGACGGTGTGCGGGCATGCACGTATCCAGGGCCAAGTGACGGGCTTCATCACCAACAATGGCCCGCTTGATCCGTCGGGCGCCACCAAGGCGGCGCAGTTCATCCAGCTCTGCAATCAGTCGCGCACCCCGATCGTTTACTTGCAGAACACGACCGGCTTCATCGTTGGCCGCGACTCGGAAGAGGCTGGGATGATCAAGCACGGTTCGAAAATGATCCAGGCGCTGGCCAATGCGACGGTGCCCCAGATCACGATTTATTGCGGCGCCTCGTATGGGGCCGGCAACTACGGGATGTGCGGACGAGGCTTTCGGCCGCGTTTCTGTTTTGCCTGGCCCAACGCCAGGACCGCAGTCATGGGGGGCGAGCAGGCCGCCGGCACGCTTGAAACCGTGGCGCGCGAGCAGGCCGCGCGCCGGGGGTTACCTGTCGACGAGGCCGCGCTGGCGGCACAGAAACAGGAAATCATCGAGTCGTTCGAACGACAAGCCAGCGCGTTTGTCACCAGCGGCTTGTTGCTCGACGATGGCGTGATTGATCCGCGCGATACCCGCGCGGTGCTGGCTTTCGTGCTGGCGACCTGTCGCGAGGCTGAGCGATGCCAACCGCAGCCGATGCAGTTTGGCGTGGCGCGTTTTTAAAGGAGTCCGGAAAATGCTTTACACCGCAGAACACCACAGCATGATGAATACCGTGCGTCGGTTTGTCGACGAGGAAATTAATCCGCATGCCGATGAATGGGAGGCCGCCGAAACCTTCCCCGCGCATGCGCTGTTCAAGAAAATGGGCAATCTGGGCTTGCTGGGGGTTACCAAGCCTGTTGAATATGGCGGGCTGGGGCTCGACTTTTCCTACGCACTGGCGATTGCCGAGGCGCTTGGCTACACGCACTCACAAGGCATCGGCATGGCCATTGGCGTGCAGACCGATATGGCGACGCCGGCGCTGGCGATCCACGGCTCGGATGCCCTGCGGCGGGAATTCCTCGCACCTGCCATCGCAGGAGACATGGTGGTGTCCATCGGCGTGTCCGAGGCGGGTGCGGGCTCGGACGTCGCATCCCTGAAGACCTTCGCACGACGCGACGGTGACGACTATGTGATCAACGGTTCCAAGATGTGGATCACCAACGGCACGCAGTCCGACTGGGTGTGTCTGTTGTGCAATACGTCCGAGGGGCCATCGCACAAGAACAAGTCGTTGATTATCGTGCCGCTGCGGCAAGGTCAGGGACGTCCACGTGGTGTGACGATCCAGAAGATCAAAAAGTTCGGCATGTGGAGCTCTGATACGGCGCAGATCTTCCTGGACGATGTGCGTGTGCCGGTCACCAACAGAATTGGTGAAGAGGGCATGGGCTTTATCTACCAGATGCAGCAGTTCCAGGAAGAGCGGCTAAACGGTGCTGCCCGGCGCCTGGCCGCGATCGCACTGATCGAAGAGACCGCGGACTATCTGCGGACCCGCAAGGCATTTGGCAAACCCTTACTGCATAACCAGTTCATTCAATACAAACTGGCCGAACTCAAGACTGAACTCGAAGCGTTGCGTGGACTGACCTATATGGCGACCGAGACCTATATAAACGGTGGCGACGTCACCGAGCTGGCCTCGATGGCCAAGCTCAAAGCCGGGCGTCTGTCACGCGACATCGCCGACTGGTGCATGCAGTTCCAGGGCGGCATGGGCTATACGTGGGAAAACCGGGTGTCGCGTGCCTATCGCGACTATCGCCTGGGATCAATCGGTGGCGGTGCCGATGAGGTCATGATGATGGTGATCGCAAAAAAAATGGGGTTGATGCAATGATGACCAGTCAGAATCTTCCCCTGGTTTGCACTCGCCTGCAAGGGGTGCTGTTCGTGACGATTAATCGACCCGCGTCCCGTAACGCGCTCAGTGAGGAGGTTGTGACCGCGCTTGAGGAGGTCGCACACGGGGCGCTCGAGGACCTGACGCTGAGAGCCATCGTCTTGCGCGGCGCGAAACAGTTTTTTTGTGCCGGAGGCAATCTCGGAAACTTTCAGACCCGCCTGGATCAGGCAACGGGGCTAGACGATCCGGTGGCGACGCGCAATCGCAAATTTGGTGCCTTCATGCAGACCTTGGCCGCGATCCCGGTGCCGGTCGTCTCAGTGGTCGAGGGCGCCGCCCTGGGAGGCGGCATGGGCCTGGCCTGCGTGTCGGACATTGTGCTGGCGACCCAGTCAGCAACATTCGCCCTGTCAGAAACTTCGTTGGGCGTCGTACCCGCGCAGATCATGCCTTTTGTCGTGAGACGTATCGGACCCGCGCGCGCGCGCCGCCTGGGGTTGTCTGCCGAACGCGTCGAAGGTGACCTGGCAGTGGGTGCAGGGATCGTGGATGCGTTGGCGACAGACTCGGAAGAGCTGGATTCCTTGTTGGCCAGTTGGCTGACACAGATTGGCAAATGTGCACCGAACGCCAACAAACGGATGAAAACCATGGTCGAGGACGCGCAGGTTGAAGATATCGGACGATTCATGGATGCTGCGGCACAGGTATTTTCGACCTGCATGCAGGACGAAGGAAAACTGGGGATCGCAGCGTTTAAAGCACGACAGCCCGCACCTTGGGTGGTGACGTTCACCACGCAGGACATCCGTCGGGTCTATCAACAGCAAGGCACGGCCGGGGCGCTCTCATGACTGCGCCGGGTCGAACCATCGGTCGCCTGCTGATCGCCAATCGTGGTGAGATTGCGTGCCGCATCATGCGTACGGCTCGCGCCATGGGCATAGAAACCGTGGCCGTTTTCTCGGATGCTGATCGCCATAGTCCCCATGTCGCGCTGGCGGATCATGCGGTGCACATTGGCGCTGCTGCCGCCGCGCAGTCCTATCTGAATATTGCGGCCCTGGTGCAGGCCATACGAGCCAGTGGTGCCGACGCCGTCCACCCGGGTTACGGGTTCCTGGCTGAGAATGCAGACTTTGCGAGAGCGGTGGAGCAGGCGGGCGCTGTCTGGGTGGGCCCTGCGCCCGAGGCGATTGAGTGCATGGGCAACAAAGCGCGCGCCAAGCTTTTGATGCAGCAGGCGGGTGTGCCCTGCATCCCGGGCTACGAGGGCGCCGACCAGACCGAGGCGACGCTGATCCGTGCCGCACGCGAGGTGGGATACCCCATCATGGTCAAGGCCGCCGCAGGCGGTGGTGGTCGCGGCATGCGCCTGGTGCAGGATCCGGACAGGTTGCCTGACGCTTTGCGGCGCGCACGCGCCGAAGCGCAGTCTGCGTTTGGTTCGGGTGAGCTGATTCTGGAGCGTGCCCTGACACAGGCACGTCACGTCGAAATCCAGATATTTGGTGATACGCAAGGAAACGTGATTCATCTGGGTGAGCGCGACTGCTCGGTGCAGCGCCGGCACCAGAAGTTGATTGAAGAGGCACCTTGTCCTGCAGTGGATGCTGCGCTGCGCGCGCGCATGGGGCGCATGGCGGTGCTGGCCGCGCAGTCGATTCACTATGTGGGCGCCGGGACAATAGAATGGTTGCTTGTACCGGATGGTCATTTCTATTTCATGGAAATGAATACCCGCCTGCAGGTGGAACACGCGGTCACAGAGGCGATCACAGGGTTTGATCTGGTGGCGTGGCAGCTTGATGTCGCGGCTGAGAAACCGTTGCCCGTCACGCAGGATCAGGTGCGCCTTGAGGGCCACGCCATAGAAGTCCGCCTGACCGCTGAAGACGTGCCCGCCGGATTTCTGCCCCAAACCGGGAAAATCCAGCGCTGGGTGCCGTCCGGTCGCGTACGCGTCGATCACGGCCTGGCTGACCAGATGCTGGTGTCGCCGTATTACGACTCGATGCTGGCCAAGGTCATCGCCGTGGGGGCGACACGTGAACAGGCCATCGGGCGCTTGCGCCTGGGGTTGCGCGACTGTGCGTTGCTCGGTATTGCGACCAATCAGGACTTCCTGTTGCAATGTCTGGCGCACCCCGCTTTTGTGCGCGGTGACGTTGACACGGACTTTGTGGGTCGCATGCTGGCGGCCGGTGAACTCAGGGCGACAGAGCCTTCTGCGCGCACGCTGGTCCTGGCCGCGATGCTGGCCGCCGGGTTACCAGCGGGTGCTGGCGCGCAGTCCAACCCAAACGAACGACCATTGCTGCCACTGGATACCAGCGTACGCCTGACGTGGTCGCAGCGACGCTGGGAGATTGCGCTACGGTTCGGGCATGACGGTCTGGCAGCACGGGTGCTGCCTTGGGTCCTGGTCGGCGAGGGCGATCAAGCACAGGCCTGGGCAGCGGCGAACGGGAACGGGAACGGGAACGAGAACGAGCGCGGCAACGAGCGCGAAGCGGCGTCGCGTTGGGTATTGATTGAGCCCTTGCCCGACCGGTTGCTGCATGCCCGTGAGGGCCAGTCCTTGTGGCTCTTTGACGAGGGTCTGGCCTGGGCTTTCGAGATCGACGATCCTCGCGCTGGCGTGTCGCAGCCGCACGCCAGTGGCACGCTGCTGGCACCTCTCGGTAGCAGGGTCGCCAGTGTCCTGGTTGACGAGGGGGAGGCCGTCCAGGCAGGCCAGGCATTGGTGGTGCTTGAGGCCATGAAAATGGAACACACGATTGTGGCGCCTTTTGACGGGTACGTCGCTTCGATGGCGGTGCAGGCCGGTGCGCAGGTGCGCGTGGGTGCGCCGTTGGCGACCATTGAACCGGTGTCGGCGTGATGCGCCGTGCGGGTCAGACGTATGATGGACTCAGGACGATGAAGTTGCGCCGTCATATTTCAGGGAGTTCAACAGTATGAAACCACATCACACCTTGCGCATTGCCGGGGCCAGCGGGTTCTGGGGTGATTCCGCGATCGCGACGCCGCAGTTGCTGCATGTGCCCGATCTGGATTTCCTGGTGTATGACTACCTGGCCGAAACCACCATGTCCATCATGGCACGGGCGCGCGCCAGAGATCCCTCGGCAGGTTATGCGACGGATTTCGTGACCGATGTGATCGCGCCGCATCTGCAGACGATCAAGGACCACAGTGTGCGCGTCGTGTCCAACGCGGGCGGGCTCAATCCGACAGCGTGCCGCGATGCGATCCTGGCGGTGGCCCGAGCCGAGGGGATCGACATTCGGGTGGCAGTGGTCACCGGTGACGACCTGATGGACCACATGGCGCAGCTGCGCAATGAGGATCTGCGCGAGATGTTCCAGGGTGAGCCGTTGCCCGAACACCCCCTGTCTGCCAACGCGTACCTTGGTGCCCGCGCGATTGCCGCAGCGCTTGATGCCGGCGCGGAAATCGTGATCACCGGTCGATGTGTGGATAGTGCGGTGGTGCTCGGTGCGCTCGTGCATCACTTTCACTGGTCCTGGACCGACTGGAATCGCCTTGCCGCAGGCACGCTTGCCGGCCATGTGATTGAATGTGGCGCACAGGCCACGGGGGGTCTGTTTACGGACTGGAAGGATGTGCCTGGCTGGGATTGCATGGGATATCCCGTGATTGACTGTGCCGACGACGGCAGCTTTATCCTCAGCAAGCCGCAAGGGACGGGTGGCCTGATTCATCCGGGGGCGGTCTCTGAACAAATTCTTTACGAAGTAGGGGACCCGGCATCCTATGTGATGCCCGATGTTGTGTGTGACTGGACCCGGGTCAAGGTCCAGGCCATCGACACCGAACATGTGCGCGTGTCGGGTGCCTGCGGTCGTGCGGCGACTGCGTCCTACAAATGCAATGCGACCTGGCAAGATGGTTATCAGCTTGGCCTGATGCTGGCGATCCGCGGCATCGATGCGCCCGCCAAGGCGCGCAAGACGGCCGACGCGCTGCTCGCGCGTACCCGGCACCAGATGCATCTTGGCGGCTTTGCGGACTACAGCGAAACGGTGGTGGAGTTGCTCGGTTGCGAGTCACTCTATGGCGATCAGGCGCGTCACCTGCCGACGCGCGAAGTGGTTCTGCGTATTGCTGTGCGTCACGCTGAGTCAAAGGCACTCAAGTTTTTGCAGAAAGAATGCGCGTCGAGCGGCACGTCCATGGGCCCGGGCACGCGTTCCTCGTTTTTTGGTCGCTCCGACATTCAACAGGTCATCAAAGTGTTTTCGTTTTTGCTGCCTAAGACTGAAGTCGATGTCGCGGTGGATCTCGATGGCGTTGCCCGCGCCGTTGCCGTGTTACCGGGCGTCGTACATGGCCAGCCGCACGAGGCTGCTGACGCGACCGAGGTCTCGCTCGATACTGCGCGAGACATCCTGGCCGAGCTCGCCCCGGACGCTGTGCACCTTGGGGTCGGCCTCAACACAACCGGGCTGGTGACGGTGCCGCTGGTTGCCGTGGCGTGGGCGCGCAGTGGCGATAAGGGCGATGAGGAAAATATCGGCGTGATTGCGCGCACCCCTGAATGTCTGCCCTGGTTGCGCGCGCAGCTGACTGCTGAGCGCGTGGGGCAGACCTTCAGTCACCTGGTTCTGGGACCTGTGCAGCGCTACGACGTGCCGGGTCTTCACGCCCTGAACTTCGTGTTGCAGCGTGCGCTGGGCGGTGGTGGTTCTGCCAGCTTGCGTTCTGATCCATTGGGCAAGAGCTATGCCCAGATGTTGCTCGATATTGAAGTGCGCGTGCCAGCCGACCTGGTCAGACACGTCACCTGAAGGTCGGCGGTGTGGGGCCGCGCCAGGGCAGGCGCGGTCAGGCTATCGCAGCCGGACGGTGCACGGGATCGACGTGGGTCATGACCGAGAGCACGCGATGGCGGCGCATGACCGAGTGATGGGCCGCAAGAGCGATGTCGTGTCCTTGTTCAACGCTCAGGGCTGCGTCAACTTCGATATGGACATCGACCACGATCATGTCGCCCATTTTCCGGGTACGCACGTCGTGAACACCGAGTACGCCCGGTGTTTCCAGTACGGTTACGGTGATGGCCAGTACTTCTTTCTCGTCTGCGGAGCGGTCCATCAGGTCGTTAAACGCGTCGGAGCCGAAGTCCCAGCCCATCTTGCCGATCATCAGACCGACGATCAGGGCGGCGATCGGATCAAGAATCGGGTAGCCCAGCAAGTTGCCAATGATCCCGACCGACACCACCAGAGACGAGGCTGCGTCCGAGCGCGCATGCCAGGCATTGGCGACCAGCATGCTGGACTTCACTTGTTTGGCGACGCGCAGCATGTAGCGAAACAGGAATTCCTTGGATAGCAGCGCGGCCAGGGCAACCCCGAGCGCGATCGCATGCACTTGCGGAATCATCGAGGGATCTTTCAGTTTCTCAAAGGCTGACCAAAGCATGCCGATGCCAACGGCCAGCAGCAGTGCGCCCAATATCATGGATGCGGCGGTCTCAAAACGCTGGTGCCCGTATGGATGTTCCTCGTCGGCGTCTTTCTGGCTGTGGTGATTGGCCAGTAGCACGACAAAGTCGGCGACCAGGTCCGACAGCGAGTGAATACCATCGGCGACCAGGGCCTGCGACTTGGCGAATATCCCGATTCCAATCTGGGCGGTGGACAGCACGATGTTGATGGCCACGCTGACCCAGGTGCTTTTCTTTGCGGCGGCCGACCGCTCTGCGGGTGTGAATTCGCTGTCTTCGGTATTCTCGTGCAGGTCGTTCAAGTTGGCGGGATTCAATGTGTGGGTCCTGAAATGCGGATGACGCGGGATGGTCTAGGCGAAGTTTCCACCGGGAAATCCTCGCGGGTGCCGTCTGATTTTAGTCGCCTCAGATGACACCGCGATGGACGTCGCCCTTTTTTGGGTTAGCTGAGCGTGGCGCCCGTCAGTTTGACCCCAAAGCCGATGAACATGGTGCCCACGGCGCCCGACGCCGAGGCAGACAGCTTGTGGTGCCGGCCAAACAGCGCAGCCAGTTGCACGCCGCTAAAAATCAGCAGAGACAGATAGGCTGCACTGAACAGCATCACGATCAGACCTTGCAGCAGGAACGAGAGCGCGGGGTAGGCGTAACCCGGGTCGATAAATTGCACAAAGAAAGAAATGAAAAAGAAGATGGCCTTGGGGTTCATCAGGCTGATCAAGAGCGCAGTGCGGAAAGGTCGTGGTGCCGTATCGTGCGCGCTGTCGTCGGGGGTCGGCAACCCGACTGCACCATTTTTCGAGGAGGGCTTGCGCCAGGTGTGTACGGCTGCGCGCAGCAGGTTAAACCCGATCCAGGTCAGGTAGAGGGCACCTGCGTATTTGACCACCATGAACAGCATGGGGCTGGCGCGAAGCAGGGACGCGGCACCCATGGCCGCCAGCACCATCAGGATGGCATCACCCAGGAACACGCCGCAAGCGCCCCGATACCCGGCTGCCACGCCATGCCGGGCGGCCAGCGTCATGACGTAGATGGAGTTTGGACCGGGCAGCAGCACGAGAAACAGGGCGCCGAGTATGTAGCTGGTGATGTCTGTAATACCGTAGAACATGCCGTGGGTGCTCCGAATCAGGCAAAACGCTGGGGGCTAAAGGGCGACAGCGGGATTTCCGGTGGGGTGCCAGCCAATAGTTGAGCGACCAACCGGCCGGTACGCACCGAGCCGACCAGTCCGACGTGGCCATGACCGTAAGCGTGCATGATGTCGGGCGAACCGCTCGCCACGCCAATGCAGGGCAGGCCATCTGGCATGCTTGGGCGACAGCCCATCCAGATTTCAATCTGATCGGCTGAAAAATCCCGGGGCAGGCCAGGGTATAGCGCAAGCAGGTGGTCGCGCAGTATTTCAGCGCGGCGCCAGTTGGGGGTGTCATCGGTCGCTGCGATCTCGACCTGGCCCGCCACGCGCAGGCCCTGGTTCATGCTGTTGACGACAATCTTGTGGTCGGCAAACATGGTCGACACACGAGGACCCACCGACGCCGACTGGATGACGGCATGGTAGCCGCGCTCGGTCTCAAGTGGGATGTCGTCGCCGGCCAGCCTGGCAAGTTCCTTGGCGTGGGCACCGATCGCGATGACCGCTTTGTCGCAGGGGATCTCGCCATTTTCCGTCAGCACCGCTCGAAGCTTGCCCTGTTCAATACGAAAGCCGGTGGCGCGGGTGCGCGCCATGACAGCACCGCGCGACAGCGCAAATTGACTCAGTGCCGCGACGTAACGGCCCGGATCACGACAGCGGCCGGTGTCGGGCACCAGGACGCCAAACGTGTAGCTGGGGTCGAGGTCAGGTTCGAGCGCGCGCACGGCGTCGGCCTCGAGCTCTTGCCAGACAACGCCCTCGCGGCGTCGGATCTCCCAGGCTTTCGCGTCCTGACGAAAGTGTTCTCTGGACAAAAACGCGTGCAGCAGGCCCTTGCGCTCGATCAGGTGGCCCACGCCGGCACGCTGTGCCAGCGCTTCATGCAGCGCCGGGGCATCGGCCAGCAAGGTGCGCAACGCATGCGCTGTGCGTTCAACCTGTGGGTAAGTCCAGGCGGCGGCCAGGTAGCGTACCAGCCACGGGAAGGCCCGGGGCAGGTACTTCCAGCGAACGGAGAGTGGGCCCAGGGGATCTGCGAGCCAGCCTGGCACCTTTTTCCAGACACCAGGTGCCGCCGGTGGCAAGATCGAGTGCGAGGAGAGCCAGCCCGCGTTGCCGTAGCTTGAAGCCTGCGGGTCGCCCGGCGGGTCGGGCTCGACCAGTGTGACACGCAAGCCGGCATCCAGTGCCTGGATCGCGGACGCGGCACCGATGATTCCGGCCCCGATGATGACAACGTGCTGTGGCGGGTTCATATCCTGGATGACGGTTTGGGTGGTGTGGGTCTTGATATTACTTGCCTGGGACAGCATGGTTCGGGCGGCATCGCGTTGTTGCGCGATGCGTGCCCCCAATGGAAAATATCGTAGCACCTGATGCGGTCCGCGTCTGTGGCCCCACGTCCGTTATCATGCGTACGTCCACCCACTTTCAACTGAATTCCCACCCTTTGCACCAGGATCCTCGTTCATGAAAGCCGTTTTTATCGATGCCAACCCAACTCTGGCCGATGTCGCCCATCGTTTGCACCAGGCAGATGACCTGCCACTGGTCGTGAACTGTCAGCCCGACATCACCCCGGACCAGATTCCGGCAGTCGTGGGTGATGCAGAGATCCTGATTGTGGATCACACCACGTTACCGACCGATATCGCCCGCCAGTGCTCCGGTCTCAGGCATGTGGTGTTTTTGGGAACCGGTGCGCGTTCATATATGTCCCCCGAAGAACTGGCAACGATTGGCATCGACGTACACATTATCAAGGGGTATGGCGATACGGCGGTGGCAGAGTGCGCGTTCGCCCTGATGTGGGCGGCCGCCAAGGGCTTTGCCCGCATGGATCGCGGTATGCGTGCTGGCAACTGGTTGCGCACGGACGCGGTTGAACTGACCGGAAAGACGCTCGGTCTGATCGGTTTTGGCGGGATCGCGGCCGAGATGGCCAGGCTGGCGCTCGGCGCTGGCATGCAAGTTCTGGCGTGGAACCGGTCGCCCAAGAGCCACCCGGGTGTCCGGTTTGTCGAACTTGACGCCTTGCTGGCAGAGAGTCAGGTGATCTCTCTGCATCTATTGCTGAACGACGAAACCCGCGGCTTTATTTCACGTGAGCGCATCGCGAAAATGCGTGACGGCGTGATCCTGATCAATACGGCGCGCGGGGCGGTCGTCAACGAGGTGGCCCTGATCGAGGCGCTCAAGTCCGGCAAGATCGCGCACGCCGGTCTGGATGTGTTCGATATTGAGCCCTTGCCCGCCGACCACCCTTTTACCAAGATTGAAAACGTCACGTTGTCTGCGCATTCGGCTTTCCGTACACCAGAGGCCAGCGACAACCTGATTGAGGCCTCACTGAATCACTGTCGCCGAATTTCAGGGCTCGGGGCGCAGCGCCGGGTGTAGTGGATTTGCAATGTTCAACGGTCTACGGGGTGTGCCATGCGATTTTGGGTCAAAACGGCGGTTCTTTCGGTTGCAATGCTGGCGAGCACAACGCTTGCCCTGGCGCAGGATGAAAAATGGCCGACGCGGGCCATCAGCATCATCGGCGGCTTTCCAAATGGCGCCGGGACAGATCTGTACGCGCGCAAACTCGGTGACGGCCTGACCGCAGCGTGGAATGTCCCGATTGTGATCGACAACAAGACGGGTGCGGGGGGCAACCTGGCATCCGACGCCGTGGCGCGGGCCCAGCCCGATGGTTACACCTACCTGCTGGGAACGGCGGGCACGCACGCGATCAACGCCGCGCTCTATAAAAAAATCCCTTTTGACGTCGAGCGCGACTTTACCCACATTGCTTTGCTGGGTGACGTGCCGAACGTGTTGCTGATCAATCCGAAAAAACTTCCAGGCGTCAAGACTTGCGCCGATTTGCTGAAGTTGGCGCGCGACAAGCCAGGCACGCTGAATTTCGCCTCGACAGGCAATGGGGCGTCAGGTCACCTGGCCGGTGCACAGTTTGCCAACGCCGCGCACCTTGACGTGGTGCATGTCCCGTACCGGGGCCAGGGCCCAGCCATGACGGCGGTGCTGGCGGGCGATGTCGATTTTTTCTTCAACCAGAGCGCGCCATCGATTGCCGCGGTCAAGGGCGGTCAGGTCATCGCGCTTGCAGTGACCGCTTCGAGCCGCTTGGTCGCGCTTCCTGGGGTGCCCACTGTTGCTGAGGGCTGCAACCTGCCCGGCTTTGAAAGTACCACCTGGTATGGGCTGTTTGGCCCAGCCAAGTTGCCACCAGCCATCGCCGCGAAAATGAGCGACGCGGTCATCAAGATCATCACGACACCAGCCTTCAAAGCCTGGCTGACTGACACCCAGGGCATCACGCCTGCGGCCGATTCCAGTCCGGCAGCCTTTGCAAAGGTGCACCATGCAGACATTGCGCGCTGGGCCGAGATCGTCAGGATGTCAGGAGCGCAAGTCGATTGAACGCCCCAGGTACTGACCCGCGGCTCCCAGGCCACGATCACGATCATGCACATGGTCAGGGTCATGGTGACAGTCACAGTCACAGTGGCGGCTTACCCCATGGCCACGGGCATGGTCATCACCATGCTCCCAAGGATTTTGGCCGCGCGTTCGCGATTGGCATTGCCCTGAATCTTGTCTTCGTGGCCGTTGAGGCCTTTTACGGCTGGCAGTCAGACTCGCTGGCGTTGCTGGCCGACGCCGCCCATAACCTGAGCGACGTGGGCGGTCTGGTGCTGGCTTGGGTTGCGATCATAGCGGGGCGCCGTCTTCCCAGTCGCCGATATACCTACGGACTGCAGCGCGGCTCGATCATCGCGAGTTTTATCAACGCCGTGATTTTGCTGATTGCCATGGGGTCGCTGGCCTACGAAGCGGTCCTGCGGTTTTCGTCACCCGCCCCGATCCAGGCGGGGACCGTCATCGTTGTGGCGGCCATCGGCGTGGTGGTGAACGGCGTGACGGCATGGCTGTTCATGGCCGGTGGCAAGGGCGACCTCAACATCCGTGGCGCATTCCTGCACATGGCGGGCGATGCCCTGGTATCGGTTGGCGTCATGATGGCGGGTGGCCTCTACCTCTGGCTTGGGTGGGACTGGATTGATCCGGCGATCAGTCTGGTGGTGGCACTGATCATTATTGTTGGCACCTGGCCGCTATTTAGCCAGTCCTTGCACTTGTTGTTTGATGGCGTGCCGCGTCATATCGGCTTGCAGGCGGTCGAACAGACGTTGCTTGACCTGCCTGGCGTGACCGCCGTGCATGATCTGCATGTCTGGGCACTGGCGACCTCTGAGTTCGCCGTGACGGCCCATCTGGTGATCGATGTGACCTGCGCGGATACACAAGCCGTACTGCGACAGGGGGTGTACGAGGTGCGAGAGCGCTTTGGCATCAGGCAAGCCACGCTTCAGCTCGAAACGACGGCTTATGCGCAGGCCTGCAAGACCGGCCCAACCCTCAAGATGTAAGCATTTTCACTGGGCTAAATTAGACAAACATTGTGTTTTTTCTGGCATTTTTAACTTGATGACGTGGGTGACTGCAGTTGGTCACTGAATTTGCCTTATGATTTGGCGATATTTCCCCAAAACGGTACTTACTTTGCAGAAAATTGTCACCGCTTCCCTGTTGTCGGGTCTGGTCGCTTGTTTGTCAGGTTGCATGGTCGGCCCGGATTTCGCTCGACCCGAGACGAAGGCGCAGCGGCAGTTTGATGTGCCGGCCCAGTCTGAATTCACCGATGCAATCAAGACTTCAGCCGACAAGACACTTAATCCCGTGACCTGGTGGTCAGGATTTGGGGATCCGACTCTGACCGAGTTGCTCAAAGCGGCGTCCAGCCAGAACCTGACGCTGCAGATCGCGGCGTTGCGCATTTACCAGGCCCGCTCACAGTTAGGCGTGGCCGATGCCACCTTGCTGCCTACGGTAGGCCTGGGCGGCAACGCTTCCCAGACCAATGCTCCCAGTCTGCTGACCCAGTTCCTGAACACCGCTTCGACCAGCAATCTGCAAAATGTGGTGGTTTCGGCCAATTGGGAAATCGATTTCTGGGGCAAATACCGCCGCGGTATTGAGAGTGCGACGGCTTCCTACCTGTCAAGTGCCGCCACCTATGCTGCGGCTGACGTGTCGCTGGCTGCGGACGTGGCCAACACCTATATCAATATTCGGTATTACGAACAGCTCATTGACGTCGCCAAGACCAACCTGGCGTTGCAGGCTGAAAGCCTGCGCATCGCGGGGGCGCGTTTCCGCTTCGGCGCCACGTCCTTGCTCGACCTGAGTCAGGCGCAGTCGCAGTACGAACAGACCAAGGCCCAGATCCCCGGACTGATTGCCGAGCTCAGGAAGTCTCAGTATGCGATGAGTATCCTGCTGGGTGAACCACCCGATTTTTATGCAAAAAAATTCGGTGGCATCGTGGGCACCCTCAAGGCTCCGCCCGAGTTGCAGGTCGGTATTCCGACCGATCTCCTGCGTCGGCGCCCGGACGTGCTGCAGGCTGAATATGCCGCCGCCGCCCAGTCTGCGCTGATTGGTGTCAATGCTGCCGCGCTGTATCCCAGTTTTTCACTGGCGGGCTATTTTGGCTTTCAGAGCATGAGTTACTCAGGAGGCGCTTCGCAGGGTAGCCTGTTCACCTGGGACAACAAGAACACCAATATCGCGGGCAGTTTCGCCTTTCCGTTGTTTTATCGTGGCGCGATTGTGGACCAGATCAGGGTCCAGGACGCCGCTTTCCAGCAAAGCGTCCTGAATTACCAGAACCTCGTGCTTCGGGCTCAAAAAGAAGTCGAAGATGCGCTCATCCTGATTTCCACCTCACGCAGCGCCACCCAGGATCTGGCCAAGGCCGTGGTGGCCGCGCAGCAGGCGGCGACGCTGGCGCTTGATCGTTACAAGCAGGGCCAAAACGACTACAACACGGTCATTGTGGCGCAGCAGCAACTCCTGGCCGTGCAAGACTCTTATGTGCAGGCGGGGGCCAGTACGTTGCTTGGGTATGTCGGTGCCTTCAAGGCACTGGGCGGGGGTTGGTCGGGCGAACTGACCATCCCGGGGTTGCCTGAACCCATGGTCAGTGAAATGCAGCAACGAACAGATTGGGGCAAGGTTTTGATCAACACCGCCGACCCGCGTTTAGTCAAGTCAAGTGAGACGAGTCAATGAGCACGATCCTGAACATCCCGCTCATCCGCAAAGCATCTCTGATGGTGGCCATCTCGGCTGCTGTCATGCTCGCCGGATGCGAAAAGAAGGCACCTGTGACCCGTGCGCCCCCCGCCGTGACCGTGGCAAACGTGCTGACACAAGAGATTCGCAACTACGAATTGTTTGACGGTAGTGTCTCGGCTGTGCTTGACGTGAACCTGGAAGCACGGGTGCCCGGCTACCTGACCAAGATCAGCTTTGCCGATGGTGCCTATGTCAAAAAGGGGCAGTTGCTGTTTATCATCGAGCAGGACCAGTATGCGCAACAGGTCAAGCTGAACCAGGCGATCTTCGAAGAAGCCAAGATAGAAATCAACCGGCAAAAATCGTTGCTGAAAGAAAACGCGACCTCACAGGCTTCTGTGGACAAAGCCACCTCCGCCTTCTTGCAGGCAGAGGCCAATCTCAAGCTCGCCAAGATCAATTACGGCTACACCGAGGTCCGGGCACCGTTTGACGGCTTGATGGGACGTCACCTGATTGACGAGGGTAACTATCTCGGGAGCAGTCCGCAGGGCGTCAAGCTCGCGGTCATCCAGAAAATCAATCCGATCTGGGTGTATTTTTCAATTAACGAACGTGACTTGCTGAAGTACCAGAAAGCCTACGTGACGGATGACAACCGCAAGGCCATGGTCAATACCTTGCCGGTCTATGTCGCGCTTCAGGGTGAAACGGGCTTTCCCCACCAAGGCACGCTCGATTTCGCAGCGAACCTGCTCAGCACCTCGACAGGCTCTCTGCAACTGCGGGCCGAGTTGAAAAACGACCAGCTCAACCTCATCCCCGGCCTCTATGCCAAGGTGATGCTTCAGTATGGCGACGCGCGCCAAGGTCTCTTGATCCCGACCAGCAGCCTGATGGCTGACCAGCAAGGTTCCTTTGTCTATACGATGAGCGCTGAGAAAAAAGTGATGCGGCGCAATGTGAAACTTGGCCAGAAATATGGCCCGCTGACCGAAATCCGCAGTGGCCTGGCCGCTGCGGACGTTGTGATCATCAATGGTTTCATTAATGTGAGTGAAGGCCAGGTTGTTGATCCGAAAACGGTCACGATCGATCCCTTGCCCAAGAAATAATACGACTGGGCGACTAGACGACTTATGCTCTCAAAATATTTTATTGAACGCCCCGTGCTTGGCAACGTGATCGCACTGATCACGATGCTCATCGGTGCCGTGTCGATCTTTGGCTTGCCAATCGCGCAGTACCCACCCATGACCCCGCCCACGGTACAGGTCACCACGTCCTGGCCCGGTGCCAGTGCCTCGCTGGTGCAGCAGTTGGTGGCGAGCAACATCGAGACCCAGGTCAACGGCGTCGATGGCATGCTCTATATGGAGTCTGATTCGACCAATGATGGTCGCTACACCCTGACGGTGACGTTCCAGGTTGGCACCAACCCCGATATCGCCCAGGTAAACGTCCAGAACCGGGTCGCCATTTCGTTGCCCTCGCTGCCGGCCGCAGTGCAAAAGCAGGGGGTCACCACTAAGACTCAGTCGACCGCCATTTTGCAGATCGTGACGCTGACGTCTACCAATCCGGACCACGATGCGCTTTTCCTGAGTAACTTTGCCAACCTGAGGTTGCAAAACCGGCTCGCACGTATCCCTGGTGTGGCCGCGGCCAACGTGTTCGGGGTCGGTAACTACAGCATGCGCGTGTGGATAGACCCCGCGCAGCTCAAAATGCGCAATCTGACGCCGACCGACGTCATGAGTGCCATCAGCCGTCAAAACGTCATGCTGGCGGCCGGACAAGTTGGTGCCCCGCCGGTTCCAGATGGTCAGGATTTTCAGTTGACGCTGAATGTGACCAGTGCGCTCGATACGCCAGAGCAGTTTGGCGAGATATTGCTCAAGAGCAACGATCAGGGGGAAATCACCCGACTGAAAGACGTTGCCCGCATCGAAATGGGTAGCCAGAACTACAGCCAGTTCTTCAAGGTTGACGAGCACCCGGCGGGTGGTGTCGCCATTTATCAGTTGCCAGCCGCCAACGCCATCGCCACCGGGCAGGCCGTGCGCGCGGAAATGACGAGGATCGCCAAGACGTTTCCCAAGGAAATCTCCTGGGACATCCCTTTCGACACCACGATGTTCGTGACTGCGTCAATCAGCGAGGTGTATCACACGCTGTTTGAGGCTGGCATTCTCGTGTTGCTGGTCATCATGATCTTTTTGCAGGACTGGCGCGCGACACTGGTGCCAGCGACCACCGTACCGGTCACCATCATCGGGGCCTTCGCCTGTATGGCGGGCATGGGGTTCTCGATCAATCTGCTGACACTTTTTGCCATCGTCCTGTGTATTGGTATCGTGGTCGATGATGCGATTGTGGTGGTTGAAGGCGTGGCCAAGAAAGTTGAGCAGGGCCAGACCCCGCGAGAAGGCGCGATCAGCGCGATGACTGAGTTGATGGGGCCGATTATCGGCATCACGCTCGTGTTGATGGCGGTATTTTTGCCCGCCTCGTTCATCGCCGGTATCACCGGCGAGATGTATCGTCAGTTCGCGCTCGTGATCGCCGCCACGGCCCTGATCAGCGGTATCAACGCGGTGACGCTCAAGCCGACCCAGGCTGCGCAATTCATTACCCCCAAGATTCCCAACGCTAAAAAGAACTGGTTCTACACCAAGTTTGACCTCTACTTCGAGAAGGTCTCGGACTGGTACGCGCGCCTGATGCGTCACCTGATGGAGAACCGCAAGACGACCTCACTGGTTGGACTGCTCTTGATTGTCGGGGCCATAGGCGGGCTGATTTACCTGCCAACGGGTTTCATTCCAAACGAAGATCAGGGCTATCTTCTCGTGGCCACGCAACTGCCTGATGCCTCGGCACTGCCGCGCACGCAGGACGGCATGAAGGACGTGTCCAAGATTATCAAGTCGGTGCCGGGGGTCGAGACCGTCATTTCGATCGGGGGCGTGAGCGCGATGAACAACAACAGCTCACAGTCAAATACCGGGGTCATGTATGTCATCCTTAAGCCCTGGGAAGAGCGTGGCAAGGCGAAGGGTCAGGACCTCAAGTCCATCTACATGAATATCTCCAAGCAAGTGCTTGCCGTCCAGGAAGTGCAGTCCCGCGTGTTGGTGCCGCCGGCGATTCCTGGCTTGGGCTTGTCTGGGGGTTTCTCGCTGCAGCTTGAACTGACCGATGGCAGCAACAACTTCCATAAGCTGGCGACGGTGACAGAGGCCTTCACCAAGGCAGCGAGCGAACGGCCAGAGATTCTGGCGGCATTTTCACCGTTCCGCAATAGCGTTCCGCAACTCAAGCTGACCTTTAATCCGGCGCGTGCCGAGACGCTTGGGGTGTCACTCGGCGATGCCTACGATGTCTTGCAGGCTTCCATGGGGTCGTCCTACGTCAACCAGTTCTTCAAATTTGGCCAGACGTACCAGGTCTATGTGCAAGCTGACGGAAAAAGCCGCATGACCGCTGATCAGATCGGCCGTTTGTACGTCAAGAGCAAGACCGGTGAAATGGTTCCCATGGGCTCGTTTATCGATATTACCGAGACCACGGGGCCGGCCATTGCGTCGCAATACAACCTGTACCCGACTGCAATCGTGCTGGGTGCTGCGGCAGAAGGCTACAGTTCCGGGCAGGTGTTGGCGGCCCTTGAAGAAGTTGCCCGCGAGGTCTTGCCGGAAGGCACGGCCTTTGAATGGACCGCCATGTCGTACCAGGAAAAGCTGGTTGGCAATACCGTGGTACTGGTATTTGCCCTGTCCATTTTGCTGGTGTACCTGGTGCTGGCCGCCCAGTATGAATCATGGGTCGCTCCGATGCCGGTGATTCTTGCCGTACCGCTGGCACTGGTTGGTACGGTGAGCGCGCTGCTTGCGGTCGGAATGCCGAACAATATCTATGTGCAGATCGGGTTGGTGCTGATGATCGCGCTCGCGTCCAAGAACGCGATCCTGATCGTCGAGGTCGCGCTGGAGGCCAAGAAAGAGGGCTTGAGTCTGGTTGAGGCTGCGCTCAAGGCGTCGCACGAGCGGTTCCGTCCGATCGTGATGACCTCCATTGCGTTCATCCTGGGCGTGGTGCCGTTGTTGACGTCGTCGGGTGCGGGCGCTGCCGCCCGGGTCTCGATCGGGATCACTGTGTTTAGCGGCATGATTGCGTCGACTTGCCTGGCCGTGGCGTTGGTGCCCGTGTTCTTTGTTGAAATCGAGGGGTTTTTCGATTCGATCGCAGAAAAGAAAGCTGCCAAGAAGGCCGCCCACCGGGCCAAGCTCGAAGCCGCTGCTAATGCCGGCAATAAACAGGCGTAACGGTTCACTTGAAAATGAGGGTCTGATCAATCGCCGGCTTCAAGCCGGCGACGTGGCCTAATACGACTTTGGCAAACCCAGCACGCGCTCGGCCACGAACGACAGGATCAGTTCGCGACTGACCGGTGCAATGCGCGTGATCATGACCTCGCGCAGGTAGCGTTCGACGTGATATTCCTTGGCATAGCCAAACCCCCCATGGGTCATCACAGACTGCTCGCAGGCTCGAAACCCTGCTTCGGCTGCCAGGTATTTGGCAGCATTGGCCTGGGCACCGCACTCCAGGTGCTGGTCATACAACCAGGCGGCATTCATGGTCATCAGGCGCGCGGCTTCTAGCTCCATCCAGTTCTTGGCCAGCGGGTGCTGGATGGCCTGGTTTTGTCCGATCGGGCGGTTGAATACCACGCGTTCCTTGGCGTATTCGGTGGCCTTGCGCAGCGCCACGCGACCAATGCCGATGGCCTCGGCAGCGATCAGGATGCGCTCCGGGTTCATGCCGTGCAGGATGTAGCGAAAACCTTGGCCTTCTTCGCCGATCCGATCCTCGACCGGAATTTCCAGGCCATCGATGAACAGCTCGTTTGAGTCCACGGCGTGGCGCCCCA
Organism: uncultured beta proteobacterium; assembly: GCA_903821335.1. GTDB lineage: Bacteria > Pseudomonadota > Gammaproteobacteria > Burkholderiales > Burkholderiaceae_B > Zwartia. The sequence continues at coordinate 50,039 of CAIJKV010000270.1, forward strand.
TCTTGTCGATACGATGTACCTGAACCTTGCTACGGTCCAAATCGGTGTAGAACAGCGACAGCCCATGCGTGCGGTTCTTGCATTGCTCGATCGGGGTGGTGCGTGCCAGCAGCAGGATCTTGTCGGCGACCTGCGCGGTCGAAATCCACACCTTTTGGCCATGCACAACATAGCGGTCACCCACGAGGACCGCACGCGTCTTGAGCTCGGTGGTGTTCAGGCCCGTGTTAGGTTCAGTCACACCAAAACAGGCCTTGACCTTGCCTTCGTTGACGGGGGGCAGGTATTGCATTTTTTGCTTTTCAGTCCCGTACACCACGATAGGATTGAGACCGAAGATGTTCATGTGGACGGCCGAGGCGCCCGACATGCAGGCACCTGTTTCGGCGATCGTCTGCATCATCAGTGACGCCTCGGTGATGCCCAGCCCTGATCCGCCGTACGCCTCGGGCATGGCGATGCCCAACCATCCTGCCTTGGCCATCGCGGCATGAAAGTCATGCGGGAACACTGCGTCGTCGTCGCGCGCAAGCCAGTAGTCTTCAGTGAAGGGTGAACACGTTTGACGAACGGCATCGCAAATGGCCGCGTGTTCCGGGGATAGTTCGAAATTCATTCGCCCTCCTGGGTGTGATGGTTGTGTTAACGATCCTCAGGTTGAGTTCGTCGGCGGCATTGCTGACACTGCCAAGGCGCGTGATGACCGCTGGCACCAGCACACCTTTGAAGGAGGGAAGGTGCATGGGTCATCCAGAATAATAATTTTTTTCAGCTTCAGTTGAACTATAACGACTTGTCCGCTCGCAGGCATCTGACAATAATGCAGGACGTCATCAAACTCACGACACGTGGACGGGAGACTTCAGTGTGGTTCAAAGAGAATGTTGCAATAATGACGGGTGCCGACTGGTTGTCAGGCATGAGGCTGACCGGCCTTGACGTGTAAAAAAATAACGCGGGGGAACACGATGTCACCGACTTCCATTTTTCACAATATCAGCCGACTGGTGCAGGGGCGCGGATCGATCGCGACGCTCGCACAAGAGGTCGCACGCCTGCGCGCCACGCGCGTCCTGATCGTGACTGACCCGGGGTTGGTTCTGACAGGCATTCCGGCACGGGTCGCCGCCTTGCTGTCCGATTTCAATGTGCAAATCTACAGCGACGTCGAGTCTGATCCAAGCGTCGAGAGTGTCGATGCCTGCGCCAGGTTCGTGGTCGAGCAGGGCATAGACCTGGTCATTGGCCTGGGCGGCGGCAGCCCCATCGATACCGCAAAATGCGCGTCGATCCTGGCGACGAATGGTGGCAAGACAGAGGACTATCTGGGCATTGAAAAAGTTCCCGCCCCCGGGTTGCCCAAGATCTTGATCCCGACCACGGCCGGCACAGGCAGCGAGGTCACCAACGTGGCCGTGCTCAGCCTGAAAAAACTGCGTACCAAGAAAGGGATCGTCAGCCGCTACCTGATGGCTGACACCGCGTTGCTGGACGCGGAGCTGACCGTTGGCTTGCCTGGCAAGATCACGGCCGCCACGGGCATGGATGCGCTGACCCACGCCATCGAGGCCTACGTGTCGCGCTTTGCCCAGCCGCTCACCGATCATTTCGCGCTCGAGGCGATTCGCCGCCTGAGCAGGTCCTTGCGCACCGCCGTGCATTGTGGTGGCAACATCGATGCCCGTGAGGATGTCCTCACTGCCAGCTTGTATGCGGGGCTGGCCTTTGGCAGCGCAGCAACCGGGATGGTGCACGGACTGGCGATGCCGCTTGGCGGTCTCTACAACATTCCCCACGGCATCGCCAATGCGGTACTGCTACCCCATGTCATGAAGTTCAATCTGGTGGCTGCCGTCGAGCGGTTTGGTGACATTGCCCGGGCGATGGGCGAGTCGGTCGAGGGCTTGTCGCCACGTGCTGCGGCAGAACGCGCGATCCTGGCGGTGGAATCGCTGTCACAGGACATTGGTATTGCGCGCTACATCGATGAACTCGGCATCCCGCGCAAGGCCATTGCTGATATCGCCAAGGATGCCATGACCAATTCCAGACAAGTCCTGCCCAACCCGCGCGAGGTCACGTACGAAGGACTGATCGGCATTCTGAACGACGCTTTCCTGCCCGAACCCGGTCGCCCGGCATCGGACACCTTTGGTGTGCTGATGGCTTGAGGCGGTGTTGGGCTGGCCGCACAGTACGTCCTGGCAACAAGGTCGACAGCGCGACGTGCGGCACGAGAAAGCGTTTATATTATGAGCGTCAATGCCCATGCGCTGAACCACTCCGCGCGCCTGGTTCGACGCCTGTCACTCAACACCTTACAAAAATACCGAGACACACCTCATGGCCCGAATTCCCTACGCTGACCTGACCACCCCCGAGGCAAAACCCCTGGTGGACCGCATTGTTGCCGAACGTGGCAACATCCTGCATCTTTACCAGATGCTGTTGCACAGCCCCCCGGTTGCCAGCGGCTGGCTCAACTACCTGACGTCGATCCGCCAGCTCAGCACGTTGCCGGCCTCGCTGCGCGAACTGGTAATCATGCGTGTGGCCGTGATCAACGGCGCTCCCTACGAGGCCGAGCAGCATGGCCCGATCGCGTTGCGCGAAGGCGTCACGCAGGCCCAGCTTGACGAGTTGAATACCTGGGAAAGTTCAGACAAGTTCGACGCCACGCAGCGGGCTGTCCTGGCGTATACCGACGCCATGACAAAAACGATCCAGGTGCCTGAAGTGGTGTTTGCAGCCGTCAAGGCTGTGCTGAGCGACCGCCTGCTGGTTGAGTTGACCGCCACCGTTGGCGCCTACAACATGGTGTCGCGCTTTCTTGAAGCCTTGCAGATTCATTCGCACGACCATCGTTAATCCGAGTTTTAAATCGTTCACTCACTTGCCTGGCCAGCAATTAAATAATAAGAGCCATTTCAACAACAATCAGGAGACAGTATGAAATCAATACGTTCGTTCGTCCCGCTGGCTGCTGCCGCCGCCGTGCTCGCGTTGGCTGGTTGCGCCAGTCAGGACTTGTCCGTCAAGGAAGTGGGGTCCTACCACATAGGCGGGCGCCAGGTCACCCTGACAGGCTTGCCTGAACAGGAAATTATTTTTAGTCCGGGTGCCCCCCCGCTCAAGGTCAACCCAAATGGTGATTTTGAGGTTGAACAGATGTATGTGCATTACACCTTGCTCGCACAGCCCAAGGGCAAGGTGCCGCTCTTGCTCTGGCACGGCGGTGGACTGGCCGGCGTGACGTATGAAACCAAACCCGACGGCAAACCGGGCTGGGAAATGTACTTTCTGAAAGCGGGCTGGGACACCTATGTCAGTGATGCGGTCGAACGTGGACGCGCGTCCTGGGCACGGTTTCCCCAGATTTTCAAGAGCGACCCGATGTTTCGCACCAAGAAGGAAGCCTGGGAGTTATTCCGCTTTGGCAAGACCTATGCGACCAATCCTGCCGAGCGAGTCGCCATGCCTGATACAAAGTTCCCGATCGAGGCCTTTGATCAGTTCACCAAGCAGGGCATTCCGCGCTGGGTGACCAATGATGGTGTGACCCAGAAAGCTTACGACGAGTATGTCGATAAGGTATGCCCCTGCGTGATCCTGGTTCACAGCCAGGGTGGTAATTTTGGCATCACGGCCGCCCTGAACAACCCGAGCAAGGTCAAGGCACTGGTGCTGGTCGAGCCCAGTGGCGCGCCAGATCCTGACAAGACCGATATCAGCGCGTTGCGCAACATTCCTATCTTGTGGGTCTGGGGCGACTATCTCGACACGCAGCCGTTCTGGAAAAACATCTATGCTAAGCAAGAACAGTTCCGCGCTGCGGTCAATCGTATCGGTGGCAAGACCGAGTCCATTGTTCTGCCCTCTGCTGGCATCAAAGGCAACAGCCACATGATGATGATGGACCGCAACTCGGATCAGATCGCAGCCCTGATCCAGGACTTTCTCGTGAGTCGGGGTCTGTCCACCAAGTAAGTGACCCAAGACCCCCTCAGGGCGCGACACCCGGTCCGCCCTGAGGGTTGTATCGTGGCCCGGTGCGCCCCGGCAGTAACTTCAGAAATCGTATAGACGTGCCGCATTGTCGACCAGGATTTTCTTTGCCCGTTCGGGGGTTTGTGCCCACTGGATCAGGCGCTGCAGCGCGGCCAGGTTGTCTTCGTGGTGAAATTTTTCAATCAACTCGGGGCGGCGGACATGGCCTTTGGGCGGAAAGGGATGGGGCCAGTCCGACCCCCACACCAGGCGATCTTCATTGGCGTTGATCAAGGCCTGCGCAAAGGGTTCCAGATCCGGGTAGCCGCCAGCCTCGGACACACGATAAGGTGCCGAAAGCTTGACGTAGACCTTGCCCGCGCGCACCAGCGACAGTAGTGCGTCGAAACCTGGCTGATGCAGGGGCTTTGTGGCGTCCAGTCGTCCAAAGTGGTCGATCACGACAGTGACGCAGGCATCCATGAATGTGTCATGCAGGCGGTCGATGACCCCCAGGTTCGTGTAGAGCTGGACATGCCAGCCTAACGGCGAGACCTGCTGTGCAGTCTGCTTGAACTGTTGCTGCGCGATGGCCGGGTCACTCTGGCCGATCGTTTCCAGATTCAGTCGCGTGCCTCGCACGCCCGCCTGATGCAGTGCAGCGAGCGTTTGCGCGGACGTGTCTGGCTCGATCACGGCTACACCGCGGGCGGTTTCGCCAATTGTGCGCAGTGCCCATAACAGGCAGGCGTTATCCGTGCCATACGGGCTCGGATGCACGATCACCACGCGTTCGACCCCGATTGCACGGTGCATGGCGTGCAAGTCTTCAATGCTCGCCAGGTCCGGTGTGTAGTGCCGCCCAGGTGAAAATGGAAACTGGGCCGCGGGCGGGAAGACATGCGTGTGGCAGTCGCAGATACCGTGCAGGCCCAGCGGCACAGACTGTGCAATCGAGGGTGTGGTCATGTCAGCACGAGTAGGCAGGGTAGCCGCCAGGCTCGGCATCAAGCAAGCGGAGCATGGCGTGCCATTCAAGTTCGCCATAGGGGCGGCGCACAGATGGCTGGTAAAGGTGGGCTGAGCGTTCCAGGATTTCAGCCGGTGGCAGCAGCAGGTCGGTGCCGGCTGCCATGGCGTCGACTTGCGCGCGGCACGACATTTCAAGCTGGTACATCAGGTTAAACGCCTGCGGCACCGAGGCGCCACTGGTCAGCAAACCGTGATTACGCAGGATCATTGCGTGGTGTTGCCCGAGATCATGCACCAGGCGTTCACGCTCGGCCAGGTCGACGGCAGGGCCTTCAAAGTCGTGATAGGCCAGGTGATGATTGAACCGGCTGGCGGTCTGGGTCAGTGGCAGCAAGCCGCATTGCATTGAGGCAACCGCCATGCCGGCACGTGTGTGGGTATGGATCACACACTGCACGTCCTTGCGTGCGGTATGGATACAGCCATGAATCACGTAGCCCGATTTGTTGATGCCGTAGTCGGTATCCGGCTTGCGGACGATTTCACCTTCGACAGTGATGCGTACCAGGCTCGAGGCGGTGATTTCCTTGTACAGCAGGCCATACAGATTGATCAGTAAGTCTTGCGTGCCCGGGATACGCGCGGTGATGTGGTTATAGATCAGGTCGGTCATGCCGAACTTGTCCATCAGGCGATAACAGGCCGCCAGTGTGACGCGGGTTTCCCATTCTTCCTGGCTGATCTTGCCGAACAGGCACTCAAACTGAGTCGAATATTTTCCGGTCAAGGCTGTCTCCACTGCATGATTTGAGTGTTGTGTTTATCTTCCAGTACGCCCGGCTTGAATCAGGACAGGCCCGGCATGTCGATCGTGGAAATAGTAAACGTTTGGACAAAAAGCGAAAGTTATTTCTGTATGGGCGTTGCGACGACAAGATCGGCTGCGGGCAAAGGTTGGCCCGCTTCGAACAACTGGATATTTCGAAAAATATGGCCGACGATGTTGGCCAGGTTATCAAAGACACCCGCTGCAGCGTGCGGGGTCACGACCACCTGATCCATGTGCAGGAGTGGGTGACTGGCCGGTGGCGGTTCGCTTTCAAAGGTGTCCAGGCCCGCTGCGGCCAGCCGCCCCAGGTTCAGGGCCTGCAACAGTGCGGCTTCGTCAATGAGTTCACCGCGCGCGGTGTTGATCAGGATGGCCGTTGGTTTCATTTTTGACAACATGTTCGCGTCAATGAGGTGGTGCGTGGCCGGTGTGGACGGTATGTGCAGGCTCAGGATGTCACTTTGCGCGAACAGGGTGTCATGGTCGACGTAGGTCGCGTGTGCAAGCGTTTCGAGGGCAGGGTCCACGCGCGTGCGGCTGTGATAAATCACATTGACATCAAACCCTTGCAATCGCTTGGCCACCTGGCGGGCGATATTGCCAAAACCAAGCAGCCCCACAGTTTTACCAGCCAGCTGAAAGCACAAGGTACGCAACGCCGCTGGAATCCATTGCCCTTGCGTCAGACTGCGGTGCGCCAGCGGCAGGCGGCGCAAGACCGCCAGCATCAGCATGACGGTATGCTCGGCAACCGGGCCTGCGCTGGCACCCGGCGTGATCGCAACGGTGACCCCGGCCTCGCGCGCGGCCTGCAGGTCGATCTTGTCGATGCCCACACCCCACTTCTGGATCATTTTTAAGTGAGGAGCCTGAAGGATCAGGTCCCTGTCCATCCAGGTGGCAGCCGGTACCGCATAGTTTGCTCGGGCCAGCATCTGCACATGCTCAGTCCGCGCATGGGTTTGTGCAAAAATCAGGCAAAACCCCGGTGGTGCCAGGCGTTCGATTTCAGCGCGCGTCACGGCCGCCACTGGGGTCAGAAAGGCAATAAGCGGTGTGGCCATGTCAGTCGTGCCAGTCCTTGAGCCGACTACAGAAAGCCGATTGAAATCCAGGGTACGGCGGCCACAATGATGACGCCGATCAGGAGCGCGATCATGTAGCCGACGATGGGTCGTATGCCCACGTCCGGGTTGACATGTCCGATCGCGCACGCGGCGTAATAGCCCACGCCCAGTGGCGGCGCGAACAGCCCCAGCCCCATCGAGAGCACCACGACCATCGCGTAGTGCACGTCGTTGATCCCCAACTGGCGTGCGATCGGGAACAGCAAGGGCCCGAACAGCACGATGGCCGGAATGCCTTCCAGCACAGAGCCAAGAACGATGAAGGCGACCACCGATACCGCCATGAACATGGGGGCGCCACCCGGCAGCCCTCCCATGACTTCAGCCAGCAGCCGCGAAAAGCCTGACTGGGTCAGGCCCCAGGCCATCGCGGTCGCCGTCCCGATGATCATCAGGATCGCACCCGACAGCGAGGCCGTGTTGACCAGCATGGGACCCAGGCGTTTCCAGTCAAACTGGCGGTATACGACGATGCCGGCCACGATGGCGTAGACAATGCCGATGGTCGATACTTCGGTCGCTGTGGCGACCCCATTGACGACCGCCGCCCGGATGACAAAGGGCAGCGCCAGCGCTGGGAATGCGATGATAAACAGGCGCAATACTTTGAGGGGTGGCGTGCGCTCAACACCGCTCAAGTCTTCGTGCCGATAGCGAAACCAGACCACCATGCACAGCGTGATGCCCAGGACGACAGCCGGTAGCAAACCGCCCGTGAACAAGGCAGCGATCGACACGCCGGTGACTGAACCAATGGTGATCAACACCAGGCTGGGCGGCACCGTTTCGGTCTGGGCACCCGTGGCCGACAGCAGTGCCACCAGGTCGCCTTCCTTGGCGCCGCGTTTTTTCATTTCCGGAAATAGCGCCGGGGCAACGGCCGCCATGTCGGCAGCTTTGGAACCCGAAATGCCCGAGACCAGGTACATCGCGCCGATCAGGACATAAGACAGACCACCGCGCACGCGTCCCAGCATTCCCGCGAGGAACGCCACCATGGCGCGCGCCATGCCGGTCATCTCGATCAGTAAGCCCAGGAACACGAACAACGGCACCGACAGCAGGATCAGGTGCGACATGCCATCGTCCATGCGCCCCACCATGACCGGCAGAGGGGTACTGGTGCTGAGTGCCAGGTAGCTGAACGTGCCCAGGCCGAAGGCGAAGGCGATCGGAATCCCTGCAAACACGCTGCACGCGACGACACCCACGAAGAAGATCAGAAGATTCAGTCGGCCAAGATCCTGGAACAGGGGCTCGGCCAGCCAGAAAACCGCCACGATGGCGGCCACGATCAGGATGGCGCGAACCACCTGCTTGCGGTCAGCAATGCGCAACAGGCGAATCGCTGCGAACGCCATCATAAGTGCCACACCGACGGGCAACGCCGCTGCGCGCCAGGCATTGGTAATCTCAAGCGCGGGAGTGGTGATGGCCAACTCGTCCATCGCATATTCCAGTGACGGCCAGGCGATCATGATCAGGAACGCCAGCGAGGCACTGATGGCTACGGCGTCGAGTAAGGCGCGATTGGTCGGGGAGACTTTGCTGACCAACGCAGTCATGCGCATGTGTTCGCCACGACGAAACGCAACGACTGAACCCAGCATGGCCATCCAGAGGAACAGGATGGAGGCGAGTTCATCGGACCAGACCAGGGGACTATGCAAGACGAACCTGGCAAACACGCCGCAAAACAGCACCACGATGTCAGCCAGCACGAGCAGGGCTGCCGGTATTTCAACCAGCAGACCCAGCACCGTGTCGATGTTTTTAAGCAATGGCCGCTCGGCGAGCGCGACGGGTACGCCGTGCTCGCCATACAAAGTCCGATCATCGGCGGGGTCGCCGGTTATCGGATCAAGTGAACTCATGCCAGTTTGCCTACACTACGCTCAAGAATTGCCCAGGCCTGCTCGCCAAACTTGGCCTTCCATTCGGCGTAGAAGCCGGCACTACGCAGTTTTTCGCGGAAGCTCTCGGTCGTTGGCGTGTTGAATGTCAGGCCTTTGGTGGCCAGGCTGTTTTGCAGCGAACCATTGAGCTTGAACACATCGATGCGTTCTTTCATGCCCGCCTCGTTGATGTTGCGGGCTACGATGGCGCGCACGTCGGCTGGAATCTTTTCCCAAGCCTTCTTGTTTGCCAGGAACCAGAAACCATCCCACATGTGGTTGGTCATCGAGCAATATTTCTGCACTTCGTACAGCTTGGCAGTGTCGATAATCGCGAGCGGGTTTTCCTGACCTTCAACCACTTTAGTCTGCAGGGCTGAATAGACCTCGGCAAAGTTGATCGACGCGGGGGCAGCATCGAGGGCCTTGAACATGGAAGTCCAGAGAGGCGACACCGGCACGCGGATCTTCATCCCTTTGAGGTCTGCTGCCGTCACGATAGGCTTGGTCGACGAGGTGATCTGGCGGAAACCGTTGTCCCAGATCTTGTCCATGGCGACGAGGTTGGCCTTGGCGATCTGACTGCGCACGTAAGTGCCCAGGTCGCCATCGAGCGCTGACCAGACTTTTTCGTAGTCGGGGAAGGCGAAACCGATGCCCGTGATGCCGGAGGCTGGCACCAACGTCTGCAGGATCAGGCCCGACAGCGTGAAGAACTCAACGCCACCCGAACGAACCTGGCTGAGCATGTCGGTGTCATTGCCCAATTGGCTGTTGGGGAATATTTCGATTTTGACGCGACCATTGGTCTGGTTAAGAATGGCCTCGACCATTTCTTTCGCACGCGTATTCATCGGGTGCGTCACAGGCAGGTTGTTGGCGTACTTGTAGTTGAATTCTGCTTTCTGGCCAAAGACACTGGTAAACGGCGCGGCAATGGCACCAGCGCCAGCGCCGACAATAAGAGTACGTCGTGTGATGTTCATTGTTGTCTCCATCAGGGTAACTAGAATTTGTCGCCAGAACTTGGCTGGAAAAGCAGGGTTTTACCACGCAAGTCTGGCTAAAACAGGGCTCAATGGTGCGTAGTGCGGGTAGTCCCTAGGTGATTGAGAGGTCTTTGATGTCGCCGCGCTCGATTAACTGTCGCAAGATGTCTTTTTTGACAATTTTGCCGTAGCCCGACTTTGGCATCGTGTCCCAAAAGAAGAAAAGCCTGGGCCAGCGGTATTTGGCGCAGCGCCCATCGAGATGACCGAGCAGTGCGGCCCCGTCGACGGGTGCTGTGCCCGGTCGCCTGACCACAACTGCGACACCAATCTCACCCCACTTTTCGTCCGGCACCCCCAGGATCGCGATTTCGCCGACGCCCGGGTGTGTGAGCAGGACTTCCTCGACTTCACGGGGGTAGACGTTCGAACCGCCGGAAATGTACATGTCCGACTCGCGACCGGTGATGTAGAGCAGTCCGCGCGCATCCATCCTGCCGAGGTCCCCGGTGTGGAACCAGCCACCCCGAAGTGCCTTGGCAGTCGCCTCGGGGTTGCCGAAATAGCCTTCGAATACGGCTGGGCCACGACAGCAGATTTCCCCAATTTCACCAACCTGCACCGGCTGGTACTGGTGATCCAGGATTGCGACGTCCATGCCGGTGCGGGCACGCCCGCAAGAGCCGATATTGGCGTTGGGATCGTCGTCGTCGGTCGCATGCATGTGTGGCGGCAGTACGGTAATGTTGCCGGTCACTTCGCCGAGTCCGAAATACTGGACCAGCACCTTGCCAAGCTTTTGCAACGCCAGTTTCTGGTCAGCGCGGTACATCGGAGCGCCGGCGTAGATCACGTAGCGCAGCGAGCTGTGGTCGTACTGGTCGACCGCGGGATGCTCAACCAGCATCTTGACGATGGTGGGAACGGTGAACAGGTTAGTCACCCGATGGTGTTCGACGAGCTGCCAGAACGTTTGCGGATCAAATCTTTCACTCGGTAGCAATATGGAAGCCGCACCGCGCGCGACGTTGAGCAGAGCATGAATGCCGGCCCCGTGCGAAAGCGGGGCCACCACGATGGACCGGTCGGTTTCGTAGGTGCCTGGGATCAGGTCAGCCAGATGGTTGGTGACGACAAAGGCCATCTGACCGTGCGTGAGAATACCGGCCTTGGGCTTGCCCGTCGTGCCCGAGGTATAGAAGTACCAAAGCGGGTCGTCGTGGGCAACGGTCTCTTCCGCTGACGATGCGCCCATGTGCTCGGCCACCATGGCTTCGTAGGACCGTTCACCTGCGCGTGGCGTGCCGATGGATATGATGTGTCTGAGCGTTGTCGACTCGGCCTGCACCGCATCGGTATGTTCGGGGAAAATATCCTCGACCACCATGGCCACCGAGCCGCTCGAGGCGCCCAGGTAGGCGACCTCAGGGGGAGTCAGTCGAAAATTGGTGGGTACCCACACACAACCTAGCTTGAACGCGACCCAGCCGAATTCAAACGACTGCAGGTTGTTGCGCGACTGCATCAGAATTTTGTCGCCGCGCTTGATGCCCAGGGCGCGCAGGGCGCTGACCATGGCATCGACTCGTGCGTTGATCTGGGACCAGGTCCAGCTGTGATCACCAGAGATCAGGCCAACATGATCCGGGAACAGTCGGGCCGTCTGTGTCAACAGCCGACCCAGATTCATGACTTGAGCAGGGTTCACGCAGACTCCAGCACACTCAGGTAGTTGGCGACGGCGGCGCCCCCCATGTTGAAGACCGCCCCCAAGCGTGCGTTGGCGATCTGCATGCCACCGGCCTGGCCGGCAAGTTGCATGGCTGCCATGACGTGTTGCGACACGCCGGTGGCGCCAATGGGATGGCCGCGCGACTTCAGGCCGCCCGACGGATTGACGGGTAGCGAGCCGTCCTTGCGCGTGACGCCTTCCAGGATGACGCGCGCGCCCTGGCCATGCGGCGCCAGCCCCATGGCTTCATATTCAAGCATTTCCGCGATCGTGAAACAGTCGTGGGTTTCGACAAAATTCAAGTCGGCAAGCTTGATCTTTGCGTCAACCAGGCCTTTGGTCCAGGCCATGGCAGCCCCCTCGAACTTGGTCGCATCCCGTCGTGACAGCGGCAGGAATTCGTTGATGTGGGTGCGTGACTTCCAGCGTACGGCTGGCACCCTTGCGCCGGCCAGCGGTTGGTTGGACAACACCAGGGCGGCCGCGCCGTCTGACACCAGTGAGCAATCAGACCGCTTGAGCGGGCCCGCCACGAAAGGATTTTTGTCTGACGGGTTGCGGCAGAAATCAAACCCGAGGTCGCGTTTCATGTGGGCATACGGATTGTGCACGCCATTGGCATGGTTCTTGGCTGAAATGGCAGCCAGCGCGTCGGACTGATCACCAAAACGTTCAAAGTATTCACCGGCAATGGTACCGAACACCCCGGCAAAACCGCCTGGTGTTTTGCCTTCTTCTTTGAAGTAGGAAGCCTTGAGCAGGACTTCGCCAATCTGCTGGTTAGGCAGGGTATTCATTTTTTCCATGCCAATCACCAGGGCATTGCGGATGCGACCACTGCCCAGCGCATCCATGGCCGCCCAGATTGCGGCCGACCCGGTTGCACAGGCGTTTTCCATCCGCACGGCCGGCGTGTGACGGAACTCGGGAATGGCGACGCCGACCAGTGCTGCGCTGAAATCCTGCGCAGAGAAGCCAGCGTTGAAATGACCCATGAAGATCGCATCGATGTCTGTTGGCTCGAGACCGGCACTTTCAATGGCCGGCAGCGCCGCATCACGGATCAGTTGTTCAAGTTCGATGTTGTCGAGTTTGCCAAAAGGGGTGTGACCCCAGCCAACGATATAGGGCATGTTCATAATTGATTGTTCCGCAAGGTTGGAATGCCAACGCCAGACGCGTCAAAGCCGCCGTCCACCGCCAGGAATTGACCGTTGATAAAGCTGGCGGCCGGACTGCACAGAAAGCCCACCGCATTGGCGATTTCTTCGGGTGTGCCATAGCGGTTAAGTGGAATCGTGTCGTAGTAGTCGGAA
>CAIJKV010000271.1 GCA_903821335.1 uncultured beta proteobacterium
ACCTTTGGGTTGTTCATGCAACCGATGGGACTTCAGCATGGCTGGTCTCGTGAAGTGTTCTCGATGGCCTTCGCCCTGCAGAACCTGGTCTGGGGTTTTGGCGCGATTGCCGCGGGCATGATGGCTGATCGTTTCGGTTCGGCGCGCACCATTGCCCTGTGCGCGGCGTTGTACGCCATCGGGTTGTTCGGAAATCGTCTGGCAAGCACGGAACTTGAGCTTTACCTCAGTGCCGGCCTGCTGACCGGCCTGGGCCAGGCCGGCACGACGTTCGCCGTAATTTTGCCCGTCATCGCGCGCACGGTGCCGGTCGCCTCGCGCAGCACCGCCATGGGTATTGCCAGCGCGGGCGGTTCCCTGGGTCAGTTCCTGGTCGTGCCGACTGGCCAGTTTCTGATCGATTCGCTTCAGTGGACGGGTGCCTACGGGGTATTGTCGGTCGTACTGGCCATGACGATCCCGCTGACCTGGTTCCTGCGCGGCAAGCCCCAGGCCTCGACCGGGCCGCACCAGTCCATGCTGTCTGCCATTGGCCAGGCCTTGCGCCATCCGACGTTTCATTTTCTGTTCTGGAGCTACTTTGTTTGTGGCTTTCACACTGCCTTCATCACGTTGCACCTGCCTGCGTTCGTCGTCGACTCCGGCCTCAATGCCAGCAGTGGCGCGATCGCGATCGGCCTGATCGGGCTGTTCAACGTCTTCGGGTCTTTCACCGCCGGGAAACTCGGGGGCACCCACAGCAAGAAGAATCTGCTGGCCGTGATCTACGCTATGCGTGCCTTGGGTATCCTCTGGATTCTCGTCATGCCGGTTTCGATTTGGGTGGTCTATGTGTTTGCTGCCTGGATGGGCCTGTTCTGGCTTGGCACGGTGCCACTCACGCAGGGCCTGATTGGGCAGATCTATGGTTTGCGTTTTGCCGCGACACTGTCCGGCATGGTGTTCCTGGGTCATCAATTGGGCAGTTTCACCGGCGTCTGGCTGGGCGGTCGCATCCAGGCCGTGACGGGCAGTTACGATATGGTCTGGTGGATGGGCATTGCGCTGGCGCTGATGGCTGCGGTGTTGTGCCTGCCGATACGTGAAATACCCATCGGCGTGCAACGGGCGCCCGTTGCGGCCTGAGCATCAGGCCGCACGCGCGACATGACAACGACACCATCCGCCCACAAGTGTTCCTGGCTCACCAAGCTGGCTCTGGGGGGGGTGTTGGTGCTGTTGCTCGCGGCCGGTTTCTGGGGCTATTTGTCACCCGGCATGCGCCTGAACTGGGAAACCGTCGCGTCAATGTGCGGTTTCTGACGGCACGCACTCGGTGACGTTCCAAGCCCTGTTAGAATTCTGTTTGGCGGGCCCCTTCGCATGGTTCGACGGCAAATCTGGTCAGGTCGGGAACGAAGCAGCCATAGTCGTGCAGAGTCAGTGCCGAAGTCAGGCTCGCCTCCTCATTTTTCGTCGGTGGTCACCAACCTAATGTCTTATCTGGTTCTGGCGCGCAAGTGGCGTCCACGCTCGTTCGAGACCCTGATTGGTCAGGACCACGTGGTGCGCGCGCTCACCCATGCGTTGACCACGCAGCGACTCCATCACGCCTGGCTCTTTACGGGTACACGTGGTGTGGGCAAGACCACTCTGTCGCGCCTGCTGGCCAAGTCCCTGAATTGTGAAACCGGCATCACCGCCAAGCCGTGCGGCGTGTGCCGTGCCTGCACAGAAATCGATGAAGGTCGCTTTGTCGATTACCTCGAACTGGACGCTGCCTCGAACCGTGGCGTTGACGAGATGACCCAGTTGCTTGAACAGGCGGTGTATTCGCCCGGCGCGGGTCGGTTCAAGGTCTACATGATCGACGAAGTCCACATGCTGTCCGGGCATGCGTTCAACGCCATGCTCAAGACGCTCGAAGAACCGCCGCCGCATGTCAAGTTCATCCTGGCGACCACCGATCCGCAAAAAATCCCGGTGACGGTGCTGTCACGCTGCCTGCAATTCAATCTCAAGCAGATGCCAGGTGATGCCATTGTCGGGCACTTGCAAAATGTGTTGGGCCAGGAACAAATTCCGTTCGAAATACCCGCATTGCGCTTGCTGGGGCAGGCTGCCTCGGGCTCCATGCGTGATGCGCTCTCGCTGACCGACCAGGCGATTGCCTATAGTGCTGGCAACCTGACCGAAGAGTCCGTGCGCGGCATGCTTGGCACGATAGACCAGCGCCACCTGGTACGCCTGCTCGACGCGCTCCAGTCCGGCCAGGCGGGTGCCGTGCTTGAAATCGCTGACGAACTGGCTATTCGGGGGTTGTCTTACCGTGCCGCACTGGCCGATATGGCAGTGATGCTGTCGCGTATCGCCATTGCGCAGCGCGTGGCGCAGGCCATCGACGACGCCGACCCGCTTGGCCAGGACATTGCGCGCCTGGCCACGACCATGCACCCCGACGCGGTCCAGCTGTTTTATACCGTTGCGGTGCATAGCCGCTCTGAACTCGCGATCGCACCCGATGAATATGCCGGTTTCGTGATGGCCTGCCTGCGCATGCTGTCGCTGCATGGCGCCACCAACACGGGCGCGCAGATCCATTCGCCGGCGGTACTGACTGCGCCGGCGCAAATGTCCTCACCTGCTGCGTCTGCTCCTGCCGCGTCAGCGATTTCGACTGCTGCAGCCGAATCGAACCCAGCACCTGCACCTGTGGTCTGGGCTGCACCTGCAGAGGCGCCGCCAGTCGTCACCCCCCCCGCCGTGCAAACTGCGGGCGACGACCCTGAGTCTCGCTTTGAGTCCAGCGCACTCGAAGAGCCAGAATATCTGGCTCAGGGCGAAGAGTATGCGCCCGCGGTGCCCTCCGAGTTTTCTGGCCGGACGGTGGTTGTCGGGCAAGCTGAGATCGCTGCTGACACTTCGCCCCCTGCGGCGTTACCTGCGGCCGCGCCTGCCGCTGCCCCAGGCAGCCTCGTCCTGCCTGCACCCTGGGCCGTGTTTTCGACGCAGTTGCCGTTGTCGGGCATGGCAGCACAGTTGGGCAGACAGTCCGAATGCCTCGGTGTCGCGGGCCGCACGATCACGCTGCGTGTACCGAGCAAGGCACTGACTGAAGGGCTGCACGCTGACCGCTTGCGCGCAGTACTGTCGGAATATTTCGGCTTTCCCGTTCAGGTGAACTATCAGGTGGGTGCCGTGCAAAGCGAGTCCGCGCACACGCTCGACCTGGCGGCGCAGCAGGCACGCCAGCAAGCTGCCGAACAGACCGTCCAGAACGACCCCTTTGTTCGGACGTTGGTCACAGACTTTGGGGGGCAGGTGGTACCGGGCTCGATCCGGCCCAGTCCTGTTCCGTAAATAGAAATCACCACCAGGAATCCAGAATCATGATGAAAGGACAAATTGCCGGTCTGATGCGTCAGGCGCAGCAGATGCAGGAGAACATGAAAAAAGCCCAGGACGCGCTGGCCGACATTGTTGTCGAGGGTGCCTCGGGCGGCAGTCTGGTCAAGGTCACGATGACCTGCCGCCACGATGTCAAGCGCGTTGTCATTGACCCCAGTCTGCTGGCTGAGGACAAGGACATGCTGGAGGACCTGGTCGCTGCGGCCTTCAATGACGCACTGCGCAAGGCTGAGGCCACCTCCCAGGAAAAAATGTCGGCCGTCACGGCCGGGATGCCTTTGCCCCCCGGGATGAAGCTGCCCTTCTGATGGCAATCGTTTCATCCGAACCCCAGCCATTGCTCGCGCTGGTCGATGCGCTCAAGCGGCTGCCTGGCGTCGGGGTTCGTACCGCGCGTCGCATGGCTTACCACCTGTTGCAGCATGACCTGGAGGCCGCCCAGCATCTGGGTCAGGCGCTGACCCAGGCGGTACAGCGGTTGCGTCATTGCGAACAATGCAATGGTTTTACTGAGGACCCCGTGTGCGCAACCTGCGAGCACGCGCAACGTGACGCAACGTTGTTGTGTGTGGTCGAGACCCCTGCGGATCAGAATTCCATCGAAGCCACGCATGGCTACCAAGGGCTGTATTACGTCCTGATGGGGCGTCTGGCTCCCCTTGAAGGGGTCGGCCCGGAGGAGCTCGATTTCAAGCGCGTGCTGACGCGGGCCGACAATGGCGTCGTCCAGGAAGTCATCCTTGCCACGAACTTTACGGCTGAGGGTGAAACGACCGCCCACTACCTTTCCGAGGCCTTGCGCGGGCGAGGTCTGAAAGTGACTCGGCTCGCAAGAGGTGTTCCTGCCGGAAGCGAAATAGAATACGTGGATGCAGGGACGGTCGCCTGGGCGCTGATGGAGCGCAAGCCCACCTGATCTCAGGGTTGCCCCGCCGCGTCGGAACGTGGCAAGGGAAGGTCAAAATATAATAACGAAACAGGAGCAAAACATGTCGATTTCACGTCGTGAGCTATTCAAATTTGCCGGCGCAGCCGGCGTTCTGGGTGTGGCGCCTGCTTTGGTGCACGCGCAGAAACTCGAAACCAGCAAAGTGCATATTGCCGTCGGCGGCAAACCCCTGACCTATTACCTGCCGCTCACGATTGCCGAGCGCAAGGGGTATTTCAAGGACGAAGGCCTGGACGTCACCATCTCCGATTTCGCAGGCGGTTCCAAAGCGTTGCAGGCGGTCGTGGGTGGCAGCGCCGACGTCGTGTCAGGGGCCTACGAGCACACCATCAACCTTCAGTCAAAAGGTCAGTTTTATCGCTGCGTGGTCTTGCAGGGCCGCGCCCCGATGATGGCAATTGGCGTGTCGACCAAAAGCATGGCTGGTTACAAGAGCCCGGCTGACCTGAAAGGCAAGAAAATTGGTGTGACGGCTCCTGGGTCATCGACCAGCATGATGGTCAACTTCTTCCTGGCCAAGCATGGCCTGAAGCCTTCGGATGTTGCGTTCATCGGCGTGGGCGCCGGTGCGGGTGCGGTCACTGCATTGCGTAGCGGCCAGATCGACGCCATTTGCAACCTTGACCCCGTTTTGTCGGTGCTGCAGGCCGCCGGCGACATCCAGATCATCGTTGACACGCGTTCACTGAAAGACACGATCGATATTTTTGGCGGCAACATGCCTGCCGGTTGCCTGTACACATCGCAGAACTTTATCGACGTCAATCCGAACACGACGCAGGCACTTGTCAACGCCATGGTGCGTGCCGATAAATGGATTCAGACAGCGGGTGCCGAGGTCGTTGCCAAGGCGGTTCCTGAAAGTTACCTGCTAGGTGACCCAGCCGTCTATACACTGTCGGTGACCAAGGGTCTTGAAGGCATGTCGCCCGACGGAATGATGCCCGCGGACGGCCCAGCCACCGCCCTGAAAGCCCTGGAAGCCTTCACGCCAGACATCGCGGCGGCGAAGATCGACCTGTCCAAGACCTGGACCAACGACTTCGCGATCCGAGCCAACGCAAAATACCCCAATGTCAATGTCTGAAGCCCCGGCCCTGTCACTGGACAACATCACCTGTACCTTCGTGGCGCGCGATGATGCCAGTCAGCGCTATACGGCAGTGCAGCACACCACACTGTCCATCGCGCCAGGCGAGTTTGTTTCAGTCGTTGGCCCAACAGGCTGTGGCAAGTCGACGCTGCTCAATGTTGGCGCCGGGTTGTTGTCCCCGTCGAGCGGCAAGGTGCGGGTGTTTGGCGAACCGTTGGTCGGTATCAACAAGCGCGCGGGTTACATGTTCCAGGGAGAGGCGCTGCTGCCCTGGCGTTCGGCATTAGACAACGTGATTGCCGGGCGCGAGTTTGCCGGTGTCAGGCGTGCGCAGGCACTTGAGGAAGGACGGGTCTGGATGCGGCGCGTGGGGCTGGGCGGCTTCGAAGACCGCTACCCGCACCAGATGTCAGGCGGCATGCGCAAGCGTGCGATGCTGGCACAAACGCTGATCCGCGATCCAGACATTATCCTGATGGACGAGCCGTTCTCGGCGCTTGACATCCAGACGCGGCAACTGATGGAAAACGAGGTGCTGGAACTCTGGATGGACAAGCGTCGCGCAGTGCTGTTCATTACGCATGACCTGGATGAGGCCATTGCGATGAGTGACCGCGTGGTGGTGTTGTCTGCCGGCCCCGGCACGCACCCGATTGGCGAATTTGTCATCGACTTGCCTCGCCCGCGCGACGTGGCTGAAGTGCGGATGGATCCACGCTTTATCGAACTGCATGGCGCGATCTGGGCCGTATTGCGTGATGAAGTCCTCAAGGGCTATGCCCAGCAAAAGCGAGCCTGACTTCATGTGGAATGCACTCAAACCAACATCACGATTCGCCTTGCGTGTCTGGCAACTCGCGATCCTGGTCGTGATTCTGGCGATCTGGCAGATTGCCTCAAATGATCCGAAAATCGCTTTTTTCTTTGGTAGGCCTTTAGGTGTATGGGGAAAAATCTGGAACTGGTTTGTCGTCAACCGCGACATCTATCATCACCTTGGCATCACGCTGACCGAGACACTGCTGGCGTTTGTGATTGGTACTTTGGCCGGTCTGGGTGTTGGACTCTGGCTGGGGCTGTCACGCATGGCCAGCGCGATTCTTGACCCCTACATCAAGGCTGCCAATTCGATGCCGCGGGTGATTCTGGCGCCAATTTTCGCGATGTGGTTCGGGTTGGGCATTTGGTCCAAGGTCGCGCTGGCGGTCACACTTGTATTTTTTATTGTGTTTTTCAACGTTTACCAGGGCGTGCGCGAGGTCAGTCCGACCTTGCTCGACAACGCACGGATGCTGGGTGCAGACCGCCGCCAGTTGCTGCGCCAGGTTTACCTGCCTTCGGCCACCAGCTGGGTATTTTCCAGCCTGCATACCTCGATTGGGCTGGCCTTTGTTGGCGCGGTCGTGGGGGAATACCTGGGCTCGGCGGCTGGTGTGGGTTACCTGATCCTGCAGGCCGAAGGCACGCTGGACGTCGACACGGTCTTTGCCGGGATATTCGTGCTGACCGCGTGCGCGTTGGTGCTCGACACCCTGGTGGGGATAGTCGAGAAACACCTGATGAAATGGCAGCCCAAGTCGGGCGAGACTGAAAAACTCTAATTACGTGGCGCGTTGCGCGTCGATTAGTCCGTCGAGTTTGCGCGAGTCCGC
>CAIJKV010000272.1 GCA_903821335.1 uncultured beta proteobacterium
ACCACAGACCGGGTGTCACGACATGACAAATTCTTTAAGCTCCATCGCAATCGCTCGCCAACTCGCCGATGAGGTCAGCACCTGGATCGAGTGCGAATCGCCCTCCAATGACCCGGCCGGCATCAACCGCATGGCTGAAATGGTGGCAACCCAGGCACGTGCATCTGGACTGACTGTCAACCTGACGCAGATCGGGGCGAAAATGAACCTGCCTTTGCTGGTCGTCACGAACCGTGCGACCGGAGACACACGCCCGGGGATTTTGTTGCTGGCCCACCTTGATACCGTGCACCCGGTCGGCACCCTGGACGTGAACCCCTGCCGCATCGAGGGCGACAAGTTGTTTGGCCCCGGCAGCTACGACATGAAGGGCGGCACCTTCCTGGCACTCAAAGCGCTTGGTGAATTATCCACGCCGGGTGCGACCAAGTTGCCCATCGACTTTGTGATGGTGCCCGACGAAGAGGTCGGCAGCCATGCCTCACGACCTTACATCGAGGACCACGCCAAACGTTCGCTCTACACGTTGGTATGTGAACCTGCGCGCCCCAACGGCGGCAAGTGCGTGACCGCCCGCAAGGGAACCGGCATGATGCACCTGTGTGTCAAGGGTCGTCCGGCGCATGCCGGCATGCAACATGAGAAAGGTCGCAGTGCCATCCGCGAAATGGCGCATCAGATTCTGCAACTCGAAGCGATGACGGACTACGAACGTGGCATCACGGTCAGTGTCGGCACAATCAGCGGCGGCACCGTCACCAACACCGTGCCCTCGCATTGCGAAGTGATGGTTGATTTTCGTGTGCCCGACATGCCCAGCGGAGAAGAGGTCTTGCACTGGATGCAGGCGCTCAAACCGGTTGGCCCGGATGTGACCCTCGACATCGACGTCGAACTGAATCGGCCACCCATGGTCAAGACCGAAGAATCCGCCTTGCTGGTTGAAAAACTGCAAGTCTGTGCGGCCAGTGCCGGCTTCCTGCTGGAAGACGCGCCCATGACCGGTGGCGGCAGTGATGCCAACTTTACCGCGGCGCTCGGCATACCCTCGGTTGACGGCCTGGGTGCCGAGGGTGATGGCGCCCATACGCTGCATGAATACATCACGGTATCGGCGCTACCGCGTCGGCTGCAGTTCTGGCGCAACATTCTGGTGAGTCTGGAATAACAATTTAAGTTTCATTTTTATTGATCGGCCAGCGTGTTCGCCAGCCGATCAGGCGAATTCGTGATCTCGCTTCGTTTGCTTGACAGCCCGCTTTCCTGCAACCGTCGTGGCGCTCTTTGGAACGCCCTTGGCCGTTGCCGGCGTGTTCGAAATGACCCACTCCCGCATGACTTGGTTAATGCGTGTTTGCCAGCCGCGCCCGGTCGACCTCATGCCCTCGAGAACGTCGGCATCAAACCGAACCGTCGTGAGCACCTTTGTGCTTGCCAATCGCGGGCGACCGCGACGAAGTTTCGGCTTGACGGCATCCCACTGTGGATCTGTCAGGGGTTTGACGTCTGCGTCGCTCATCGCCGCGCGCGTGATGACCTCGTCCTCGTGCTGACTGGGCACAATGAGCGTGCGGCCTGACTTGGTTTTAACTGCTTTCGACATATCACTTCACCTCTCTCGCGTTCGCCTTTCTCAGGCTAATAATTCTGCGTTTCCGACTCCGTGACACGTAGGCCACTCAGTAAAGGCGCTGCCCTAAGATCACCAGCGCGCATCGACGTGCCTCACCATAGTCCCGGCGCTGATCTGGCCAGCTCAGCGCTGTTTCCCACACAAGATTCGCTGCTAATTCAAGCGATAAGCCGTGCTTGGCCTGGTTGGACACGTCCTTGTCAGGATCAAATTCGATTTCCATCATATTATTGTAGCTACATAAATTATAGAACTCCAGCATTTTCTGCTTTTGTCCGTCATGCCAGGAACTCCCGCATGGGCGATGACTGTTGGTGGTCTGAAAGCCGTTTTTTTTGACCTGGAAACGGTGGTGTTGCGCGTGGAACTGCCGGAGGTCGACTGGCAGCACTGGATCGAAGATGTGTACTGGAAGCCCACGCATAAATGAGCTGAAATTGGTGTACCTTATGCGCTGGAGAGACAAGCAAGTTCTGAGTTGCTGTCAGTTGCAAATTAAACCTATAAAGCTGATGAAATGACGAAGATGAATGTGGATGATGGTCGTGCCGCACAACACATGCATGGCGCGGATGCTGAGCATGCTGCCCTCGCACCGCTGACGGGCATCAAGGTTGTGGAAATTGGCGTGGCCATGGCGGGCCCCTTCTGCGCAATGATGCTGGGGGACTACGGTGCGGACGTGGTCAAAATTGAACGTACT
>CAIJKV010000273.1 GCA_903821335.1 uncultured beta proteobacterium
ACCAGTCTTTGGGGCAACCTGGCCATGGGCGGCGTGGTCAACATCGTCACCCGACCCCCGCAAGACGACAAACTAAGTGTCTATGCCGATTACGGCAGCTTCAATACCGTCAATACCGGTTTCTCAGGGTCACTCTTTAAAACTGACAAAGTATCGATGGGGATTAGTTATGACTATTTCCAGACGCAGGGTTACAACACCACCCCAGAGCAATACCGCAACCCCTACATGACGGCGACAGGGTCCCAGGTCAATAATCTGACCCTGTACACCCTGTTTACGCCCAGTGCAGACTCAAACTACTACGCCAAACTCAACCTGAATACGACCTCGGAAACCACTGCCACCTGGGAAAATGCCAGCAACAAGTGGAATAACTATGTGTTGTCGGGCGGGGGGACGACACGCTTTGCGGACAACAGCAGTATCAATTTCAATGCCTGGGGCAGCTTCCAGCAAATGAAGACCACCAATGCAGGACAATTACCGGCCTTTAATATTTTCACGCCCAATGTTGGCGTGCCCTATGTGAGTCAGAACGAAACGGACAACTACCAAAGTTATGGAATGTCCGTTTTTTATCAACGAGACTTTGGCCAGTTTAAAGATGTGAAATTTGGCGTCGATAGCCGATTCATTACCTCGAACGACAATATTGATCAGTTTGCGTCAACAGGCTTTAACTCCGCCAACCTGATTAACAAGGGCCAGAATACTTTCCAGGGAATTTTTGCCACAGGAACTTACAAATTCCAGGATGTGCCACTTGATGTGAACGTTGGCTTGCGTGAAGATTTCTATCAGGTCAACAACTCAAGCTTGAGTGGCGCCATCTTTACGGACGGTGGCGCTGCCGCGCCGGTCAATTCTGCACTGGCCAGCAACAGCTACACAAGTTTCAACCCGACTTTGGGCCTGAAATTCTACGCAAACGACTACCTTGATTTGCGTGCCGCTGTGTATCGAAACTTTGCAGCACCTGGCATGAATCAACTGTACCGTACCTTCCTGAGCGGCTCGGCCATCACCATTGCCAATCCGAACCTTGCACCTCAAACAAATTTTGGCCAGGAAATCGGTTTTGACCTGAGGACAAAAGAGAACGATGCCAGCCTTTCGTTGACCGTATATAACAACCAGCTGAGCAACTTCATTGATTCGGCCACGATGTGCACCACTGCGGCGACCTGTAACCCACTCATCTCGGGCACTGGTCTGGCACCGGGCAGCATTACCAGCCTGAAACAAAACGTCAATGCGGGTAGTGCGACATTGCGCGGGTATGAAATCCTCACGCAAGCCAAGGTGTTCAAGACAATCAACGTCAGCGTTGGCTTCACGCAAACCTGGGCCTACCTGAATTCCTCTGATTACGATTCCGGCAGCAGTCCGGCGGACCCGACCAATACACAGCTTGGCCAGGTGCCACCCTGGATGCTGAATGCTGGCGTGCAGTGGCAAGCCATGCCTGAGCTGAGCTTGTCGGCCCAGTTGCAGTCGTTTCCGGCTTTCTGGAACAATACCGCCCACACTCAGCTTAACGACGGCGCCACACTGCTGAACCTCGGTTTCAGATACCAGGTCGACAAGAGCGTCCAAGTCTACGGCACGGTTCAGAACGTGTTCAATACCAACTATCTGGCTCAGGGCCTAAGCTACACGACGTTTCAAGGCAGCACCGTTAGTTCCTCTGGTGTGCCAAGCCTGGCTCCTCCGCGCTGGTTCACCATCGGTGTTCGCGCAACCTTCTAAGGAAACAAGTTGGAAGTTTCAGAAAGAAAAACCCACCAATTTTTATAGAACCACATTAGACAAGGGGCATCCATCAATGACCGATGCCCCTTGTTCACCCACGAGTGGGCTAGCGGAAAGTATTGTTGTGATCAGAGTGAGCATCAGTTTTATGGACTATGTCAATAAAGTAGGGGGTGTCGAACTGCGTCGAAAATTAAGCTACAGCAATCGTACCCGCTGCACTAGGTACCTTATTTGGCCGGTCGCAGGTCAAACAGTTGCGAGAGTTCACGCTTTCTAGGACCAGTAGCCCTGTTGTTGCTCTCACCGACGGAGGCACCGCCCCATCGTTCTCGCGCAACGAGGGTGCCATGGGCGCGTATCCACGCGGCCATCCTCTTCTCGGCCGCCGAGTCCGGTGTAACAATAGAGGGGCCTCCGAGCATGACGAATCTGACTTCGCCAGCTTGCACTTTCTGGTCAAATTCTTCCGGTTTCAAGATCGGATCACGCCCCAAGTAGCCCCCCATGGTCATGACAGAAAGCCCGCTATGTAAGATCAATGGTGCTGCCTGCATGGCGTTAGGGACGGCGACAAAATAAAGCTCGGCTTCATGGTTGGACCTCAAAAATCCAACCAGTTTTCGGTAGCGCCCTCTGGCTTGCTGACGGTACGATGCCGCCAGGTCGTTAGGCGGTTTGGGGTGAATCAGGACAGAAATGTTTGCGACGGGCGCAGCCACATTCGGCCGAACCATGACAACACTCAACGCCCATGCAGCAGGTAGCAAAATGCTGCCTAACAATCCACTGGCCGCGATCAGTGGGGCAAACTGGTTTATCTTCAAGCTTGCAGGTAACAACCACAACAGGGTCGATGCCGCCCCGATCAACAAGATGGCACCCATGAACAGCAAACCATGCCAGGCATTCAGCGCCCAGTTGAGGTGTTCATATTCAATGTACAGCTGCCAAATGCCAGTCAGCCCCAAAACAAGTGCCAGGTCTCGATAACCGCCTGTTTCGTACTTTCGCTCCAGCAGGCTAGCCCAGCCGATGCCCGCCAGCGCAGCAAGCGGCGCACCAAGCACGCCGAGATAGTAGGTATGAAATACGCCGCCTGCAAAGCTGAACACGATGCCGTAGCTGAGGGCCCAACCCGCCCACACCATGAGCTGAGTCTGCTTGCCTTTGGTGAGCGTGCCTATGCGAAACCGATTGATGCTCAGTAGCAAGCCAGCAAGCACAAAGGGCAGCCACCAGTCCACTTGAGCCGCATGAAATGGGGTTGCCAGTCGCAACGCGCCTGTCGGGGTGTTGTCCCATCGTGCTTTGCGAACTTGTGGTGTGGGATGGGAAGGCACGGGCTCGGGATGGGTTCGTTCGACTCCAACCTCCAAGCTTGTCTCTGTGGCACTCGGAAGGCTTGACGAATCTCGGGCAGTGGAGGGCAGGAAGCGATGAAGCCCGTTATGAACGACCGTCAACTCAAACATCGAGTTGCCTCGGGTGCTGCCCGCGTACGGACGATCAGAGGCCGGCGTCAGGTCGAAAAAGGCAACCCATGACAGTGCCACTGCCGCCATCAGGACACCCCCCTGCACCAGTTGGGTAAGCCGTTGCCTGATTGGAACACCAGTCGCTGATAAAAAGTAGGTCAGGCAAATCGTTGGTGCCAGGATCAAGGCGGCTGCCATCTTGACGTTGAACCCAATGCCCACCAATCCGAATGCCAGCAGGAGCCAGTGCAAACGGGTTGTTTCGGTGGCCCGGATGAGCGCCCAAACTGCTATTAATAGCACCATGGTCAGGCAGCTTTCAGTGTTGTTCGACCTATCCACAGCAACGCTGATGGGCGTCAACGCCAGACAAAGCGCAGCGACTCGACCTGCCGTCGCACCAAAATGACGAGATACGATCTTGTACACCAGCAGGATCGCCACCAGTCCTTCAAGGACCTGAGTGAGCATCAGGCTGAATGCACTGAATCCCAACACTTTTGCAGTCAGCACCTGCATCCACAAGGCCACGGGCGGCTTGTCAATGGAAACAAAAGCCAGGGGATCAAAAGCGTTGTAAAGAAAAGCATGCAGGCTGCCCAGCATGCTGCGCACCCCAGCGGCGTAATACTCGCGGCCATAACCATTGGCGTCCAGATGCCACAAGCGCAGCCATGCGGCCAATCCGATGATGCACACCAATGCCAGCGCGCTGCGCACGACTGGATCGGTCTGCTTGCTTGTCATGTGGATATGATAATACGCAATGCGTACTATTTTCCCTTGGTCAAGATGAGAAAAAATCGCATTGTTCCTCGGGCTTCCCTTGGTCAGCGCGGGAAAGCTCCCCGCTGCCGTAGGTGACGATCGCCAGAATTGCGATGGGAATCCATATTGTAATTGCAAACGATAATGATTTGCATTTATAATTAATGAAGTTATCAATCCATCTCTGACCTTCTCGATGAAAAAACGTATTCAGGCACGCAACCACAAGCAACCGCTTGCTTTGGCCGTACTCAGTGCCTTTGCCTTGCCCAGCATCGCGGCAGAAACGCCGGCGGACATCATGTCTGGCACGAAGTCCGCGACGTCAGACACGACTGCCGCGCAAACGCCCGGCACCATCGAGGTCATTGGCTCCAGAGACAGTCAAGGATTTGGTGACTCGGTCATGTCACTCAACCGCCTGCCGGCTGAGCTCAGGGACATACCCCAATCAGTCATCGTGATCGACCGTGCAGTGATGGACTCCCAAGGGGCAACCTCCTTGGCATCAGCACTGCGCAACGTGCCCGGCCTGACAATCGGCGGTGCCGAAGGTGGTCAGATTGGTACCAACATTAATCTCAATGGCTTCTCAGCAAGAACGGACCTCTATCTGGACGGCGCACGAGATCGTGGTCAGTATTACCGCGACACTTTTTCGCTGAATTCGATTGAGGTACTCATGGGGCCATCGTCAATGCTGTTCGGTCGCGGCTCGACTGGCGGGGTCATTAACCAAGTCAGTAAACAGCCGTCGCTCAAGGCTGCCAATGAGGTTCAGGTATCGGCGATGACCACTGGCCTGGTTCGCACTGTGCTTGACAGTAATGTGCCGCTATCAGACACGTCTGCCTTCAGGATCGCGGCCATGGCACAGAATGGCAACGCGAATAATCGCGACCAGAACAATCTTCAGGATTTTGGCGTCGCCCCGTCCTTCAAATTCGGCATTGGTGAGCCAACAACAATTACCTTAAGTGCACTGCTGCAACACAACAATGATCAGGTTGATTACGGCCTTCCCAACCTGAACGGCGGCTTTCCTGAGGTTAATTCCAACAACGCATATGGCTTCACGGATGACCGCACAATATCGGATGTGATGTCACTGAGTGCGGTGGTCGAGCACAAGTTGTCATCCGTTGCGTCCGTCAGGAACCAGACCATGTTCACCCGGGTATTGACCAACGCGACTGAAACGGCCCCCCAGGGTCTGGGCACGCTGGTTAGTGGCAAAGGTTTTGTTGCCTTACCGACGACGAGCACGTCAGCCATCCCCACCGCCGTGACCACGAGTTTGCCCTTAAGCGATCTGTGGGTTCGGCAACAAAGTCATGACCGTTACATTCAAGACAATTCCATATTCAACCTGACTGAGTTGAGCGCCGAAGTGAAATGGGGAGGCGTCAAACATAACCTGCTGGTCGGACTGGAGCTCAGCCACGATACGTACAACAATCAAAACTACTACCGCAATGGAACCTGCGGTGACGTTGCGCTCAACGCTCCCGACGCGACGACTGGCTACGCCGGATGCACACCATTGCTCAATCCAGGTGGCGGCTCGTCACCTGGGAATGCCCCCAGCCTGCCGGGAAACCTGGCCACAGGTGTCGCGACTGATTATGGGCTATACGTTAACGACACGATTGAGCTGAACCCTGAATTCAAACTCGTCGCGGGGCTGCGAGGTGATCGCTATAGCGCCACGATCGGCAACTCTATTTTTAGTGCAACAACGCCGGCCAGCGCTGACCAGACAGTCAATTTCCTCAGCGTACGGGGTGGGGCAATCTGGCAGCCATCCCCGGCACAGACCTACTACCTTTCCTACAGCACGTCCTTTAATCCGTCATTGGAACAGTTAACCAATACGACCGGGGGTACCGCTCCACTTCCTCCTCAGGAAAGCAGGGCCTATGAAGCGGGTGGGAAATGGGACGTTAACGGGGGCAAGCTCTCCCTGACTGCGGCAGCCTTTCAGATTACCCAGTACAACGCGCGGTCTCAAGATGCGCTGGGCATCTACACCGCAACCGGAACAGTGCAAGTCACCGGAGGCAGGGTCGGTGCAGTCGGTCGTGTGACCGACAAATTTCAGGTGTTCGGCGGATACAGTTATCTGAACGCGGTGATCGTAGATGGAATTGCGCCAGGAACCGAGGGTAATACCCCTGCCAACACCCCCAGGAATTCAGCCAGCCTCTGGGGCGTGTATTCGCTTGCGACCGAATGGGAAGTGGGCGGTGGCGCCACATATATGGGTCAGCGTTACGCAAACAATACCGACCTGACCGCTGTGGGATCTTATCTTCGCTGGGACGCCACGCTGGCCTATCACCAGCCAAAGTACGACGTTCGCCTGAATCTTTTCAACTTGACCAATGCCCTTTACTACGACACGTTGATTCCCTCTGACGGTGGTCGGGCGGTACCCGGTGTCGGACGTTCAGCAATGCTGACGTTGAGTCTTCGCTATTGATTCAGGATTTAAGGACGCCCGATCATGCTCATTCACATTCCACAGATTCTTGCGCCCGAAACCGTTGCGCAACTTCGTATGGCACTGGCGCAGGCTGGTCCCGCATGGGTAGATGGTCGCGCCACCGCCGGCTACCAAGGTGCACCAGTGAAATTAAACCAGCAGGTTGATGAGCGATCCTCGGTGGCAATTGAATGCCAACGTGTTGTCGCTGCCGCCCTTGAACGCAACGCATTGTTCATCAGCGCGGCACTGCCCAACGCCCTGTACCCACCCATGTTCAACCGATATGGCGAGGGTATGGGCTTTGGCCTGCATGTGGATGGTGGCATTCGATTGCATCCCCACCACGGCAATAAATTTCGCACCGATCTGTCGCTGACGCTATTTCTGTCGGATCCTGACAGCTACGACGGCGGAGAACTGCAGATTGTGGACACCTACGGTACGCACAGCGCCAAGCTGCCGGCTGGCGATATGGTTCTCTATCCCTCGACCAGCTTGCATCAAGTCACCCCAGTGACCCGAGGCGAGCGCGTGGCCTGTTTCACCTGGGTGCAGAGCATGGTCAGGGATGATGGCGACCGCACTTTGCTGTTCGAGCTTGATACCGCCATTCAGCGCCTGAATGCAACACAGGCGGATACCGAAGCATGTCGCACACTGGTCGGCACGTATCACAACCTGTTGCGCAAATGGGGTGAGGTGTAGGTGCACGTTCAGCACCAGACACCAGTGCTCAGACAATCAACGGTATAGCAAAAGGTATTGCGCAATGATGCATAGGAATAAGCACTGGACGCCGCGCAGACAGCGCTACGCAAAATTTGTGAACTGGGTCCGCAAGACCCATGGCTGGATCGGCTTATGGGGTGCGATGCTTGGCCTCATTTTTGGCCTGAGTGGAATATGGCTGAATCATCGGACTGTCCTCAAATTGCCGCCTGTGGCACAAGTTCGAGCCAACACACAAGTCCAGCTACCAGACCTCCCACCCGCATCACCAGAAGAGATGAGCCTTTGGCTGCAAGCCGCGCTGCTGGTAAAGGACCGGCCCAACTCAATTCGTATCGAGCCTTCCAGGCCTGTTGCCTGGACACCTGTAGCCCCCTCATCAACCACCACCCTGCAGAGCCCCTCGGATACTCCTGCCGTACGCATACTTGTTCAACCGGAACGCTGGCTACTCAACTTTGGCGGGCCAAATGAACTGACCCAGGCGGACTATTGGGTTGGGAACAAGTTTGTCAGTGTGAACACCGTCTCGAACGGATTCCTGGCGACTCTCACCAATCTGCATAAAGGCACTGGCATGTCTATTCCCTGGATACTTTTGATCGATTCCTTTGCTGGAAGCATGATTTTCTTGTCGCTTTCGGGCGTACTACTCTGGGTACAGATGAACAGGCGCCGTGCGGTCGGACTCACAATATTTTCAGCATCCATGACGTTAATCGTCACACTGATCGGGTTGCGTCTTTAGTATGTCATCAGGCTGCAAACCGGCGCTGGGTCAGGCTGCCATGTGGCGCCAACCCAGCAGACTATTGCGTCCTGCCATTCTCGCGCTCGTGCTGGCATTGCACGGACTGATCTTGTGGCTTGTGCTTCGGACGAATCAACTTCCTAAGCCTGCGTCCGTCGCCCGTGAACATACCGTCGCAGCGATGCTGGTCTCCATAGATTCCCCTGCGCCATCTTCTCAGTCTCAGCCGGTGGTGGTGCCACCGCTGCCACCGGTAGCTCCAGCAAAGACCGAAGAAAGAAAATTTGAGAAAAAAGAAACTGAACCTTTGCCGCAACGCAAGGATCCGGCCAAAGCAATTCAACGACTAAGGGCACCGCAACAGACACAACCTGTCGTTCAACCAGCGGCCGAGCCCGCAGCCGCCAGCACTCCTGAGGCATCCAGTGCACCAACACGTTCGGCTGTCCCTGCACTGGCCGAAGCCGGACCGATTCAGACGACCGTCCAGCCCGGTACCGATTGCCCAAAACCCGAATATCCAAAGGCGTCTCGGCGGCTATTGGAAGAAGGGGTGGTCACCTTGCGCATTCTCGTCGGCACCGACGGTCACGTTTTAAAGGCTGAAATTTCGAAAACGTCTGGCTTTAACCGGCTGGACGAGGCCGCCCGCAATGCACTGTCGCTGTGTCAGTTCCGTCCAGGCATAGTGAATGGCCAACCAAGTCAAAGCTGGGCAAGCATCAACTATGCATGGCGACTCAAGTGATCGCTGACCATTATTCAAACCATTTCCGGAGATTCACGATGCCAACGTACGCTAACGCGCGAAATGCGCTTGCCACAACACCCTTGATGCTGATGCACGCAACCTGCTCAGCGGATACGGTCACAGACAATCCCTACGGAATCGCGGCGGTGTGGGCTCAGGGCGACGCAGTCGCCAAGGGTACGTTGCTGATCCTGATTCTGATGAGCATGGCAAGCTGGTATGTGATCTTTACCAAACTGATTGCACAACACCGCATGATGCGTTTTGAACGCAGCACCCAGACTACTTTTTGGAAAGCAGAAAGCGTTCGCCAGGGAGCCGACGGACTTGCCGGCGGCAATCCATTTCGATTTCTTGCCGAAAAGGGACTTGAAGGGGCAGGCAAGCATGAAGGGCTACTTGGCGCTGTGGATTTCAACACGTGGGTCACGATGAGTATCCAGCGCGCAATGGCCAATGTCCAAAGCCGCATGCAGGATGGCCTGGCGGTATTGGCAACCGTGGGCTCGACGGCACCGTTCGTGGGCCTTTTCGGGACAGTTTGGGGCATTTACCACGCACTCGTCAACATCGGTATGTCAGGCCAGGCCAGCATTGAAAAAGTGGCTGGTCCGGTCGGTGAGTCACTGATCATGACCGCGATTGGACTTGCCGTGGCCGTACCCGCAGTGCTGGGATACAACTGGCTGGTGCGTCGTAACAAAACCATCATGGAGACCGTACAGTCCTTCGGCTCGGATCTTCATGCCGTGCTGTTGGGCTCAGCAAAATCCAACGGATAGGGCGAATCATTCATCATGGCCATGCCTAGCAGTGCAAGTGACGAGCAAGAAGAGTTCCTGACGACGATTAACACCACGCCCCTGGTGGACGTGATGCTTGTGTTGCTGATTATTTTTCTGATTACCATCCCGGCGGTGACGGCTTCAATCAAAGTGAACCTGCCCCAAGAAAATCAGCAACGTCATGTCATTGAACCCGAAAGTATCGTCCTGACGATAAACGCCCACGGAAATGTATTTCTTGGTGATACTCAAATGCACAACAGTACCGACCTGACGCAAAACCTGCAATCCCTTGCAAATAATCGTCCGCAGCCTGAGGTGCAGGTGATGGGCGACGCTGCGACAACCTTCCAGGCTATTGGGCGCGTACTGAATATTGCAAAGAGCGTTGGCCTGTCCAAAATACATTTTGTGACTGAGCCGCGGGGGACGTTGGCCCCATGAACCCGAACCCGTTTCTGGGCACGACCCGCCACGAACCCGAACTGATGATGGAAATCAATACCACGCCTCTCATCGATGTCATGCTGGTTCTGCTCGTCATGCTGATCATCACCATTCCGCTGCAATTACACGCGGTCAACCTTCAGTTGCCCAACGAAGCGACTTCGGTGCAGGCAGACGCCGCAATTGTACGTATCGACGTTGCAGCAGATAACTCGGTCAGCATAGACGGCTTGCCGGTAACCGATCGGGAGGCACTGGATGCAATATTGATCGAAGTCGCCCGCAACCAACATCCACAGCCTGAATTGCAGATCAACGCCAATGCACTGGCTAGATATGATGCCGTCGCCAGTGTTCTGGCAAGTGCACAGCGTCAAGGGTTAAGCAAACTAAGCATCCTGGGTATTGATCGATTTTTCGAGGAATAAGTTTCCACAGTGACGGCTTCTGCAATCGCTGGATACATCAGTGATCCACGTCAACATTACGCGATCGAACACCTATGACTCCGATCACAAAAACGAGAGGAATTGCTGCAGCGCTGTTACGCGCGAATATTGACACGGATGTCATCATTCCGTCGTGCGAGATTACATCGCCGAGTCCTGAGGGGTTTGGTGTCAAGGCATTCTATCCATGGCGCTATCAGGATCTTGATCGGACGGAAAATCCGGAATTTATTCTCAATCAACACCCCTTCCGAGAGGCCACTATTCTGTTGACTGGTGAGAACTTTGGGTGTGGCTCGTCCAGGGAAATGGCTGTTTGGGCACTCGCGCAATTCGGGATCAAGGTCATCATTGCGCCATCCTTCGGGAGCATTTTTCGCACGAACTGTATTAGAAATGGTCTCTTGCCTGCTGTCCTGAATCCAAGCGGTATTGCATTGCTTGCCGCATCCATCAGCCCACAGCGTCCAGAAATTTGTGTTGACCTTGTCAATCGTGAGGTCGTTGGCGCGGACGGTGCACGTTACACGTTTGAAATTGATGATCAGGATCAGGGCGCTTTGCTGACAGGGATGGACGCCATCGACCAGACGCTAGTCCAGCGCGATCAGATTGATGCCTTCGTGATCAAGGATACGGTTGAGCGTCCGTGGGCCTGGCAAATACCCGAGCTGGTTGCGGTCCGGTTCGGTTCGTTCAGCGTTTGCCGCCGGATCGGGTCCCTTTATCCGCCGTTCGTGGCGATGCTGAATGGAATCGGATTACGCATCGTATTGGCGACCGGTGAGTAGTAGTTGGCCCGTTGCACAATTTCATCAAGCACGTCGGGTGAGGCATCGCCTTCGATCACGACGTTGACACGGATTTCCTTGAAGCCCATGTCCCCGGGCAGGCGTTCGGCGCCGCCGGCCCCCCAGGCTGCGGTGTTGCCGATGTCGGCCTCAAGGAAGACCTCCAGACGCGATAGCTTGACCTCTCGCTGTGTGGCGACGGCCGTGATGCCAACACACAGGCAGCCGCCGAGTGCGGACAAGGCCACCTCACCCGGTGCCGGCGCAGTATTTTCCCCGAACAGGTGCAGGGGTTCATCGACGATGACTGGGTTGTGGATGCCGACAAAGCTCCAGGAACGGAATTGTCCCTGCATCACGGTGTGGACCTTATTGGTGCCGCGACGTTCGGGATTTTCCAAACCGGTTTGGGCAAACTTCAGCAGGCCGTCGCGGTCGATCGGACGCAGGGTGGTCTTGACAGTTTCAACAGACATGAAATGTTCCAGTGATCAGGGTTCAGTTACGTGGATTGCAGGGGTGACCGAACAGGTTTGTTGGCAGTTTCAAAAGTCGAGTGGCTCGAAGTCTGCTTTGGTGACACCGCATTCAGGGCAATACCAGTCGTCCGGGATATCGATGAAACGCGTCCCAGGTGCCAGGCCGTGCTCTGCATCGCCCTCGGCTTCGTCGTATACCCAGTTGCAGACCTTACAGATCCAGGCCGTAGTTTGTGTGGAGTCATGCATTTTTTTCTTCCAGTGATTGGCTGTGCTTTACGCCACTGAGCCGGCAAGGCTGGCTTCAATGCGAGCAATTTCGCGCCTTAAATGCTTGGTGGCAGGGGTGACAATGGCGATGAAGTAAGACTCGCGTAACCGGCGTTGTGCAGGGTTACGCACCAGATACCCCTTGGCGCCTTGGTGAAGCATGGCGGCGTGAGCGGCCCTGACCGACAGCTCGCCGCCCGCCAGGCGCAATTTGAGGATGTCGAGGATGCGGCCGGTTGCCGGATGTTGGTCGACTTCGTCAGCGAGCGAATAGGTCAGGGCTCGTGCTCCGTTCAGCGCTGTGTCGATGTCGTCGAACTGGTCGTCAAGATATTGGTTGACGTGGGCGTGCGTCCGGTTCGATTGCTGCATGAGTTTCGCGCAGGCTTCAATCAGACCCAGACCCATTCCCATCTGCGCGTGAATCATGCCGGGCTTGATGCGCTCAACATAGGCACACACCTCGCTTGGGTGGGCTAGCACCATCGCGTCGGGAATGAAGGCGTCCTTGAATTGGCAGGCCAGGGTCCTTGTCCCGTCAAGACCCATGAAATGGGCGCAATCGATGAGCTTGAAGCCTGGCTGGCTGCAGTCGACCAGCAGGAAAACCAAGCCGTCGTTGCTGCCATCTGCCCCGCGTACCGGGCAACCGGTCGTAAAGAAATGACCTGCGCCCAGGTTGGACACCCAGGGCAGGACGCCTTGGATGACATAGCCACCCTCCACACGCGTGGCGCAGAGCCGAAACTCTTCGATGCTGTCGCTCGATTTGATGGTGTTCGATAAGCCTGTTCCGACCAGTAGCTCGCCCGCTGCAATGCGCGGCAGGAACGCCTCCTTGAGCGCGTCGTTGTCGCTGAGCTGGATGTAGCGTGCGCAGGCAGTCTGGCACCAGACCAGGAAGGCACTCGACAGGCACTCCTTGGCAACCTCTTCCATTACGCGGATCACATGTTTGATTCCAAGACCATTGCCCCCGAACTCAACGGCCACCGCTCCACGAAAGCCCCCCGCCTGGCCTAACGCACGCAGGAATGGCTCCGGGTACTCAGCCTTGACGTCGATATCAAGCACCTTGGGCATCAGTTCGGTGGCGATGACCGAGCGAACAGCCGTCAGGCTGTCTTCCATGGTGCAAAGGGAGGGGGACAGGTCGCTGATCACTGGATCGGCAACAGGGCTGGCAAATGCGGTCGAGGGCATGGCGTTCTCCTGGTGGGACGGGCCTGAACCATATGGTTAGGATTACGTTGACTAACGCAATTCCTGTGCCAGGAGATTTATATCTTAAAAATCAGATACTTAATTAAAGTTGCAAAGTTAGAAAATGACAATTTGTTAACAAATTGGTTACAAATTGTTCGTTCGTCGTTCGGGTACGACGATGCCAAGAATCTTGATTCGATAGTTCAATTGCCGAAGTGTCAGGTTCAGGGCTGTCGCCGTTCTCGACTTGTGGCCACCGTGACGCACGAGGGCCGCACGGATGTAGTCGCGATCATCAGTACCGACCGGCTGATAATTGCGAATGGACGGGGCCGGCACCCCTTCGCCCATGTGCTGGTGCGCACGTGTCAGGGTTGTTGGCCGAGCCTCGACCGGTTGCCCCTGCGCCTCGGAGACCAGCGCATCGTCGACCGTAGCCTCATCAATGTCATCGGTCCGTGACAGAAGAATGATGCGCTCAAGTACGTTGTATAACTGTCGGATATTTCCCGGCCAGGGGTAAGAAACGATGCCCGACATGGCCGACGGCAAAATCAAGGCGTTTCGCTGGTGTTGCTGATTGAGTTGAGAAACAAAGTGCCGCACCAGCAATTTGATATC
>CAIJKV010000274.1 GCA_903821335.1 uncultured beta proteobacterium
ACGGACGCCGCGCGGCAAGCCGCGACCGTCAGTCTGATTGCCCAAGTGGCTGATGCCTACCTGGTGTTGCGAGAGACCGATGAACGTATCCAAATCGCGACCCAGACCGTGCACAGCAGGCAACAGTCAACCGACATGTTCAAACGCCGGGTGGAGGTGGGCGCCACCTCGCGCCTGGAACTGGTGCAGTCCGAAACACTGCTCACGCAGGCACAGGGGCTGGAGGCGCAACTGCGTCAGGCGCGTGCGGCACAGGCACACGGCCTGAGTCTGTTGACCGGCACGCAGGCCACGCTGGTCACCGACGGCATGCCCTCGATCGACCAGATGGTATTAGGCGAATTGCAGGTGGGCATGCCTTCGCTGCTCTTGACGCAGCGACCCGATATTGTCGCCGCTGAAAGCAAGCTGCGGGCGGCAAACGCCAATATTGGCGCGGCGCGCGCGGCATTTTTCCCGCGCGTCTCACTGATGGGCGCGTACGGTGGCCTGAGCCTTGAACTCAATAGTCTGTTCGAACCGTCCTCGCGCGCGTGGCTGTTTTCGCCAAGCATCTCGATGCCAATTTTTGATGGAGGCCGCACGCAGGCCAATGTTGACTTGTCAGAGGTCAGGAAAAACATCGCCATCAGCAACTATGAAAAGACCATACAAGTCGCGTTTCGCGAGGTCTCGGACGCACTGTCCGCGCGCTACTGGCTGACGGGACAGGTCGCCATTGCGCGCCAGGCGCTGGCCGCGCAAACCGAGCGTGCACGCTTGACGAAATTGCGTTACGACAACGGCGCGGCGTCCTACTTCGAAGTGATGGACGCACAACGTGATCTGCTGAACGTTCAGCAACAGTTTGTCCAGGTGCGTCGCGCGTTGCTGTCGAGTCGCGTCGGGCTCTATGCGGCACTCGGTGGCGGCGTGCAGCTGGGTATTGAGGATGGAAAAGATCAATGAATGCCACGATTCTTAAAAAGCTGATGATCGGCCTGGCGGCCCTGCTGCTATGCCTGTGCGCCCTGCTGGTCTGGAAAGCCATGCGAACGTCGGGCCCCGGAGCAGGATTTGTGAGCGGCAACGGTCGGATCGAGGCCACCGACATCAACGTCGCGACCAAGACCGGTGGGCGCATCCTCGAGGTGTTTGTCAACGAAGGTGACCGGGTCAGCGTCGGCCAGCCACTGGTCCAGATGCAGCAGGATGTCTTGCTTGCCCAGCGTGACGAGGCACGTGCGCACCACCAGCAAGCCATCCATGCCGAGACCAGTGCAGCGGCGCAGGTCGCCGTTCGACGCAGCGACCTGGCCGCGGCCCAGGCGCTTGTGGTGCAGCGCGAAAGCGAACTCGACGCGGCCAAAAGAAGGCTGGCAAGAACCAGGACCTTGTCTGCCGAAGGTGCCGCCTCGCTTCAGGAATTTGATGATGACAGCGCCCGCATGCGCAGCCTGCAGGCAGCACTCGGTGCCGCCCAAGCACAGGTCGCCGCCGCACAGGCCGCCATCACTGCGGCACAGGCCCAGGTCGTGGGTGCGGCGTCCATGGTGACGGCAGGCCTGGCGACCGTGGCACGCATCGATGCCGATATCGCCGATACCCGGCTCAAGTCGCCGCGCAGTGGACGTATCCAGTTTCGGATCGGACAGCCTGGCGAGGTGCTCGCCCCCGGTGGCAAGGTCTTGAATCTCGTGGATCTGGCCGATGTCTACATGACATTTTTCCTGCCTGAAGTGGCGGCAGGTAAGGTTCAACTGGGCACTGAAGTGCGGATCATCCTGGACACCGAACCTGACGTCGTGATTCCTGCTGCGGTCACGTATGTATCCAACACCGCGCAGTTCACCCCCAAGAGCGTGGAGACCGCCAGCGAACGACAAAAACTGATGTTTCGCGTCAAGGCGCAGATCGATCCGGCGACCATTGAAAAAATGCTCAATGGGATCAAGACCGGTTTGCCCGGCGTGGCGTGGGTACGGATCGACCCAAAGATTGAATGGCCCGCCAGCCTGGCGGTGCAGGGCCAGCCGTGACCGAGGCACGCCTGGAACCGGTCGCGGAACTCTCCGGGGTGGTCCTGCGCTACGGAAAGACCGTTGCCCTGGACGGTATCGACCTGGCCATCCCGGCCGGGTGCATGGTGGGGCTGATCGGTCCCGACGGTGTGGGCAAGTCCAGCTTGCTGGCACTGGTGGCGGGTGCGCGCGCCGTGCAAAGCGGAAGAGTGGACGTGCTGGGTGGCGACATGTCGAACACGGCCCACCGTGACCGGGTGTGCCCGGACATCGCCTACATGCCACAAGGCCTGGGAAGAAACCTGTACCCAACGCTCTCGGTCGAAGAGAACCTGCAGTTTTTTGGCCGATTGTTCGGCCACAGTGTGGCCGAACGACGCCGGCGCATTGACGCACTCACCTCGGCCACCGGATTGCAGCCCTTTCTTGACCGTCCGGCAGGCAAGCTTTCGGGCGGCATGAAACAGAAACTGGGTCTGTGCTGTGCACTCATACACGACCCCAGGCTGCTGCTGCTCGACGAGCCCACGACCGGCGTCGATCCGCTTGCGCGCAGTCAGTTCTGGGACCTGATCGCACACATTCGCGTCAGCCAGCCCGGAATGAGTGTGGTGGTGGCCACCGCCTACATGGACGAGGCCGAGCGTTTTGACTGGCTGGTCGCCATGGACGACGGCCACATCCTGGCCACCGGCACGCCCGCCGTCCTCAAGGCCCGTGCGGGCAAACCCACGCTCGAAGCCACCTTCATTGCCTTGCTGCCGGAAGAAAAACGAAGTCGACACCACGAAATCGTCGTGCCAGACATTGCACCGGGCGCGGTCCGGGAAATCGCGATTGAGGCCAAAGGCCTCACCATGCAATTCGGCGATTTCGTCGCCGTCGATCACGTCAGTTTCAGTATTGGCAAAGGCGAGATTTTTGGTTTTATCGGGTCCAACGGGTGCGGCAAGACCACCACCATGAAGATGCTGACAGGACTGCTCGCGCCGACCGAAGGTGAGGCCTGGCTATTTGGGAATCCTGTCGACCCACGCGACATGGCCACGCGACGCCGCGTGGGCTACATGTCGCAGGCGTTCTCGCTTTATTCCGAACTCAGCGTGCGTCAGAACCTGGTGTTGCACGCGCGGCTGTTCAGTGTGGCCGAGCCCGACATCGCCTCGCGCGTCAAAGCGATGGTCGACAGGTTCAGCCTTGAGCATGTGCTCGAGGCGTTACCCGACGCCTTGCCGCTGGGCATACGCCAGCGCCTGTCCCTGGCCGTCGCCATGGTGCACCAGCCCGAATTGCTGATTCTGGATGAACCCACCTCAGGCGTCGACCCCATCGCCCGCGACGCTTTCTGGCAGTTGATGATTGATCTCGCGCGTAAAGACCAGGTCACGATTTTCATCTCGACGCACTTCATGAACGAGGCCGAGCGCTGCGACCGGATCTCGCTCATGCACGCGGGCAAGGTTCTGACCAGCGATCGCCCAGCCACCTTGATTAAAAAATCTGGCACCGAAACACTTGAGCAGGCCTTCATCCACTACATCGAACAAGCCAGCGGTCAGGACACTATTACACAAGAGCAGTCCTTGGTCAGCGAGCCTGCCGAGGTCGAGACCGCTAAAAGAATTGACCCGCCACAATCAACATGGCGACGCAGCCTGACGCGGGCACTGAGTTATTCACATCGGGAATCGCTGGAGTTGCGGCGCGACCCGGTACGCGCAACGCTGGCGCTGCTGGGCAGTCTGATCCTGATGTTCATCATCGGCTATGGCATCAGCATGGACGTCGAAGACCTGACCTTCGCCGTACTCGACCGGGACCAGACCACGTTAAGCCAGAACTACGCGCTCAACCTGAGCGGGTCACGCTACTTCGTCCAGCGTCCACCACTCACGAGCGATGAAGAACTCGATCGACGAATGCGAAACGGCGAACTGGCGCTCACGCTTGAAATTCCTTCGGGTTTTGCCCGCAACGTGCTGCGAGGCGATCCGGTCGAGATCGGCGCCTGGATAGACGGCGCCATGCCACAGCGCGCCGAAACGGTACTTGGCTACGTGCAGGGCATGCACCGGCACTGGCTGGTAGACAACGCCAGGACCAGACTGGGTGTGGACGCAGGCACCGGGCCCGCCGGTATCGAGACCCGCTTTCGTTACAACCCGGACGTCAAGAGTCTGAATGCCATGGTACCGGCTGTCATTCCGCTGCTGCTGATGATGATTCCAGCCATGCTGGCTGCACTTTCGGTGGTACGGGAAAAGGAATTGGGCTCGATCGTCAACCTCTATGTGACACCGGTCACCCGCAGCGAATTCCTGCTGGGCAAACAACTGCCCTACATCATCCTGGGCATGCTTAACTTTTTCCTGATGACCCTGCTTGCCGTCACGGTATTTGGCGTACCACTTAAGGGCAGCTTCCTGACCCTGGTTCTGGCAGCACTGATCTTTGTCGTGTTCTCGACCGGCTTTGGCCTGTTCGCGTCGACGTTCACGCGCAGCCAGATCGCGGCGATGTTTGTCGCGATGATCGGAACCATCCTGCCGACCGTTCAGTTCTCCGGGATGATCAACCCGGTCTCGTCCCTGGAAGGCGTCGCACGCGTCGTCGGCGAGCTGTTTCCCGCCACGTATATGCTCGTCATCAGTCGTGGCACGTTCAGCAAGGCACTCAGCCTGGCCGATATGCAACTGTCTTTCCTGTGGATGCTCCTGTCCGTGCCGGTGATCATGGCCCTGTCTATCCTGTTGCTGAAAAAGCAGGAGCGCTGACCGTGAGCCGCGCCGCCAACATCTATCGTCTGGGCATCAAGGAACTGTGGAGCCTCGCACGCGACCCCATCATGCTGGTCCTGATTGTCTACAGCTTCACGCTGGCAATCTATGCCGCGGCGACCGCAATGCCAGAGCCCCTGAATCTGACGCCCATCGCACTGGTCGACGAGGACGACTCAGCATTGTCGGCGCGCATTGTCTCGGCGTTCTACCCGCCCTTGTTCAAACCGGTCACGATGGCTTCGACCAAAGAAGTGGACGCCAGCATGGACGAAGGCAGAATTACTTTTTCCCTGGATATTCCACCAAACTTCCAGCGTGATGTGCTGGCAGGCAAGTCGCCCGACATCCAGCTCAATGTCGACGCGACGCGCATGAGCCAGGCGTTTGCCGGCACCAGCAACATTCAGCAGATTGTCCTGGGGGAAGTCACCGCTTTTCTCAAGCGGGTTCGATCCGACGATGTCTCGCCCGTGGACCTTGTGATACGGGTGCGCTTTAATCCGTCTCTCAAGCAGGCCTGGTTCGCTTCCATCATGGAAATTGTCAATCAGGTCACCATGCTGTCCATCATTCTCGCGGGTGCCGCACTGATCCGTGAACGTGAACACGGGACCATCGAACACCTGCTGGTCATGCCCGTCACGCCCGGCGAGATCATGCTGGCAAAAGTCTGGTCCAACGGCCTGGTGGTGCTGGTGGTCGCGACCCTGTCCCTGTTGTTCGTCGTGCAGGGTGTGCTGCGCGTGCCAGTCGAAGGATCAATACTCTTGTTCCTGGCGTGTGCGGCACTGCATTTGTTCGCCACCACGTCGCTGGGGATTTTCCTGGCGACCATCACCCGCAGCATGCCGCAGTTCGGGCTCTTGATGGTTCTCACGCTGTTGCCATTGCAGTTGTTGTCGGGCGGCATGACGCCACGCGAAAGCATGCCGCAGTTTGCCCAGCTCATCATGCTGGCAGCGCCCACCACGCACTTCACCACGGCCGCACAGGCGATCTTGTACCGAGGCGCGTCCTTCGATGTGGTCTGGCCGCAATTCGCGGCGATCTTCGTGATTGGTGCGGTGTTCTTCGTAGCCGCGCTGACGCGGTTTCGCAAAACGCTCAGCCAGATGGCCTGACCGCCATGGTGCGATCAGACT
>CAIJKV010000275.1 GCA_903821335.1 uncultured beta proteobacterium
CGCCGGATGCAGCCTTGCTGTGAGGGCGACCGGGATCAGGCAGACCGCCTGACAGATCGCCGCGAACGTCAGCGGGCGCAGATCAAGCGTCGGATACAGGGTGATGGACAGTTGGCCGAGCGCCGTGCCTATCCCCGACATGACCAGGTACAAGGAAAGTACCCTGCCCCGGTGCTGGTTTTCAGTCTGTTCGTGTAACCAGCTTTCAATGACCATGAACTGGGTCACCATGGCAATGCCAGCAACCAGACGCAGCACGAGCCAGACCGGCAGCGAATCAATCAGCGTTTGCGCCAGAATGACACTGGTGGCAAGAGAAGCTGCCGCGACATACGCGCGGATATGGCCAACGCGGATAATCACCCTGTGGCCCAGCCTGGCCCCGAGCACCAGCCCAAAGTAATACGCGGAAATCAACGTACCGATCCAGACCTCGCTGACCGACTCGGCGGACAGGCGCAACCCCATGTAGGTGTTGAACAGGCCCGTGCCAATCAACATCAGCAGCGTGGCGAAATACAGCGAAGGAAATCGGGAAAGAGTGGAAAACATCGACATCAGTATGCTGCAGGCGTGGCCGGCGTGACCTGGTTGACAGGCCACGCCCACTCATTGCACCCCGCGTCGAACCCCGGGGGGACGACGACGACGTGCGGGAACGACGTCAGATCGCGGCGAGCATCGACGCTGCGTCACTGACCTCGAACTTACCAGGGCCTTCGATGTGCAGGACTTTGACTACGCCATCGTCAAGCAGGGCTGCATAGCGCTGCGAGCGCACGCCCATCCCGCGGGCCGTCAGGTCCAGCTCCAGGCCCAGGGCCAGGGTCCAGAGTGCCGAGCCGTCTGCCAGCATGCGGACTTTGCCGCCGACCTGTTGCTCACGACCCCAGGCACCCATGACGAAAGCATCGTTGACCGCCACGCACCAGACTTCATCTACGCCTTTGGCTTTGATCGCGTCGATGTGCTGAACGTAACTGGGCACATGCTTGGCCGAGCAAGTTGGCGTAAAGGCGCCAGGCAAGGCGAACATCAGTATTTTTTTGCCTTTGACCAGATCGGCGACCTGGAACGCGTTGGGGCCGAGGGCGCAGCCTGCGGTCTCGGTTTCAATAAACTCAGTGAGTGTGGCATCAGGTACACGATCGCCGACTTTGATGGTCATCTCTTTTCTCCTGGGGTTACACGGA
Organism: uncultured beta proteobacterium; assembly: GCA_903821335.1. Lineage (GTDB taxonomy): Bacteria > Pseudomonadota > Gammaproteobacteria > Burkholderiales > Burkholderiaceae_B > Zwartia. The sequence continues at coordinate 1,194 of CAIJKV010000275.1, forward strand.
CAACGATGGCTGTCGCAACTGAACCCGGTGTGGCACCTATCATAAGCCAGCAAACCGTCGAAGGACACATGAAAAAGCCCCGCACTGAGCAGGGCTTTTCTAACCAACACGACGATCAATTTACTTCGGTTCGTCTTTTACGCGATAAACGAGAACTGCCGTGTGCGTCATGGACAGTACCTTGGTTGTCACGCTGCCCAGCAACAAGCGCGACAAACCACTGCGGCCATGGCTACCGATAAAAATCAGGTCGCAGTGGTAATCCTTGGCGGCCTGCTCAATGCCATCGGCAATATTGAAATTGGACACCGCATGGGCTGTCGCCTTGATGCCCGCAGTATCCGCGCGGTCAAGCACTGACTGCAGATATTTGTGTGCCTGCTCGGCGGACACTTTATCGTAGTCTTCGTCGCTAATCGCGTAGGCGGCGGCCATCCCATCGAACCCAATCGTCGCGGCAAACGGCTGCGTGACGTTCAGCGCCACGATTTCCGCGCCAACAGCACGTGCAAACGAAATGCCGGCGTTAGCCGACTGCGATGACAGCGATGAGCCGTCGGTAGGGATCAGAACTCTTTTGAACATGGCTTTTTGCTCCAATAATGCAACGTTAACTTCATGCTAGTGCATATCCTGTTGCGATTCCAGCAACATACAGTCAAAAAATGTGAATCTTGCGTCAAATCAAGTATTGCCCGTCGCTGCGCGATAAAGCACGGTGCAGCGTGTCCCTGTCCTGCAATACGCAAGCACGGGAGTGGGCAAGGTCTTTAGCAATTCGGCAAAACGCTCGACATCGGCTGCAGTCATCCCACCGCTTACGACCGGCTGGAATTTGACTTGCAACCCTGCCTGACGTGCGGCCATCGCCACGTCAGCTGCCGTCGGCTGGTCGGGCCCGCCTTCGAAATCGGGGCGATTAATGATGACGCTTTTATAGCCAGCAGCAGCCACGGCAACCATATCATCGGGTCCGAGCTGAGGGGCAACGGCGAAGTCTGGGGTCAATGCGCTGATCGGTGTCGCCACGAAAGGCTCCTGCTAAAAAATTGAGGGTGTCGAACCACGATCTTAGTATAGATGAGTGGTAGGCGACATCGTTTTGAGCGATACTCGGGCGCTTGAGTATCCACAACTATACAAACCTGATCCGGAGACAAAAATGATACTGGTTGGCCGTTATGCATCCCCATTTGTGCGTCGTGTAGCGGTGTCCCTGCAGTGGCTGGGTATGCCGTACGAACACAAGGTACTTTCCACTGCAAAAGATGTCGAGGGCATCAAGGTCTACAACCCGATGGCCAAGGTTCCCGTGCTGGTACTGGACGACGGCGAACATCTGGTCGACAGCTCCGCCATCCTCGACACGCTCACGGAAATGTCGCCTGGCCAGCGCCTGCTGCCCGGCAGTGGCGCCGCACGTCGGCATATCCTGCAACACTGCGCGATCATGACCAATGGCCTGGATAAGTCCATCCAGGTGCTCTATGGCATGCGGCGTCCGCCGGAAAAGCTCGATGAAGCCTATCTGGATGGTCTGCGTGGCCAAGTCCGCGCCGGTCTTGTCATGGTCGAGGACATTGCCGCACGTGGCGACCTGCCAGGCGGTGAACAATCAACCCTGGCCGACATCACGATCGCAGTCGGCTGGCGCTTTCTGAATAGGGCCATGCCCACCGTCGGGGTCGCCGAACAGTTTCCCCATCTGGTAGCGCTGTCAGCCCGTTGCGAGCCGCTGCCCGCGTTCATGGCGTGCCAGCCAGAAGCTTAAACCCGTGTCACGCTGACCTGAGCCCCCGCCCCCCGACGACCATCAGTTTGGGGTCCAGGGGAGCTTTGCAACGATGGGATTCATGCCCGTTTTCTTGATGACGGGTGCAGCGTTGGCCGAAGCCAGGAAACCAATCAGGTCACGCGCGGCATCAAGGTTGTTCGTGTCAGTCGTGATGCCAGCTGAAAACGGCACTGTTTGCTGCACCTCTGCCGGGATTTCGCCAATGAAATCCAGGCCTTCGAACGGCAGAAGTTCGCTCACCTGCTGGAAGCCGAGTTCGGCATCGCCACGTTCCACTACTGCCCCAACACGTTCACTGTAGATTTTTTTTGCCGTGGTTGACAGTTGCTCTGCGATGCCCAGCTTAGGGAACAGTTCGGTCGACAGGTAGGTTCCGCTGGCACTGGCAGAGTATGCAATCGACTTGGAAGCAAGCAAGGTTTTCTTCAGCGCATCCACTGTGCTGATATCTGGCCTGGGCGCGCCTTTGCGCACGGCGGCCCCGATCGTTGAGTTCGCCAGATCAACCCGGCTGCCCTGCATCACCTTGCCCTGTTTGGCAAAACCGTCAAGTGCTGGGCCGGCAAGAATCAGGATATCGAACGTCTCGCCACGGCCCAGGCGGGTTGGAATGGAGTCCGGTGCAGTTCCCATGGACGCGCCATAAGAAATAATGACTTTATTGGAGGACTGCTTTTCGTAGGCAGGGATCAGTTCCTTGAAGGCCGCGGAAAATGCGCCAGACGTAATGACCCGGATGTCCGCAGCCAGCACCGGGCCGATTGCAAAAACGAATAAGCCGGCGGCAACAAGCCAACAACGCAAAAGTGCAACGGGTTTCATCTTTTGTCTCCGGGACAAGCAATTTTGTTATGGATGGCACTGCGACATTCTAATTCGGAACCGGGGCAAAGCGCGACAAACAGAATCCGTTGACGCGGCCCCGACCATGGGGGCACTATTGGCGATATTTCGTTACGGTCAACAAGAAACCAAGGGGACAGGACATGAGCTGGGCCACGACACAAGACAACGTACGTCTGCACTACGAAGAAGCCGGCACGGGCACACCCATCGTATTCGTGCACGAATTCGCGGGGGACTGGCGCGCCTGGGAGCCGCAAATGCGTCATTTCGCGCGACGCCATCGCTGCATCACCTATTCAGCGCGCGGCTATCCGCCTTCGGAGATTCCGAAGGATGTCAGTGCCTACTCGCAAGCGCAGGCCGTGCAGGACATCCTGTGCGTGATGGATGCGGCGGGCATCGCGCGCGCGCACATCGTGGGGCTTTCAATGGGCGGCTTCGCCACCATCCATTTTGGACTCACTGCGCCCGAACGTGCGTTGTCATTGACCGTGGCAGGGGCTGGCTACGCAACTGAAAAATCCACTCAGGAACACTATCGCGCCCTGTCGCGCGAGACCGCGCAAAAGTTCGACACCATCGGCGCAAAAGAGCTGGCAAAGACCTACGCGCTTGGCACGACCCGCGTCCAGTTGCAGAACAAGGATCCACGCGGCTGGCAGGAGTTTGCGACCCATCTGGGTGAACATGACAGCCTTGGCTCGGCCAATACGATGCGCGGCGTGCAGGCTTCGCGCCCGTCGATCTATGATTTTGAAAAGGAACTCCGGGCATTGAAGGTACCCATGCTGGTCATCAATGGAGACGAAGATGACCAGTGCATCCAGCCGGGCATTTTCCTGAAAAAGAATGTGCCAGCATGCGGCTTGCTGATGCTGCCCAAGACCGGGCACACCATCAACCTCGAAGAACCCGACTGGTTCAACATGTTCCTGGCGAACTTCATCGCGAGCGTCGAAGCCGGGCGCTGGACCGATCGCGACCCGCGTTCTGTCTCGGCCCACTAAAGCGGACGACTTCAGGCCGAGCCGCAACGGATATCACGCGGACGTTGCAACGGGGGTGACTCCCGTTGCAACGCAACGGCTCGACAGACTGCCAAGCCGTTGAACGCGCTTAGTCCTTAGGCACAAAATCGATGTGCTTGACGAACTCTATGTTGCCCTTGTCGTTCTTGACGATGTTGTAGCCATGCAGTCCGTCGCCATTCTTGTCAAAGGTATAGGTGCCCTCGACGCCCTTGTAGCCTTTGATGGCATGCAGGGCCTTCTTGATATCATCAGGCTTGGTGCTGTTCGCATTCTTGATAGCAAGTGCCAACAAATGCACGCCGTCATAAGGCCAGCTTGAATACAAATCAGCCTCGATTTTGTATTTTGCTTTGTATTTGTCAGCATAGGCTTTAGCTTCAGGGCTCGATGCCACGGCATAATCGGCAATCGAATAGGTGCCATACAGCGCATCACCCGCCAGCTTCATTGCAGTGTCCGTCGACAGCGAAGGCGAACCCACCCACGCCACGTTCCCACCCATCTGACGTAACTGCTTGGCAAAAATGCCGACGTCAGTTGAGTTGGCGATGTAACTTGACACCACATCGGCGCCCGACTGTTTAATCGCCAGGACGATCGGCGTGAAGTCCTGGGAATTGCTGGTAAAGCCCTGAATCAGCACAGGCGTAATGCCCAGGGCCTTGAGTGACTCGACCAGATTGTTCTTTCCACCGTTGCCAAAGGCATCGGTGGAATGGACGATGGCCCATTTTTTTAACCCCAGCGTATTGACGCCGTAGTCCGCAATCACTTTCGCAGAGTAGCCATCGTTGGGTCGCGCCCTGAACATCCAGGGGTTATTGGTGTGCGTCAGACCGTAATCCGTGCCGCCGATGACCATCGGCAGCCCGACTTTCAGTACCGTGGGTGCCACGGCCTGGATCTGGGTACTGCGCACTGAACCGAGCAGCGCTGTCATGTCGCCACTGCTAGTCAGTTTGGAGACGGCCAGCACCGAGCCTGGGTTCGTACTCTGGTTGTCCTCGACCGTCAGTTCAAGCGGACGACCCAGCACGCCACCCGCGGCGTTGATCTCTTCGATCGCCATCTTGGCGCCGTTGATCTGGTAGACCCCGGCCTCGGCATTAGGACCCGAACTCTCGGCCATCATGCCGAATTTGATCGGCTCGGCAGCCTGGATCTGTATTGAAACGGCTGCCAGCGCGGCGGCCGCACACAGTGCGAAATTTTTAATTTTCATAATTGTCTCCTACGTTTTTCGGAAAAATCCACTTCAACCCACAGGTATAAATCATCTCGACCTCTCAACAAACCCCGACAGGTCATGCAACCTCAGCACGCGACCCGCCACCCAGATAGGCTGCGCGCACTTCTTCGTTGTTCAACAGTTGATCAGGGGTGCCTTCGACTGTTATGTTGCCAGTCACCATCACATAGCCACGGTCCGCGACCGACAGGGCCATATTGGCGTTCTGTTCAACCAGCAGCACGGTCATGCCACGTTCGCGAATCGTGCGGATGGTGGAAAAAAGCTGTTGCACGATAATCGGTGCCAGGCCGAGCGATGGTTCGTCGAGCAACAACAAACGTGGCTTGGACATCAGCCCGCGGGCGACTGCCAGCATCTGTTGCTGCCCACCCGAAAGGCTCCAGCCCAACGCCTCGGACAATCGCTTGAGGTCGGGAAAAATGACATACATTTCCTCGACTTCGGACGCCATCTGGATCTTGGACAGTCGCCCGCGTGCCGAGGTGCCGATCATCAGGTTCTCCTTGACCGTCAGCCCCGGGAAAATGCGGCGCCCTTCGGGCACATGCGCCACACCCATCCGGACGATCGCTTCGGGAGCGATCCGGTTGATCGGCTTGCCATCAAACAGAATCTCACCGGTCGAGTCCGGGACCAGCCCGGAAATCGTGCGCAAGGTCGTGCTTTTGCCCGCGCCATTGGCACCGAGCAGCGTCACAATCTCGCCCTGATTCACATGCAGGGAAATTCCCTTGAGCGCCTGCACGTTGCCATAGGCACTATACACATCACGAAGTTCAAGCAGCGCCATGAGCGGGCTCCCCCAGATATGCAGCAATCACGTCGGGGTGACGCAAGACGGTAGCTGGATCACCTTCTGCGATTTTCTTGCCAAAATTAAGCACCGTAATCCTGTCAGATACTTTTTCAATCAAGCCGATGTCATGCTCGATCAGGAAAATGGTCAACCCGTGCCCCCTGAGACGCTTGAGCAAATTCGCCAACTCATGCTTCTCGGTCTGATTCAGGCCGGCTGCGGGCTCGTCAAGCAGCAAGAACGTTGGATGACCCGCCAGCGCACGCGCGATCTCGACCAGCCGCTGATGACCATAGGGCAGGTTCTGCACAATCGCTTCAGCCTGTTGCGCCATGCCGACAAACTGCAAGGCTGACAAGGCGCGACTGCGCAAGGCGGCCGGACCGGGTTCGATCGGGTTATTGGGTCGTTGGGCACCCACCATCACGTTTTCGACTACAGACATCGTTGGAAACAGCCGAATGTTCTGGAAAGTACGGCCGATGCCGAAACCCGCGCGTTCATGTGGTGTTTTTTCAGTGATGTCCACGCCATCAAACACTACCTTGCCGGCGGTGGCGTTGTAGATGCCATTGAGGACGTTCAGGGTTGTCGTCTTGCCCGAACCATTGGGTCCGATCAGCGCATGCACCGTACCGCGCGCCACATCGATCGTGATGCCATCCACCGCTTTCACGCCACCAAAATACTTTTGAACATTGTCCAGCCGCAGGATGGGGGCTGGATCGGTCACCGGGACTTCAACATCCAGGGGAACAATGCTGGCAAGGTCGATGGGCACCGGCTTTTTATACTTCGCGACACGCACACTGATCAGCCCCCAGATCCCTGTTGGCAGGAACACCATGATCAGGATCACCGCCAGGCCATAGGCTGCCAGATAGACCTCTTTCAGGAACCTCAGCCACTCTGGCAACAGAATCAGCAGGCTCGTGCCCAAAGCGCCACCAAAGGGCGACTGGGCACCACCCAGCAGCACCATGGTCAGAAATTCGATCGACCGGGCGAAGTTGAAGTTGTCCGGACTGATGTAAGCGAACCCGGCTGCGTACAACGCACCCCCCGCACCCGCCAGCGCCGCGCTCATCGTAAAGGCGGTCACCTTCACTTTCAGGCTGTCGATGCCGGTGACCTCGGCCGCGAGTTCGTTTTCCCGCACCGCGCGCATGGCACGTCCAGTGCGGGTCTGTGGCAATTTCCAGACAAAGTAGATCGCGCCGTACAGAATGACCGTGCAAAACAGCAGATAGCTCTTGTCGTCGGCCAACACATAACCAAACAGGGACGGACGGCCAATACCTGCGATACCGTCGGGGCCGTGCGTAAAGTCGATCCAGTTATTGAGCACCAGATCAAAAATTTGCTGAAAACTGATGGTGATCATGGCCAGATAATGGCCCTTGAGTCGCAGCGTGGTCAGGCCAAGCACAAAGCCCGCCAGGGTTGCCACGCCAACACCCATTGCGAAGGTCACCCAGAAGTTCAACCCGAGATCAACCGTTCCGAGACCCACCGCGTAGGCACCCAAGCCAAAGAACGTAGCCTGTGCCAGATTGATCTGACCCGCGTAACCCAGCACCACCGTCATGCCCAGCACAGCGATGGAATAGGTCACCGCTTGCATGAAAATATTCAGCACATACGGTGACAACTTGAAAAAGAAAGGCACGAATGCGAGCACGACACCCAGGGCGAGGACAACAAAGATCTTTTTCATGCTTTCTCCGAGACCTTTTCGCCGAAGATGCCTTGCGGCCTGACAAGCAAGAAGATGAAGAGGAGCAGGAAGGCAAAGGCGTCCTTGTAGGGCACCGAAATGTAGTAAGCGCCAAAACTTTCAACCACGCCCAGCAGCAAACCGCCGACGATGGAGCCGGTCACATCGCCAAAGCCGCCAATGATCGTGGCCGAGAAGGCCTTCAGGGCAATGATGGAACCCATGCCGATCGACACGAACAGAACCGGTGACACAAGGATGCCTGCGACCCCGCCAAGTATTGCACTGTAGGCAAAGGTGAACGCAATCATCCAGGCAACCGGGATGCCAACCAGGCGGGCCATATCTTTATCTTGTGAGGTCGCCTGCAATTTCTTGCCAAGCAGGGTGTGCTCAAACAGCAGGTACTGGAACGCCACCGCAACCCCGGTGACACCCAGGATCACCAGGTACTGCGTATCCATGAACACGCCACCGACGTCGATGCCCTGTGTGGCAAACACCCGTTGCATGGGTTTGGGCTGCGGTCCAAACACATAAAGCACCGCATTCTGCAGAAAAATCGACGCGCCCAGCGTACTGATGATGACCGGCAGATACGACCGATTGCGCAGGGGGTAGTAAACCGTACGGTTGAAAATGAGTCCGATACCGCCCATCACGATCAGGGCTAGCAAGGCGGACGCCCAGTAGGGGATGCCAGCGGCGATAAACGCCACCATCGCGAACCCGCCCAGCATGGCGAAGTCACCCTGTGCGAAATTAACAACGTTGGTCGCCCTGATAATCAGCACGAACCCCAGTGCCACCAGCGAATAAATCGCGCCGATGGCTAAGCCAGAAAACAACACCTGGAAATTAATAACAACAAAATCGATCACTTCGCCTCCTATGTTCGTCC
>CAIJKV010000276.1 GCA_903821335.1 uncultured beta proteobacterium
AAGATACCCACGGCCCATGGCGTGAAGACCGCTAGACACGATGCACCACGCGCACAAGCAACATGACGCCGGGCGCGCGCTCAGGCGCGCCCCTTGTCACGCAGAGCAATGATCAGCGAATCGGCCAGGCATACATGATGCCGCCTTTGTTCCACTGCTGGTTCAAGCCACGCGGCAACTTCATGACGCTGGCGTCGCCCAGGTTACGGTCGAAGCTCTCGCCGTAGTTGCCAACTTGCTTGACGATGTTGTAGGCCCACTTCTCGTCCACGCCCAGGTTCTTGCCCATTCCGGGCGTCACACCCAGGATGCGCTGCACGTTGGGGTTGGTGCTCTTGAGCATTTCATCGACGTTTTTCGAGGTGATGCCATACTCTTCGGCCTCGACCAGCGCGAACAAGGACCAGCGCACAACGTTGAACCACTGTTCGTCACCCTGGCGGACCATGGGGCCCAGGGGCTCTTTGGAGAACTCTTCGGGCAAGATCACATAGTTGTCGGGGTGTTCAAAAGTGGTGCGCGAACCCGCCAGGCCGGACTTGTCGGTGGTGAACGCATCACAGCGGCCAGACTGGAATGCACGCAGGACTTCGTCCAGTTTCTCAATCACGACCGGCTTGAATTCAATCTTGTTGGCACGGAACCAGTCAGCCAGGTTCAGTTCGGTGGTGGTGCCTGGCTGCACACAGATTGTTGCGCCGTTGAGTTCCTTGGCGCTCTTGATATTGAGGTCCTTGCGCACGATGACGCCCTGGCTGTCGTAATAATTAACGCCGGCACCCAGCATGCCCTGCGTGGTATCGCGGGTCAGCGTCTGGGTCGTGTTACGCGTCAGCACATCGATTTCACCAGACTGCAGGGCGGTGAAACGCTGCTGCGAGGTCAGGGGCGACACTTTGAATTTGGTCGCGTCGTTAAACATGGTGGCGGCGATGGCGCGACACATATCAATGTCCAGACCCTGCCATTGACCCTTGCTGTCTGCAATCGAGAAGCCGGTCACGCCTGTGGATACACCACACTGAACGAAACCTTTTTTCTTGACGTTGTCAAACGTCGTGCCTGCCTGGGCCAAGGTGCTGGCCGTCAGCAATGCTGCGCCGACGGCGGCGAGTTTAAGAAATTTCATGGTCTATCTCCGAATGACAACAAAGGACGGCTGCCGCCCGAACAAGCGGCATGGCTCAAGGCAAGGCAGCCCACACCGTGCAAGCCACGAATGGTAGCCTTAGATACGTCCCGAATGTATGAGGTAAATCCCTTGCCGTCAATACGTCAAAAACAGGGTTGACGGCGCGGTTACTATAAGAGACTCATTCAAGACATGCCATGATCGAATTTCAACACGTCTTCAAATCCTATGGCCGCGGCCACAATATTCTGGTCGACATCTCCTTTCGGGTCACGGCCGGAGAGTTCATTTTTGTCGCCGGCCCCTCGGGCGCAGGCAAATCCACTCTGCTCAAGATGATAGGCGGGCTTGAGCCACCCAGCCGTGGATCCATTCAGGTCAACGGCCAGCGCCTGGACCAACTCTCTGCACGAGCCCGTCCTTACCTCAGGCGTGCAGTGGGTGTCATCCTGCAGGATACCCATCTACTGTACGACCGAAGCGCCATCGCCAACGTGCTGCTGCCGCTGGCTGTCACGGGACTCGCGCCCGAGGCTGCACGCGCCCGTGCGCGCGCGGCACTCGAAAAAGTGGGTCTGTCCTCCAAGGAAGACATGAACCCGATCGAACTGTCGGGTGGTGAGCAGCAGCGCCTCGCGATCGCACGGGCAATCGTCAACCGCCCGGCCATCCTCATTGCCGACGAACCCACTGCCAATCTTGACCGTGAAACCGCGCATCGCATCATGTCGGTGTTCAAGGACTTCAACCGTGTGGGTGTCACGACGCTGATCGCCTCACATGACGAAGCCCTGATGGACGAGTACTCGAGCCGCACCTTCAGGATCACGCCAGGCCGCTTTGTTGACCTGGGCGACAAGCACCAGGCACCCATCGGCCACGTATCCGCATCGCACGCCGGGTCGGCCACTACTGCCCAGGGCAGTTCACGGAAACCCGCATGAAAGGCCTCCTGAGACAGCACCGCTATGCACTGGCCGTCACGCTCAGGCGTCTGGCGGCCCAACCATTTTCATCACTCGCAAACCTGTTGGTGATCGCGCTGGCCCTGTCCTTGCCTCTGCTGGGTGCGGCCTTGTTGGTTTCGGTCGAACCGGTCGCGCGGCAGGTATCGGTCACGCCAGAACTGACCGTTTTCCTGAAAGTCGACGCCCCACCCGCACTGGCCGAACAAATCGCCACGCGCATCCGCAAGGAACACGCTGATCAAGCCGACCGCGTGCGCGTCATCAGCAAAGACCACGCCCTGACCGAACTACGCACCAATCCGGCCTGGGAACAGGCCCTTAAGGTTCTGCCAGGCAATCCGTTGCCAGATGCCGTGGTGGTCACCCTCACGCCAGCAGAAGACCTGGCCACGCGCGCAGACAAACTGGCACAAACCTGGCGCAAATGGACAGGCGTTGACCTGGTCCAGCTCGACAGTGCCTGGGTACAGCGCCTGGAAGCACTGTTGCGATTCGCCCGGATCGGTCTGCTGCTGCTGGCCATCAGCGTGGCGCTGGTCGTGCTGGCGACCGTGTTCAACACGGTGAGGATGCAGGCCTTGTCTCAACGGGAAGAAATCGCCGTCGCCCGGTTGGTCGGCGCGACAGAATCCTTCGTGCGCAGGCCATTCCTGTACTTGGGAGCCATGACATGCAGCCTGGCTGCGCTCATCGCGATCGCGGTAGCACGGGCGGCACTGATTCCACTGAATAATGCGCTCTCAAGCCTGGCGCGCAGCTATGACGCCGAGTTCGCCCTGCATCTGCCGCCCACCTCCGTGCTGGTCCTGTCAGTGCTCGCCGTCGCGGCACTTGGCGCACTGTCAGCACGCTGGTCCGTTTCACGCAATACCCGCTTCTAGCGCGACGGACAGGGGGCCACTGCGCCCCCTTTTGTTGCCCGCCTTCAGGCCGCCTCCGTATAAGGAATCGCGCTGCATGCGGCGCCAAAGGCGGCCAGTTTTTCCCGTCGCAGTTCAACCGCACGCAGCATGGATGCGTCTTTTACGTGCCCGAAGCCCCGGATGTGCTCGGGCACCGACGCCACCTCAATGGCCGCGCTAAGCGATGCGCCGGACAGCCCGGCCAGCATGTCCCGGATCGTCTGCTGATACTGCACGATCAACGCGCGTTCAGCGCGGCGTTCGGCGGTGCGTCCAAAGGGGTCAAGCCAGGTGCCGCGCAACCCACGCATGGCCGCCATGGCGCGAAACACCCACAGCATGCGCGACGAGTAGGCCTTCTTGACCAAGTGCCCCTGATCATCTTTGCGCGCGAACAGCGGCGGAGCAAGATAGAACTTAAGCGTCCAGTCACCTTCAAACTTCTGGTCGAGTTCGCGCTGGAAGGTTCCATCGGTGTAAAGCCGCGCGACTTCATATTCGTCTTTGTACGCCATCAGCTTGAAGGCATACCGGGCAACCGCCATGGCCAGGCGGTTGGTTCCGCAGGCTTGCAACTCGGCAGCGGTCACCCGGTCAACGAGTTCGACATATTGCCGCGCGTAGGCCTGATTCTGGTACGCCAGCAAGTCAGCCGCACGATGATCGCGCAGCGACTCAAGGGCATGCGTATCGTGGCCGGCTGACTTGAACTCAACCACGGTCGTCCCAGGCACCGCGTGAACGTTCACGCTGGCCGGTGGATGAATCAGTGCGTTGATCATCACCGGGTCGTGTGCCGCGCGCCTGCCCCAACTAAAAGCCTCGATATTTTTTTCGATCTGTACACCATTGAGTGTAATGGCCCGCTCAATCGACTCTCGATGCAGGGGAATCCAACCCTTCTGCCAGGCGTACCCCATCATGATCGGGTTGGCGTACACCGCGTCACCCAACACCTTGACAGCAAGTTCCGAGGCATCCACGCTTTCGACGCGCTGCTCTCCGCAGGCCTGCGCAATCTCGCGCTTCAAGTCATCACCCGCCAGCGTCCAGTCAGGATTGCCAATGAATGCCGCGGTGGGTGCGACGTCCGAGTTCAGCAGCGTATGGGTATGCCCGGCGCGCATGCGTGCGATCGCGTCGGCGCTTGTGCCCACGACCAGATCCCCACACAGCACCAGATCGGCATCGCCCAGAGCAATTCGGGTGTTGTGGATGTCATCGGCCGTCGGCGCAATCACCGCGTGTGAATACACAGCGCCACCCTTTTGAGCCAGCCCCGCCATGTCCAGTACAGAACCCGCCCGGCCTTCCACGTGCGCAGCCATCCCGAGCAACTGACCAATCGTGACCACGCCAGTACCGCCCACGCCTGCGATAAAGATACCAAAGGACTTGTCGAGAATCGGCAAGACCGGGTCAGGCAACGCGTGCGCCGCATGTCCTGCGCCCTGCACGACCTTGGGCGCACGTAACTTACCGCCCTCAACTGTGACGAAACTGGGGCAAAATCCGTTCAGACAAGAAAAGTCTTTGTTGCAACTTGACTGGTTAATGACCCGCTTGCGCCCGAATTCTGTCTCGAGTGGTTCAACCGACAAGCAGTTGGACTTTTCAGAACAATCCCCGCAACCCTCACAAACACGTGCATTGATGACCGCACGCCGATCCGGATCGGGGTAGGCATTGCGTTTTCTTCGGCGACGCTTTTCCGTCGCGCACGTCTGGTCATAAATCAGGACCGAGGTGCCAGGATATTCACGCAACTCTTTTTGCACACTGTCGAGCGCATCGCGATGCATGATGGGCGTGCCAGCGGGCAGGTCTGCAACCTGCGCGTACTTTTCGGGTTCATCGGTCACGACTACTATTTTTTCAACCCCTTCGGCGGCGACTTGGCGCGCGATCATCGGAACCGTGATCGGTCCGTCTATGGGTTGCCCGCCAGTCATCGCCACGGCGTCGTTAAACAAAATCTTATAGGTCATGTTGACCTTGGCCGCGACTGCAGCCCGAATCGCGAGCAGGCCGGAATGGAAGTAAGTCCCATCACCCAGGTTGGCGAAGACGTGCTTCTCGTCAGTAAAGGGAGCCTGACCAATCCAGGGTGCGCCCTCGCCACCCATCTGGGTATAGACCTGCGTATTGCGCCCCATCCAGGTCACCATATAGTGACAGCCGATGCCGGCCAGCCCACGCGACCCTTGCGGCAAACGGGTCGAAGTATTGTGCGGGCAGCCCGAGCAAAACCAGGGCTTACGCTCAGTCACCACACGCGGGCGGGCGAGCTCGCGCGTGCGTGCAGCAAGAAAGGCCAGGCGCGCTTGAATTCCCGCACGCACGTCGTCGGGCAGGGTCATGCGCAACAGGCGAGAGCCAATTGCACGGGCAACGATCGCGGGCGAGAATTCATAATGCGCAGGAAGTAGCCAGTTGCCCTGCGGCACCGCCCATTCCCCACCGTCCTTATCATCAAATTTTCCAACCACGCGTGGAATTTTCTGGTGCCTGCCCACCCATCCGAACAGTTCTTCCTTGACCTGGTACTCAAGCACTTGCCGCTTTTCTTCAACAACCAGGATTTCGTCCAGATTTTCGGCAAACGTCTGCAGGCCGGTTGATTCAAGGGGCCAGACCATCCCGACTTTAAAGAGCCGCACGCCAATACGCTGGCAGATTTCCGGCGTCAGTCCCAAGTCCAGCAGGGCTTGCATGGTGTCCAGGTATGCCTTGCCCGAAGTCATGATGCCGAGGCGCGCATCGCGATCAGGAACCTGCCAGATCTGCCTGTTGATGCGATTGGCTCGCGCAAAAGCCAGCGCCGCATACAGCTTGTAGTCCAGCAGACGCGCTTCCTGCGCAAGGGGGGTGTCAGGCACACGGATGTTGAGCCCGTCGGGCGGCAGGATGAAGTCCTCGGGCAACAGGATGCGCACGCGTTCCGGATCGACTTCCACAGAGGCCGAGACTTCGACAATGTCGGTAATACATTTCATTGCCACCCAAACACCCGCATAGCGGCTCATCGCCCAGCCGATCATCCCGTAATCCATAACCTCTTGCACACTCGCGGGAAACAACACCGGCATCATGCAGGCTTTCAGAATGTGGTCACTCTGATGCGGCAACGTTGAAGACTTTGCCGGATGGTCATCGCCCGCCACCACGAGCACGCCACCGTGCGGCGCTGTCCCCGCAGCGTTGGCGTGCTTAAAGACATCGCCACAGCGATCCACGCCGGGTCCCTTGCCGTACCACATCCCGAAAACACCATCGTATTTGGCGCCGGGAAAAAGATTCACCTGTTGCGAGCCCCACACCGACGTGGCGGCAAGATCTTCATTGACCCCTGGCTGAAACACCACATGATGCGCGGCAAGGCTGCTCTTGGCCTTCCACAGGTTCTGATCCAACCCGCCAAGCGGTGAACCGCGATAGCCCGAGATAAAGCCTGCCGTATTGAGTCCCGCGCGCTGATCCTGCAAGCGCTGATTCATGGGCAGGCGCACCAGGGCATGAATGCCACTCATCCACGCGCGTCCTGATGACAGCGTGTACTTGTCGTCCAGCTTGACCGCGTTCAGGGCCTGCCATTGTTCCGGGCTAAGGGGGGCATTCATTCGTGTCGACTCCTTGTGGGTAGTGCGGTTGCCGGCATTTCGCGTCTGTCGCTCTTGTGGAACGACCACGTCTGTCCGGTTCATCAGGTGGCGGATAACACCACATTACTGTTTTTGTAACCTCCTCTGTGCTTTCGGGCAAGTGCCCTCTAAAACCCACAGGAACCACATGGTCATATTCAGGCTATCCCTCATGGTCGCAGGCATAATTGACACCATGAATATTGCGGCCCCACTGATCTCCTGGCAGCGCCAGCATGGACGCCACGGTTTGCCCTGGCAACAGACCCGCGACCCCTATCGCGTGTGGCTCTCCGAAATCATGCTGCAGCAAACGCAGGTCAGCGCGGTCATTCCGTATTACGAGCGGTTTCTGGCAAGTTTTCCCGATGTCGCAGCACTGGCGCGGGCACCCTCGCAAGATGTCATGGCTCACTGGGCTGGCCTGGGCTATTACGCTCGCGCACGTAACTTGCACGCCTGCGCACAGGCCGTGATGCGCGACTGGTCGGGTGCGTTCCCGTCCGATGCGGCCGGTTTGTGCACCCTGCCCGGCATTGGCCCATCGACGGCCGCAGCCATTGCGGCCTTCTGCTTCGCTGAGCGGGCGGCCATCCTGGACGGCAATGTCAAACGCGTCCTGGCCAGGCATTTTGCCATCGATGGCGACCCCACCACTCGTGCCGTTGAAACGCGCCTTTGGGAGGTGGCTCGCGCGCAGGTGCCCACGCAAAGCATGTTGCGCCGCGAGCCAGACGCGATGTCGTCCTACACGCAGGGGCTGATGGATCTGGGTGCCACGGTGTGCGGGCGCGCCCGGCCACGCTGTGAAACCTGTCCATTACAAAAAACATGCATTGCCTTCAAAGCGGGGCGCACCGAAGAGCTTCCCTGGCCTCGTGCGCGTAAAGCCCTGCCCGAACGCAGTATTGGCATGCTGGCGGCCTGGCACGACGACAAGTTGCTGCTGGTGCACCGTCCGGCCAACGGAATCTGGGGTGGGCTCTGGAGCCTGCCGGAATTTGAGGTTTCGCTAGGCACCGCCGCCGGTTGCCGCAAGGCCGGGATCGACCCGGTCGAGATACAGCCACTAGCTGCGTTCTTGCATACCTTCACGCACTATCGACTCACGATACATCCTGTACTGGTCCAGGCAAAAACCCTGGCACTGCCAGACACCGGTGCGATGCAGTCAGAGTGGGTGGAACTGAAAGCACTTGCTGGCCGCGGGCTCCCTGCGCCCGTGCGCAAACTGATCAGCGGGTTGCAGGCAGACGCTCTGCTGTGACGCCACCGGATCAGTGCGCGCGTGGCCGATACCGACTGATGCTCATCAGCATGCCGCAGGCGATTCCCATGGTCAACAGTGCGGTCCCTCCATAACTGAGCAAAGGCAGCGGCACCCCAACCACCGGTAATACACCAGTGACCATACCGATATTGACGAACACATAGATGAAAAGGATCATCGTGAGTGCGCCTGCCAGCAGCCGGCTGAAATGTGTCGGTGCGCGTACCGCGATTGTCAGGCCGCGCGCCAGCAGCATGGCATACAGCAGTAGCAGCATGACCCCGCCATACAAGCCAAACTCTTCAGCGAAAACGGCAAAGATAAAATCCGTGGTGCGCTCCGGGATAAAGTCCAGGTGTGTCTGCGTGCCGTTCATATAGCCTTTGCCATAGGTGCCCCCCGAACCCACGGCAATGGTGGACTGAATCGTGTGAAAACCCTTACCAAGCGGATCTGTGCTCGGGTCCAGCAAGGTGCAAATCCTGTGTTTTTGATAGTCGTGCAGGACAACCCAGTCAAAGTCCTCGTCACATAACTTGTCCTGATACGCCACGACCGCACCCACGCCCACGACGCCTGCAATCAGGACAGGGACAAGCAGTTTGAACGACAGGCCGGCGAAATAAATGACGCAAAAACCAACGCCAAATACCAGCAGTGCTGTGCCCAAGTCAGGCTGCCTGACGATCAGCACAAAGGGAACCATGACAAGCAGCACAGCCACCAGGAAATCGAGCAGACGCATCGGCCCTTCGCGTATCTGAAAATACCAGGCCAACATCAACGGCACGGCGATTTTCATCATCTCTGACGGCTGGATACGGGTAAAGCCCAGATTCAGCCAGCGCGTGGCACCCTTGCTGGTGTCTCCAAAAAATGCCACGCCAACAAGCAACGCCAGGCCCAATACATAGAACGGGACGGCAAACTTCATGATGATGTGCGGTGGCGTCATGGCAACCACCCACATTGCAACAAGTGCCACCAGGAAATTACGGGTCTGGTCAGCGAAACGCCAATCTGTACCACCTACGGCGGACTGCATCACCAACAATCCCACTGCCGCCAGAATCATCAGAATGATCATCAGAGGCCAGTCGATGGAATTGAACATGCGGGCGACGAAGTCGAGCACGAATTTCATTGCGACACCCCCGGTGAGGCATCGATTTCTTGCGTGTCAGACATGTTGGGATTCAGTGGTTTGCGACTGATATCCGCCAAGGGCTTCTGACCGGTCTTCTGGTCTCGCAGCAACCACGCATCAAACACTTTGCGCGCGATCGGGGCTGCGACGCTACCGCCCCACCCGGCATTCTCGACGATCACGGCGACTGCGATTTTTGGATTAATGGTCGGGGCATAAGCCATGAACAAGGCATGATCACGCAAGCGCTCGTCGATTGCAGAAGCCCTGTATTTCGAGCCACGCAGGCTATACACCTGCGCGGTGCCCGTTTTCCCCGCTGCCAGATAAGGTGCGCCGACAAACGCCTGCCTGGCCGTGCCGACAAGCGTGACATCTGCCAGGGCGCGTTTGACCACCTGGAGATTTTCCTTTTTTAGCGGAATCGTATAGGAAGGTTCCGAAACGGTCAGTTTTTGCTCTCCGGTGCGGGCGTTCTCCAGGGCACGAACCAGGTGGGGCTTCATGTAAACACCGTCATTCGCCAAGACCGACGTCGCCTGCGCCAACTGAAGCAAAGTAAAGGCGTTGTAGCCCTGTCCGACGGCCACCGAAATTGTTTCACCCGCATACCAGCGCTGCTGATCGCGGTTCTTATAGGCGTTGCGTTTCCATTCGGTTGAGGGAAGGATGCCGCGCTTTTCCCCCTCAATATCAATCCCCGTCAATTGACCGAAACCAAACGGCTTCATAAAGTCATGTAAGGGATTCACGCCGATTTCTGGACCCAGGGAATAAAAATAAGTATCTGAAGAGACGACCAGCGCACGATGCATATCCAGCGCGCCAAACACTGTCGAGCCCGAATTACGAAACTTCTGTCCGCCAAATTCAAAATAGCCAGGATCGTTAATACGGTCTGTGGCGCGTCGCTTATTGAGTTCGAGTGCAGCAAGGGCCACGAAGGGCTTGTAGGTTGAGCCAATCGGGTACGTGCCGTAGACCGGCCGGTTGATCAGCGGGTGATCTGGCGACTCGTTCAGTTGACGCCAGTTTTCAATATCAATGCCATCAATAAAAAAATTCGGATCAAAAGAGGGTTGCGACACAAACGCAAGCACGTCGCCCGTAGCAGGCTCGATCGCGACAAGCGCGCCGCGGAAATCCTTGAACGCTTCTTCGGCGACGCGCTGCAATCCCATGTCGAGGGACAACACCAGGTTGGCACCCGGAATGGGATCAACATGATGCAACACGCGGACCGGCTTTCCACGCGCGGTCACCTCGACCTCCTGCAGACCGGTTTTCCCGTGCAATGCCGTTTCCCAGGTTTTTTCTATGCCCTTTTTCCCGATGACATCGGTGCCACGGTAGTTACCCAACTGCCCACTTTCGTCGAGCGCCACCACGTCGGGTTCGGAAATCCGTCCGGTGTAACCCACTACGTGGGCAGCCGACTTTCCCTGTGGGTACTCGCGCACCCAGCGCGCCCGCAGTTCGACACCTGCGAACCGGAATGAATGCGCTGCGAACCAGGCGGCTTCGGTTTCATTCAAATTGTTACGCAAGACCACGCTGGCGTATTTGCCAGATTCTGCTACGCGCCGCCTGAACCGACGCTGGTCGGTCGCGCTCAGGTGGACGATGGGGTTCAGTTCGCTGAATAGCTCGTCGAGATTTCCCGCGCGTGCCGGCACGACCTCAAGCGTATAGCTCAGGTAGTTGCGGGCCAGGACCTCGCCATTGCGATCCACGATTTCACCGCGACGAGGCGGCACCGGTACCACTGCAATCCGATTACTGTCGGCACGCGCAGCCAGGCCTTCATGTCGGTCGACCTGCAACACCCAGAGCCGTGAGATCAGGATGCCAAAACAAGCCAGCGCAAACAGACCCGCCACCACTGCACGTAGCAGAAAGCGGTTTTTTTGTTGCTGACCTGTTTTCTTGAACTCGAACATGCACGCCCGATATCAGACTGAGTTGGCCTCAACATCGTCCATACGATGCTGAGGGAGCAGAAGCGCCCAGCCAACCAGTGGCCAGAGTGCGGCAGTCAGTAGGGCACCCGTGACCCAGGACCAACCCGCCCAGTAGCCGGCTGCCCAAGTGCCGATCAGGACCCCAACTAGCTTGGCCCCCACAAAAACGGGCATCATGTGCAAGGCCTGGCCCCAAAGCTCAAAACGGAGCAAGCGACGATGCAGTGCATGGGCGCCGTAGGCCACCAGGGTGTAGGTCAACGCCTGCTGACCGAGTTGCCCGACATCATGCACGTCCATTAGCAGACCGAAGATAAAGGCCGTCACCAGGCCAATCCTGCGGGACTCATGCACGCACCAGAACGTGATGACGACCAGAAGCAGATCGGGGGCTGCCGGCCAGAGCCGCCACGGCAACAACGACAACATCCAGACGCCGATGATGGTGCCCCACAGATAGCGACCGTTGGTGCGATTTTCGAGCGGATCCGGGCGCACCCACTGCGGGCGAGGCACCGGCGGGCGCGTCGCGCGTGACCGTGTGCTGGCCATTTCACTTAGACTTGGACGTCGCACCTGTCTGCTCCGGGGTAGATTGAGGTGGTGGACTGGTCACGGGTGTCTCGTTACCATCCACGGGAACCTGTAGGACAAGAAAATGCCGATAACGTTCCGGATGGGATGAAGGCTGGCCCACGGCACGTGCAAATCCTGACGCCGAATCACGCTGCACATCTTCGATGCGGGCAACCGGTAAGCCTGGCGGAAACACCCCCCCCACGCCGCTCGTCACCAACACGTCGCCGGCCTGAATATCCGCGTCGGCGGCAAAATAGCGTACTTCAACCTTTCCTGGAATCGACGAACCGAACGCAATCAGACGCAGACCATTGCGCAACATCTGCACAGGTATGGACACGACCTCATCCGTCAGCACGGCAGCCTCGGAGGACATAGGTGTCACACGGATGATCTGACCCACCACCCCGCCTTCGTCGATCACTGGCATACCCGGCGCAATGCCAGCGCGGCTACCCTTGTTAAAGACCAGACGTCGGTTGAACGCATTGGCAGGTTCGTAGAGCACCTCAACCACGATGGCAGGTTGTGCAACAACCCGGTCAAAAACACCCATCAGACGCCGCAGTTGTGCATTTTCCGCTGTCATCTGCGCAGCCAGGGTGCCGACTTGCGCGAGCTCAATACGCTGGCGCTGCAAGGCTTCGTTCTCGGATTTAACCAGGGCTGCGGCGTTGTACCAGTCGTGCACCATGAATACCGCGTCGCGCGGAAACAGCACAAGACGCTGAAAAGGGTAGATCGCGATTGATACAGCCTGGCGCAACGGATTGAGGGCTTTCCAGTTGGCGTCCGTGAACAGGAGCGCCAACGCGATCAGCACAAGGATTACGAGCTTGACCTCGGCAGAAGGGCCACGTCGGAATAGCCGAAGAGTGACGTGTCGTTGCATGGATACTCAGTACCGGGTCGCCCCGAGTCAAAGACTAGTCGTTAATGAAAATTGCGCCTAGTTTTTCGAGGTGCTCCAGCGCATCGCCACAGCCACGTACGACGCAAGTCAGGGGGTCTTCAGCCACAATGACCGGCAGACCGGTCTCTTCCATCAGCAGACGATCCAGGTCGCGAAGCAGCGCGCCACCGCCCGTCAGGGAAATGCCCTTGTCAGTAATATCGGCGCCGAGTTCAGGCGGTGTGTTTTCAAGCGCGATCTTGACGGCGGAAACAATCTGGTTGAGCGGATCGGTCAGGGATTCAAGAATCTCGTTGGACGACACCGTGAAGCTGCGGGGCACACCCTCGGCCAGGTTGCGGCCCTTGACCTCGATTTCGCGGACTTCGGAGCCCGGGAATGCGGAACCAATTTCCTTCTTGATCAGTTCAGCGGTGGGCTCGCCAATCAGCATGCCGTAATTGCGGCGGATATAGTTGACGATGGCTTCGTCGAACTTGTCACCCCCGACGCGCACTGAACCTTTGTAAACCATGCCGCCCAGCGAGATCACGGCCACTTCGGTCGTTCCGCCACCGATGTCAACGACCATCGAACCGCTCGCGTCGGAAACATTTAGTCCCGCGCCGATCGCGGCCGCCATGGGTTCCTCGATCAGGTATACCTGACTGGCACCGGCGCCAAGCGCCGATTCGCGAATGGCGCGGCGTTCGACCTGGGTCGATCCGCAGGGTACGCAAACGATGATCCGTGGACTGGGAGCCAACATGTTGCGGGGATGCACCATGCGGATGAACTGCTTAAGCATCTGCTCTGTGACAGTGAAATCGGCGATCACGCCGTCTTTCATCGGGCGGATGGCTTCGATGTTGCCCGGTACGCGACCGAGCATCTGCTTGGCCTCGCGACCAACAGCCTGAATGATTTTCTTGCCGCCGGGCCCACCCTCGTGGCGAATGGCCACAACCGAGGGTTCGTCAAGAACGATGCCCTTGCCACGAACATAAATGAGCGTATTGGCGGTACCGAGGTCAATCGCCATGTCGCTGGAAAAATAACTACGCAGGAATCCGAACATGAGTGCTCAGCCAGAAAAAATGATGCGTCAAAATCGGTCAGGCGCCCGCGGGAGGGACCAACATCGTCAAAACGCCCGCAATACGCCGTGAATAGCCCTCCATCATAACTTATAATTGTGAGCAAATCGGTAAGACTACGCTTGGCAATCCCTGAAAACCCTTTATCCGGCGTGTCGGTGGCTCGGTCCCATTGCCCCCCCTGCACCCACAGGTTTTGCCCACGATCCGCCCCACATTTTGGATTGAACCAGACCCCATGGCTCTTACAGAACAAGAAGTTGCCCGCATCGCACGGCTGGCCCGACTGCAACTGTCACCCGACCAGCAGGCACAAGCCCAAATCGACTTGACCAAGATTTTTGGCCTGATCCAGGAACTCCAGGCAGTCGACACCAAGGGAATTGAGCCACTCGCTCACCCCTTGTCCGTACTCGCCGAGGTCGAATTACGCTTGCGCGAGGACGTCGTGACCGAGGTTGCGAGTACCGAACGGCGTGCAGCACTGATGTCCAACGCCCCTGGCACGCACGATGGCCTGTTCCTGGTTCCGACGGTGATTGAATAAGATGACGACTGCCTTGCAACGATTTTCCACCCTGGCCGCCTTGCGCCAGGCGCTTTCCGACCGTCAGCTGAGCGCCACCGAACTGGCTCAGGAAGCGCTTGCCAGCGTACGTGCGCACGACAACCTGAATGCGTTCGTGCATGTAGACGCCGACCTGACTCTGGCACAGGCCCGCCAGGCCGACGCCATGCTGGCCGCCGGCACGGCCGGGCCGCTGACCGGCGTTCCCATCGCCCACAAAGACGTCTTTGTCACCCAGGGCTGGCGCAGCACGGCCGGCAGCAATATTCTGAAAAACTACGTCAGCCCTTTTGACGCCACGGTTGTCAGCCGCCTGCTTGCGGCCGGCGCGGTATCACTTGGCAAACTGAACTGCGACGAATTCGCGATGGGTTCGGGCAACGAACACTCGGCTCACGGTCCGGCACGCAACCCCTGGGATCTGACCGCCGTGCCGGGCGGCTCGTCGGGTGGCTCGGCCGGTGCCGTGGCCGCACGCCTTGTGATGGCGGCAACTGGCACCGACACCGGCGGTTCAGTGCGCCAGCCCGCGGCACTTTGCGGTGTAAGCGGCATCAAGCCAACTTACGGTGCCGTGTCGCGTTACGGCATGATCGCCTACGGATCAAGCCTGGATCAGGCGGGTCCGCTGGCCGTGCACGCGTCCGATCTGGTCGAACTCCTTGATGTCATGAGCGGTTTTGACCCGCGTGACGCCACCAGCGCAGAAACGTGCAATGGTCAGGCTAACGCGCCCGGGCGCATCCGTGCGGACTTCGTCCAGTTCAGCAGCCAATATGCCGCCTCGGGTGCACAGCCCCTGAAAGGCCTGCGCATCGGTGTACCGCGCGAATACTTCGGTGACGGCCTGTCGTCACAGGTTGGTGCCGCGATCGAAGCCGCCCTGACCCAGTTCGAAGCCCTTGGCGCACAACGCGTGGAAATTTCACTGCCCCACACCAGGCTGTCGATCCCCGCCTATTACGTGATCGCCCCGGCCGAAGCCTCAAGCAACCTCTCACGCTACGACGGTGTGCGCTACGGCCACCGCAGCGACGCGTACACAAACCTGGCCGACATGACTTCGCGTTCGCGCGCGGAAGGCTTTGGTGCCGAGGTCCAGCGCCGAATCCTGGTCGGTACCTATGTACTGTCCCATGGTTATTACGACGCCTATTACCTGCAGGCGCAGCGGGTGCGCAGGATGATCGCCAACGACTTCCAGGCGGTACTCACCCAACAATGCGACGTCATCATGGGGCCGGTGACGCCGACAGTGGCCAAACCGATGGGCGCAGACGCCGACGACCCCACCGCAGAAATGTTAGCCGACATCTACACCCTCAGCCTGAACCTGGCTGGACTGCCGGGCATGTCGATTCCCTGCGGCTTTGCGGCAGGCGCCTCGGGTCGCGCCTTGCCGATTGGCCTGCAAATTATCGGCAACTATTTCGATGAAGGCCGCCTGCTCGCCGTGGCACATCAATACCAGCAGGTCACCGACTGGCATCAACGCATTGCGGGGCAAGAATAATGGCATGGGAAATCGTCATCGGGCTCGAAACGCACACTCAGCTTTCGACTCAATCCAAAATATTTTCAGGTAGCAGCACACGCTTTGGCGCGCTCCCCAATACGCAGGCCAACGAAGTTGACCTCGCCTTGCCGGGCTCGCTGCCGGTCATGAATCGCACCGCGGTTGATCGCGCCATCTGTTTCGGGCTGGCCGTGGGCGCGAAGATTGCGCCACGATCCATTTTTGCGCGCAAGAATTATTTTTATCCCGACTTGCCGAAAAACTACCAGATCACGCAGTTTGAAATTCCAGTCGTACAGGGCGGGTCAATTTCATTTTTTGTCGGTGACGAGGAAAGAACGATCAACCTGACGCGCGCTCACCTCGAAGAAGACGCAGGCAAATCCCTGCACGAGAACTTCGTGGG
Source organism: uncultured beta proteobacterium (assembly GCA_903821335.1). Classification (GTDB taxonomy): domain Bacteria; phylum Pseudomonadota; class Gammaproteobacteria; order Burkholderiales; family Burkholderiaceae_B; genus Zwartia. Next base: position 16,080 of record CAIJKV010000276.1, read on the forward strand.
CCCGCACGGAGAGTCTTCCACGGGCATCGACCTGAACCGTGCGGGTACGCCGCTGCTCGAAATCGTGTCCGAACCTGAAATGCGTTCAGCCGCCGAGGCCGTGGCCTACGGCAAGACACTTCATAGCCTGGTCGTCTGGCTGGGCATTTGCGACGGCAACATGCAGGAAGGATCGTTTCGCATGGACGCAAACGTTTCGGTGCGTCCGGTGGGCCAAAAAGAATTTGGCACACGCTGCGAGGTCAAGAACGTCAACTCTTTCCGTTTTCTTGAACGCGCCATCCAGTACGAAGTGCGACGCCAGATTGAGCTAATCGAAGACGGTGGCACTGTCGTTCAGGAAACGCGTCTGTATGACGCCGACCGCGACGAAACGCGCAGCATGCGCAGCAAGGAAGATGCGCACGACTACCGTTACTTCCCGGACCCCGACCTGCCACCATTGGTCATTTCATCAGCGTGGGTCGACGAAGTCAGGGCGCGCATGCCAGAATTGCCGGCCGCACTGCGTGTGCGCTTTGTCAACGAACACGGTCTGGCTCCGGTCGATGCCGCGCAACTGTCCTCGAGTCGCGAGTTGGCCAGCTATTTCGAAGTGGTCACCCGCGCCTTGCCGGCTGGCCAAGCCAAACTGGCTGCCAACTGGGTCATGGGCGAACTGTCTGCCGCCTTGAACCGCGAAGAAAAAGATATCGGTGACTGCCCTGTTCCGGCACTGCACCTGGCGGCGTTGCTGGCTCGTATCATCGACGGCACCATATCGAACAAGATCGCACGCGAGGTGCTGGCCGCGATGTGGGTCGGCGAGCACGGCGGTCAACCCGACGCCATCATTGCCGCCCGCGGTCTGACACAAATCAATGACACCGGCGCCATCGCCGCGATGATCGACACCGTACTGGAGGGCAACCCGTCCATCGTGGCCGAGTACCGTGCGGGCAAGCAAAAAGCGTTCAACTCACTGGTCGGCCAGATCATGAAGGCCGCCAAAGGCAAGGCCAACCCCCAGCAGGTCAATGACCTGCTGAAAGCGACGCTCGACGTTTAACCCGATATGCATTCGCGAGTGCGGCGCGTAGCCCGATGCAATGCAAGGCGCTCGCTACGCGCCACACCCGCTACTGAATGCCATAGCGAGCGCGGTAGGCCATGACGGCATTCTGGTGCTGAGCAAATTCCGAATGGTTTTCCAGCAGCGCAAGGATGTCCGTGAGCGATGCGATGCTGACCACAGGCAGGCCGTAGCGCTGCTGCACTTCCTGCACCGCAGAGTGTGCCGACAGATTCCCGTCTGGACCTGCGCGCTCCATGCGGTCCATGGCGATCAATACGGCGGCGGGCTCGGCACCTGCTGCCCGGATAATATCGACCGATTCGCGCACGGATGTCCCTGCAGTGATGACATCATCAATAATCACGACCTTTCCCTGAAGCGGCGCGCCAACCAGCAGACCGCCTTCGCCATGGTCTTTGGCCTCTTTGCGGTTGTAGGCGAACGGCACGTCGCGCCCCCCCCTGCCTGGGTGGGCAGCCAGCGCCACCGCTGTCGCGGTCGCCAACGGGATGCCTTTGTAGGCAGGACCAAACAGCATGTCGAACGGTTGTCTGGAGTCAATAAGCGCCTGCGCATAAAATTGCGACAGACGCCCGACTGAACCGCCGCTATTGAACAAACCCGCATTGAAAAAGTAAGGGCTGGTACGCCCGGATTTTGTGACAAAACTGCCAAAACGCAGCACACCCTCGTTCAGGGCGAACTGAACAAACGCACGACGATCCGAATCCGTTGACATGGCATCCCAGTAATAATCCGATATGCCCACATTATCTCATTGCCATGGAGTCCACCTTGCTGCGCATCACCTCAATCAATCTGAACGGCATCCGCTCGGCCTTCAATAAGGGCCTGCTTGAATGGTTGCGCACGAATCAGGCCGACATCGTCTGCATGCAGGAACTTAAGGCACACCTGGCCGACATCTACGAAGCGCTGCGCCACCCGCTGGACTACACGGGTCACTTTTGCGCAGCAGAAAAAAAGGGCTACAGCGGTGTGGGCATCTATCTGCGCGAACAGGCAGAACGCGTCATGCTGGGCATGGACTGCGAAGAGTTTGATGCCGAAGGACGCGTCATCCGAGCCGACTGGCCCAAGTTTTCGGTGGTGAGCGCTTACCTCCCCTCCGGATCGAGCGGCCCAGAGCGTCAGGAGGCCAAGTTCCGTTTCCTGGACAAGTTTGGGCCCTGGCTACAGGGTCTGATGGACGAACACCGGACAACAGGGCGCGAATTTGTCATTTGTGGCGACTGGAACATCGCTCACAAGGAAATTGACCTGAAAAACTGGAAATCCAACCAGAAAAACTCCGGCTTCCTGCCCGAAGAACGTGCCTGGCTGACACACGTCCTGACTGACCTGGGGTTTGTAGACGTGTTCAGGCAGCTTGATGTCCGCGCAGATCAGTTCACCTGGTGGAGCAATCGTGGTCAGGCCTGGGCCAAGAACGTGGGGTGGCGCATTGACTACCAGATCGCCACGCCAGGCATTGCGTCCACCGCACGTGCCACCAGCATCTATAAGGATGAAAGGTTCTCTGATCACGCACCACTGACGGTGGACTACGACATTTCGCTGAGTTAGCACTTGATGCGACGCGTCGCGCGGGTGCGGTGCGCGGCTACTGTCGCCCTTGCGCGTCAATCCGTTCAATGTCGGCGCGTCGCCAGATCAACAGGAACAGACCAGGCATCGCGATCACAACCGTGAACAGGAAAAAGGTGGGCCAGCCAGCGTATTCGACCATAGGCGGTGTTAAGGGACCCGCCAGGTAGGTACGCCCCACCGCCGATAGCGCCGACAACAACGCAAACTGCGTCGCTGAAAACTGCTGGTTGCACAGCCCCATCAGCAGAGCCACGAACGCGGCGGTTCCCATGCCACCGCACAGGTTTTCAAGGCCTACGCCGAAAGCCATTAGAAACACGCTGTGCGGCCCCACGGAGATCAGCCAGAACCCGAGGTTGGATACGGCCTGCAATAGACCAAACAGCAATAATGAACGATAGAGGCCCAAGCGGGTCATCAGCGTGCCGCCGGCAAGCGCGCCCACTATCGTGGCAGCCAGTCCCAGCAGTTTGTTGACGGTTCCCACCTGTGTGGCCGTAAACCCTGCTGCGCGAATCAGGAAAGTGGTCGACAACGCGCCAGCGAAAGCATCCCCGAGCTTGTACAGCACGATCAGCAACAGCACCGTCAGGGCTTCGGGGCGACCGAAGAACTCTTTGAACGGCTCAATGACCGCGAGGGCCAGGGAGCGCGGCGGTTTGGCTGGCACTTCGGGCTCAGGTGCCCAGAGTGTGGCCAGTGAAGTCAGCAACATCAGGCCCCCCATCAAGAAGTACATGCCTGCCCAGCCCAGCCACTGATCTGCCAGGATCAGCGCCAGACCACCCGACACCAGCATGGCCAGACGATAGCCAAGTACGGATAAGGCCGCGCCAGCGCCGCGCTCTTCCTTGTGCAGCACGTCGCTTCGATAGGCATCAAACGCAATATCTTGCGTGGCCGAGCAAAACGCCACGACGACCGCCAGCATCGCCAGTGGCAACAACCCCGTGGCGGGCGAAAACGTACCCATCCCGACCAGCCCCAGCGCCAGCAACACCTGCATCAACAACACCCACCCACGCCGACGACCCAGCCATGGCGGAGCAAACCGATCGACCAGCGGCGCCCAGAGAAATTTCAGTGTGTAGGCCGTGCCCACCAGCGTCAGAAAGCCGATCTCCTGGAGTGAAACCTGTTCAATCGTTGCCCAGGCCTGCAACGTGCCGCCCGTCAAGGCCAGCGGCAGGCCACTTGCAAAGCCAAGCATCAGCAACGGTGCCACCCGGCGACGCGTGTAGAGCTGCATGGCGGGAATGGCCTCAGGGGGGGCTACGCAAACGGGTGTGATGGCAGGCGGCAACGCCCGCTCGGGCGTCGTCATGTTGCAGACACAGCACCGGGCGCGCCAGCCGTCACACGGTATACCGCCAGCGTGCTGCGCCATTGTGCCAGCCAGTGGACCTCGTGCGCATCATTGAAGGTTGCCCGCTCAATGATGCGCAAGCCCAGTTTGCTGGCAAGGCGCTCGAAATCAAGTAGCGTACACAGGTGGATATTTGGCGTGTCATACCAGTCATAAGGCATCTGTCCGGTGACCGGCATGCGACCGCGCAAGATCGACCAGCCATGCGGCCAATAGCCAAAATTCGGGAACGACACGACGGCCTGGCGCGACACGCGCACCATTTCACGCAGGATGTGTTCAGTGTTATGCATCGATTGCAATGTCTGGGACAGCACGACGGTATCAAACTGCTGGTCGTCGAACATCGCCAGGCCATCTTCCAGGTTTTGCTGAATAACGTGCACATCGCGCTGCACACAGGTCAGGACGCGCGCATCACTGATTTCCACGCCTATACCCTTGACGCCCAGTGTCTGCCTCAAATACGCCAGCAGGGTACCGTCGCCGCAGCCCAGATCCAGCACGCGGCTGTCCGGTGTAATCCACTGGGCGATTCGCGCCAGATCTTGCCTGAGGTGCGTCGGTTGATGCGGTGCAAAATGCGTCTGAGTCGTCATGCTGACGCCCTCGCAACCGGATCCACTGATCGCAACGTGGCCGCGATACGCACGAAATAGGCGCGCATCAGGTTGTGATACCGCGTGTCGTCAAGCAAAAAAGCGTCGTGCCCATGCGGGGCGTCAATTTCGGCATAGGTAGCGGGCTGACCGTTCTTGAGTAGTGTGCGCACGATTTCGCGCGACCTTGCTGGCGGGAATCTCCAGTCAGTCGTAAAAGAGACCAGCAGGAAATCAGCCGTGGCCGGTGCCAGCGCACGCTCCATGTCACCATCGGTTTCACGGGCGGGATCAAAATAATCCAGCGCGCGCGTGATCAGCAAATAGGTATTGGCGTCGAAATAGCGAGAAAACTTTTCACCCTGGTAACGCAAATACGATTCGACCTCAAATTCGACCCCGTAACCATAGTGGAAGGCGCCCCCGGCTGCGGGCTCGCGTTGCGTGCGGCCAAATTTTTCCGCCATATCGTCGTCAGACAGATAGGTGATATGCCCCACCATGCGCGCCACCGACAGACCGTGACGCGGCACCGTATTGTGCGCGTAATAATCACCCCCATGAAATTCGGGGTCGGTAATAATCGCGCGCCTGGCGACCTCGTTGAAAGCAATATTCTGGGCCGACAATCGCGGGGTGCTGGCAATTACCACGCAGTGCGCGACGCGTTCTGGGCAGGTAATCGCCCAGCTTAGGGCCTGCATACCGCCCAGGGACCCCCCCATGACAGCCGCAAAACGCCAGATACCCAGCCGATCGGCCACGCGCGCTTGCGCCAGAACCCAGTCCTCAACTGTCAGCACGGGAAATGCTGCCCCCCAGGGTCTGCCCGTTTCGGGACGAATCGAGGCTGGTCCGGTCGAACCGAAGCACGACCCCGGGTTGTTGACACCAATCACAAAAAAAACGTCGGTGTCGACGGGCTTGCCTGGCCCCACCATGTTGTCCCACCAGCCAATGTCGTCGGGATTATCGGCAGACACGCCCGCCACATGATGCGAGGCGTTCAGCGCATGGCAGATCAGGACCGCGTTGCTGGCGTCAGCATTCAGGGTGCCGTAGGTCTCGATGGCCAGCGCATAGGCGTCCAGTGTCTGACCGCTGGCCAACGGCAAGGGCTCGTTGAACGGCAGGAATAACGTGCGAACGACCCCTACCGAACTGCCTGTGGCAGCCTGAGGGGCAATCGGAACTGGTGCGTCCATCTGATCGGACGAAGTGGTCATACGGACCTCTTTAGCGGGATTTATGAGGCGCCCGCAAGCAGACCTAGGGATGTCATCTCTAGCAAATCGGCGCCAACTGAGCGTGAAGTTTAGCATTTCGAAGCGGTCTGGCACCGCGGACCGGCTAACCGGATATGTTGTTACCGATGTGACAAGCACTGAAACAAATGAACCTGCAAATAGGTGATTTTTTTACGCCATCCAGCGCCGACCCCGACGCAAACCAGCATGGACGCAAGCTGGAACAACAGCGGCACACCAAACACCCAGCATCCCGTCACGTCAGAGGTCTGGTTACATCACAGGGATTTTGCGAATTTTCAGATTCGAAATATGCATTCAAACTAGGCATATTCTGGTCAGCACACGCTGGGGAGTACTCAATCAATGGTCAAACTGCCAATATCCGGACGAGAACTTCAATGTCTGGAGTGGGTGTCAAAAGGCAAGACAAGCTGGGAGACGGCCGCTATTCTGGGTCTAAGTGAACGCACGGTGAACTTTCACCTGCTCAACGCCTGCCGCAAGCTCAACGTCTACGGTCGACAGGCAGGGGTTGTTCAAGCCATGCGGCTCGGATATCTCGCGGGGGCTATTTCAGTGCCAATGAACGCATGAATTCAGTCGCGTGCTCGTGCGACAGCGCCTGCGTGGGCCCAGTCACCACGACCTGCATCAGCATTCCCCGATGCACCAGCACTCGGGCCAGCATCCAGGATGGCTGACCGGATACGGTGGCCGCCAGTTCAAATGGTTCGCCCTTGAAAGCCCCTGGCGCAGGCTCTGCGCCCCCGACCGCCAACGACTGCACCAAGCCCCGGACGAGTGCCTCGGTTTGATCCGGGCTGATCCCAACGGGTAAGGGTGCCGAACCCACAGCGAAAACCGAAGGACCCACGTAGGCCGAAGCCAACGAGAAAATCAGGTTCAGCCCTTCAAATTGCAACGCACGCTGCTCGGTCTGGACACGCGCGGGAAATGCAATCATGGCGTGGTCTGCAGCAACCATCACCTCGCGCCAGTTGTATTCGGGTGTACAACCTGCCAGCCACGACATCACCAGCCATCCGACCAGAGTCCACACACATTTCAAGGTACGCATTCAGTCAGCCTTTTCCGCGAAGCAGGCTTGCAGTGAGGCAAACCGTAAAATTGACATCAATTTTAGTTACAAAGGGTCAAGTTCCGGCTTACCTTAAAATCATCGCAGTTCACCATCAAAAGGATCCTCCGTGGCCAACACGTTGTCCAACCGCCTTGCCCGCTTGCGAGCCAGCCCCGAGATTCTGGGCAAGTCGCTCCGTGGCATCGAGAAAGAGGGCTTGCGGGTCGATCTCTCCGGGCGCCTGTCTACTCGCCCCCATCCGGTAGTCCTTGGGTCAGCGCTCACGCACCCGCGCATCACCACAGACTACTCTGAGGCGCTGCTTGAGCTGATCACCGGCACACACCCGCGGGTCGACAACCTGATGGCCGAACTCAACGAGATCCATCGCGTGGTGGCCTGTTCGGTGACCGACGAGCTGATGTGGAATCACTCCATGCCGGCCACCCTGCCGCCCGAGGCCGATATTCCTATCGCTTGGTATGGCACCTCAAACACAGGCATGCTCAAGCATGTCTACCGGCGAGGTCTGGCTGAACGGTACGGGAAAACGATGCAGTGCATCGCCGGGCTGCATTACAATTTTTCGTTTGATGAAGCATTCTGGGAATTGCTGGACATGCCGGGCGCTAACGCCCAGGAGCGCAGATCGACGGGCTATATCGCGCTGATCCGCAATTTCACACGCTACAGCTGGCTACTGATGTACCTGTTCGGAGCCTCTCCGGCGTTATCCAGGGATTTCTTGCGCAACGACCCGGTCAACCTGCTGTCACTCGACGCCCAGACCCTGTACCTTCCCTACGCCACCAGCCTGCGCATGAGCGACCTGGGTTACCAGAACAAAGCGCAGTCGGGCCTGAAACTTTGCTACAACGACCTTGGCACGTTTTTGCAGCGAATCTACAGCGCAGTCACGACGCCCTGGCCCGCGTATGAGCAGATTGGCACTCACCGCAATGGCGAGTGGATACAGCTCAACACGAATGTGCTGCAAATTGAAAATGAGTTTTATTCCAGCATCCGTCCCAAGCGCACGACTGGGCCCTGCGAGCGCCCGATTACTGCACTCGCCGAACGCGGGATTCAATATGCGGAAGTGCGTTGCCTTGACATCGATCCGACCCAGGCCACCGGCATTTCCCCGCAGTCAGCACGTTTTGTTGAAGCCTTCCTGTTGTATTGCGCCTTGCAGGACAGTCCGACCTTCACGGATAGTGGGTTTTGCCCTGAGAGTGCGGACAATTTTTCAACAGTCGTCACGCGGGGACGCGAACCTGGTCTGACACTCCGGCGGCAAGATAAGAATATTGAGCTCCACACCTGGGCAAGCGAGTTGCTCGAGGGCATCGGTGAATGTGCCGACATCCTCGACATGTCCCTGGAGGAACAGAGCTACGCCCTGGCCGTTCGGGGGCAATACGCCAAGGTGTACAACCCGGAAAGCACGCCTTCGGCACGTTTGCTGCACACACTAATCGCGGAAAAAATTTCCTTCCATGACTACATGTTGCAGCAAAGTGCGATGCACGCGAGCACACTGCGCGAACAAGGCCTTTCAGAGGAAGAATCGATTCAGGCGCGACGGCAGGCTGAGCAGTCGCTGATTGCGCAGCGCGAAACCGAAGCTGCCGATACTGAGACTTTTGATGAGTACGTACGGCGGTTTCATGAGGCGCTGATGGCGCCAGACCTACGCTGAAGGTCAGTTTTTGGTGCGCCCGACAGGAATCGAACCTGTATCGAAAGCTTCGGAAACTCTTATTCTATCCATTGAACTACGGGCGCCAAGCGGGGAATTATAACGGTACGGCAACGCTTGTGCATTGTCTGCACCGACATCGCCGTATCCCGCTATAATCGCTCGGTTTGTAAGAATACCGTCACGCCACTTCAATCCAGATGCCTTGTTGCCACCACGATGCGAACAAACCGCTCGGACCGGATAACAACGTTAAGACTTGCAGGATTTGGTCATGAGCAATACGCAACAATCGCACGTTGAACATGTCGAAGAGCACTCCTCTCCGATCAAGACGCCCAAGCAACTCATCGTTACGGTGCTGCTGGCATTTATTGTCCCGATCATCATCATTTTCATGTTGGTGAACCTGGTCGTGTCTGACAATAAAGTCGGTGCAGGCTCTGATACGCTTACCCCCGAGGCGATCGCCACCCGCATCGCGCCTATTGCCCGACTCAGTCTGGTCGATGCCAGTGGCCCCAAGGTCTTCAAAACCGGCGAACAGGTTTATACGTCCGTCTGTTCTGGCTGCCATAAAGCCGGTGTTGCGGGTGCCTTCAAATTTGGCGACGCCGCAGCCTGGGCACCATCCATCAAGACGGGTCAGGACACCATGATTGCCAACGCGATCAAAGGCAAGAACGCCATGCCACCCAAGGGCGGCAACCCACTGCTCGATGATTTCGAAATCGCTCGTGCGGTGACCTACATGGCCAACAATTCCGGTGCCCAGTTCCCTGAACCAGCCGAGCCAGCACCGGCCGCGCCCGCCGCAGCAAAATAGTCCTTGCGAACCAGGCTGCTGACACCTCGTCCGCACTCTGGGTTCTCACAGTAAAAATGCGTCCTTCCGGACGCATTTTTACTGAACGCAGCATTCAACGCTCAACGCGTGCCGCAAGCCGCCGGTGCCAGCAACGACATGCCCAATTGCACACGACGCTGCAGCCACAAGCTGGGGCGATATCGTGGGTCGCCTGTCACTGCCTGCAGATTGCGCAAGATCTCGAGCACTTTGGCCGCGCCCAGTGCATCCCCGAGCGCCAGGGGCCCCTTGGGGTAACCCAGTCCAAGATTGACGGCACGATCAATATCGTGAGGGGTAGCAATACCCTGCTGCGCGATATCACAAGCGATGTTCACAATCATTGCAATCATGCGTTGGGCAACGAAACCAGGCGAATCCTGGATCACACTCACCGGAACGCCGTCACGCCCTACCAACCCCAGGGCAATATCGCGCCAGGCCGGTGCAGTGGCAGGCGAAACCATCAGTGTGCGACGGTGGGTTTGGTCAAAGCCGTTGAAAGTATCCAGCCCGACCGTCCGACTGGGGTCAAGTCCCTGCTCGGCTACTGCTGTTGAAACATCCTGACCGTAAGGCGTCACAATCAAGAGGCAGTCAGCCTCGGGCTTGCTGCCCATTTGCTGGGCCGCGCCCAGGCCGCGCAGCAGATTGCCCGCCATCGCATGACCTTGTTCATGCGCATGACTGATCCAGACCTTGGGTGCATGATCCAGAAGCGGCACGGCAAGTTTGGGAGCAAGCTGCTTTTGCCCATCGATGTACTGATAAAACCCACCCTGCGTTTTCCGACCATATATCCCGCCCGCCACGCGTACCGTTCCGATGGGTGAGGGCTTGAAGCGCGGTTCGTCGTAAAACTGACGGTATACGGATTCCATGACGGCGTGCGATACGTCCAGTCCTGTCAAATCCATCAGTTCAAACGGCCCCATTCGGAAACCTGCCTGTTCGCGCATGATCTCGTCTATGGTCTGGAAAGTCGTCACACCCTCCTGCGCCACGCGCAGGCCTTCAGTGTTCATTCCACGACCCGCATGGTTCACGATAAACCCGGGCATGTCCTTGGCACGCACCGGCGTGTGGCCCATCCGGACAGACAGGTCCATCAGCGCGTCGCCGACCTTGGGGTCGCTGCGCAAACCGTCAATGACCTCGACCACTTTCATCAGCGGCACAGGGTTAAAAAAGTGATAGCCCGCGACCCGCTCGGGGTGCGCACACGCTGACGCAATCGACGTGATAGAAAGTGACGAGGTGTTGGACACCAGCATGCACTCAGGTGTCACGATTGCTTCCAGATCATGGAAAAATTTTTGTTTGATGTCGAGTCGCTCAACAATGGCCTCAATCACCAGATCACAGTCGGCTAGCGCTTGAATGTCAGCGGCTGGGTGAATGTTAGCCAAGGCGGCCTGAGCCTGCTCGTCTGTAATTTTTCCTTTGGACACGAGCGTGGCCCACGTTGCTGCCAGGTTCTCGCGCGCTGCGGCGACGGCAGCAGCCTGGACATCGAACATTCTGACCACAATGCCGGCTTGCGCCGCGATCTGGGCGATACCACGCCCCATGGCTCCTGCACCCGCAATACCAATAGTCTGTATTTTCTTCATCTTCTTTACCTGGTTGCTCCATTCTTCTCAAACCACATTTTGCCTCATTCGCACGAGGCAGTGTTTGACCCAGCCCAACAGACCCTGAACCAATCATGACAAGTATTGCTGCTGGACGTTCGCGTCGATTTCCCGCACGCGTCTTTTGGCACTACAGTAGAGATCATCTTTCCAAATTTACTGCATCACCATCATGACAACTTCTCTGGCAACCGGCAGTCCCATCACCTCGCAACAGGTCTATCCGGTCTTTGCTCCACGTCCCGCAGACGGGCACAAGGGCACTTTCGGCTCGGTCGCTATTCTGGGCGGTGCGGCAGGCATGACGGGGGCCGCAATGCTGGCAGCACGGGCCGCACTCAAGGCGGGTGCTGGCAAGGTGTTTGTCGCGCTGGTCCAAACGCCGATTCCAGTTGCCTACGATACCGTCCATCCTGAACTGATGCTAAACGATGCAGAGTCCTTGCTGGAGGACGCGGCGAACATGAGCGCCTGGGCCGCCGGCTGCGGGTTGGGTCAAGCCAGCCATGCGCTTGCCATGTTGCGTCAATTATTCCTGCGACGTCAGGAACGCCCTCTGGTGCTGGACGCGGACGGCCTGAATGCCCTGGCGTGCGGATCGATCGCGCCGACGTGGGGACGCGGTGAAGTCGTTCTCACACCCCATCCAACCGAAGCAGCCCGGTTGCTCGCCACCGACACAACGTCGATTCAGGAAGACCGTCCGGGTGCCGCCAAGGCGATTTCGCAACGGTACGACGCCTGGGTGGTCCTCAAGGGTGCAAATACTATCGTCTGCGCGCCAGACCAGTCCTGGCAAACGAACCCGACTGGCAATGTCGGGCTGGCCACGGGCGGAACCGGTGACGTACTCGGTGGAATTATCGTGAGTCTGCTGGCACAGGGGTTTGAAGCCGCCATTGCGGTACCCGCCGCGGTATGGCTGCATGGTGCAGCCGCTGACCTGCTTGTCGAACGTGGCATTGGCCCGATCGGCATGGTGGCGACCGACCTGACCGATGCCGTGCGCGACCTGCGCAACCATACTACGACGCTTGCGCGCATCGGATTTCACTAAACTGACGTTGGCTGGCACTGTGCGGGAAAATCAGCCCGACTTGTTCAGCAACGCGCGCAGCATATCCATGCGCGCCTTAGGGGTCATGGCCTCGGCCTCGGGCTGATCCTCGGGTGCCGCCGACAAGCCCATCTCTTCGATAAACCGTGAGGGTTCACGCACAAGATCTTCACGTGCCCGCCTGCGTTTCTTGCACCAACTCAGGTGCAGGCTGCGCTGCGCGCGCGTAATGCCCACATACATTAGCCGGCGCTCTTCCTGTATACGCATCACCAGCGCATCCGCGGACTTGGCCGGATCGACATCCTCTTCGTCTCGACCCTGATGGGGAAGCAAGCCTTCTTCGACGCCAAGCAAATACACGTGTGGGTACTCCAGACCTTTTGAAGCATGCAAGGTCGAAAGCTTGATCGCATCCGGATCGTCTTCGTCACCGCGCTCCAGCATCGTGATCAGCGCCACGTGCTGGACCAGGTCAAACAACCCCATGCTGTCCTCCTCGGCCTTGCGTTTGAGCCAACCCACCAGTTCCAGTACGTTTTGCCAGCGCGACTGGGCGGGCTTTTCATCGAACATGTCGTACAGATGACGTTCGTACTGAATAGCGCCCAGCAGGTCGTCCAGAATGACACCGGCAGGTTCGGCGGCACGCACTTTCTGACCGGCTGGCGATCGTCCGGCGCGGTGCTGAATGCGGGTAATGAATGCGCCAAAAGTGCGCAAGGGCTCAAGTTGCCGGGCGTTCAGGCGCGACTCGAGTCCTTGTTCGAAGAGCGCGGCAAACAACGAAATTTTTCGTTCACCAGCGTACTGACCAAGCGACTGCAACGTCGCCTGACCAATGCCGCGCTTGGGCGTCGTGGCAGCACGAATAAAGGCCGGATCGTCGTCATCATTGGCGATCAGGCGCAAGTAAGCAAGCAGGTCGCGTACCTCGGCCTTGTCAAAAAAACTCTGGCCACCGGAAATCGTGTAAGGAATGTGCAGATTACGCAACGCCTGCTCAACAACGCGAGCTTGGTGATTGCCGCGATACAACACCGCGAAATCTCTCCAGGACGCCTGTTTTTCAAAACGTGTGGCTGATATCTTCATGGCGACATTCTCGGCCTCGGCCTCGTCGCTGAGCATTGCCGTCACACTAATCGCGTCACCCGTACCATGCTCGGACCAAAGTTTTTTCTCGAACAGCTTGGGGTTTTTGGAAATGACATTGTTGGCGGCCGCCAGAATGCGTTGACTGGACCGATAGTTCTGCTCGAGCTTGATCAGGCGAATCGTCGGGTAGTCGGTGGTGAGTTTGGCCAGATTTTCAACCGTGGCGCCACGCCAGGCGTAAATAGCCTGATCATCGTCGCCCACCGCGGTAAACATCGCGCGCGGTCCGGTCAGCCACTGAACCAGTTTGTATTGGCACACGTTGGTATCCTGATATTCGTCGACCAGCAGGTAGCGCACACGGCTTTGCCACTTTTCGCGAACCTGCGCATTGTCGGCAAAGATCTGCGCCGGCAAGGCGATCAAATCATCAAAATCAACGGCCTGGTATGCGGCAAGCGTAGCGTTATAGCTCCGGTATACGCGCGCTGCCTCGACCTCGCTTGGCGTTGCGGCAACGTTCGCGGCCTGATCCGGACCCAGGAGATTGTTTTTCCAGAGTGAGATGGTTTGCTGCACAGAGCGCAGCCGTCCCCGGTCGGTCGTCGCCAGCAAATCCTGAATAATCGCCATGGCATCGTCAGCATCGAGAATCGAGAACTGCGGCTTGAGTCCGGCATGTGCAGCCTCTTCGCGCAAAATCCGTACCCCCAGTGAGTGAAACGTACTAATCGTCAACCCCTTGGCCAGGGTCTTATCGACCAGCGCCTTGACCCGGTCGTCCATCTCGCGTGCGGCCTTGTTGGTGAATGTGAGGGCAACAATATTTCGCCCCGAATAGCCGCAATCACGCAACAGGTACGCGATCTTCTGTGTGATCACACGTGTTTTGCCTGAACCGGCTCCGGCCAGCACCAGACATGGCCCGTCCAGATACAACACCGCTTCACGCTGCGAAGGGTTCATACCGGTTGTTGCGTATGTCGACATATTGGAATCATCAGATTTCGAGAGGATCAACCTCTAGTTGCCAGCGAACCCGGCGCACATCAGGATTGTCATGCATGGCGGCGAGCCATTGCCGCAAAAGGCTCTGGAGTGCCGGTCGATGGGTCGCCTCAAGCAAAAGCTGGGCACGACACATATTGTCGACTCGCACGATCCGCAGGGGAACAGGGTCATATAAAGTAATCAACTCCTCGGTCCGGTCGCGCACAAGCAAGGCAAGCGCGGCATCCCGTGCGGACTGCAGAAATCCCAATGCCACGTTCAGTTCACGTGCCTCGGCCGTCAGCAGCGCCTGATGAGAGTATGGCGGCAGCGTCGCTGACTCGCGTTCCTGCATGGAATGGCGCGCAAAGCCCGCATAATCATGGCGCAACAACGCCTGATACACCGGCTGTTCAGGGTAGCCAGTCTGCACGATCACTTCGCCGTGGCCCGCGTGACGTCCGGCGCGCCCTGCCACCTGCATCAGCTGGGCAAACAAACGTTCCGGTGCCCTGAAATCCTGGGAAAACAGCATGGCGTCCGCGTTCAGTACGCCCACCAGTCCGAGGTTGGCAAAATCGTGGCCTTTGGCAACCATTTGCGTACCCACCAGTATGTCCACTTCACCCGCGTGCACACTTGCAAACAGGGCTTGCGCGCTACCCTTTTTTCGCGTGCTGTCGGCATCAATACGGGCCACACGCGCTTGCGGAAACAGTTCTGCCAGGTGCTCTTCTATCCGTTGGGTGCCGCGCCCCATCGGCCGCAGGTCCTGGTCACCGCAATCGGGGCAGGCCGATGGCACGCGCTGCTGGTAGCCGCAATGATGGCAATGCAACTGATGGCGCCCGCCGGTCATTCGGTGCAACACCGTGAAGGTTGTGCAGCGCGGGCACTGGCTGACCCATCCGCAAGACGCGCAGTGCAACGCCGGTGCATAACCACGCCGATTCAGAAACACCAGCACCTGTTCGCCGTTGGCCAGGCGTTTGTGCATCGCGTCGAGCAAATACGGCGACATGCCATGTTCCATCGACAAACGACGGGTATCGACCAGACGCACGGTGGGCAGTGTCACATCACGGGCCCGCGCTGGCAACGGCAGCCGCCGGTAAGTCCCGCGCTCGGCATGCACCCAGCTTTCGAGAGACGGGGTCGCCGACCCGAGCACGACGGGAATATTCAGGTCGTGGGCGCGCCACACCGCAAGGTCCCTGGCCGAATAGCGCAAACCATCCTGCTGCTTGTAGGACGGGTCATGCTCTTCGTCGACGACCAGCAGCCCCAAGTCACTGATCGGCGCAAAGATCGCCAGACGGGTGCCCAGCACCACACGCGCCTGGCCACGCTGCACCCGCAGCCATGCCCGCAAGCGCTCGCCATCGGATAGGGCGCTATGCAGCACGGCCACGCCGCCCTGGCCAGCAACGGGCTCCAGGCGGGCACGCAGTGCCTGTTCAAACTGAGGCGTCAGGTTGATCTCTGGCACGAGCATTAGCACGCGCCGTCCTCGCGCCAGGGTATGTGCCGCAGCATGCAAGTAGACCTCAGTTTTCCCGCTGCCGGTCACACCATGCAACAGGAATGCCTGAAAACCGGTGGCGCCAGTCATCGCATCGACAGCCAGTTGCTGTGCTTCGTTCAGAGCAGGCGGCTCACTCGCCTGAACCGCTGCAACCACTGGTGGGCTTCGTTGATCAAGCCTTGCCACGGGACCGCCACCAGAGCGCTTGCCCTGATAGGCAGCCACGCTGCGCAGTGCCATTGGCAGTGCCGGCAAAATGACCTCACCCAGGGGACGCTGGTAGTAGTCGGCGGCAAATCTGGCAAATCTCAGCCAGTGCGCGGGCATGGGGTCAACATCGGTCAAGACCACTTCGACATTTTTGATCAGGACCGGGTCATAAGCCGGAGTCTCAGGCAAGTCGATGACCATGCCGATCATTTTGCGACGCCCAAACGGAACGATGACACGCATCCCCGGTGTAACAAATTCGTCACAACGATAGTCAAAAGGGCCTGGCAATGGCACATCGAGTACGACACGCACCCATCCCGTAACCTGAGCGACAGGACCGGCACCAGAGGGGAGGTTTTGGGCCATAGACTTAAAGTGATTTCTTGAATTAGAGGCTAATACGCTGACACATCAGTAGTTACAACGTCAGGCCTCAAGCCTGTGGATAACTTTGGGGAAAACTACAGTGCAATACAGTTGTTCTCTGGCACTCGCATGCCATCAACATGTTCACAAATGACAAGAAGTTGTCATTTATTATTAAATATCAATGAATTATGAAACTATTCAAGAATTGACTTATTGATTTTAGGGATTTCCCTGAAGCCTTGAATATTGTGCACAACTTATCAGGCAGTGCCTGTGTTTTCAGGCAAAAACCGTTGCGACGCCAGCATTGACGCCACAACGGCATAACAACTAGGCATGCAGGTTGCGGCTGTACGTGTGCACTTCATCGACCAGTACGCCTACGGCCTCAGGAGGCGTAAATTGTGAAATGCCGTGCCCGAGGTTGAACACATGTCCACCTTGGCCGACTGGTCCGAAAGCATCCATGACACGACGTGCTTCGGCACGCAGGGCGGGTTCACCCCCAAACAGTGCCATCGGGTCCAGGTTGCCCTGCAAGGCGACAGAATCACCCACACGGCGCCTGGCAGCGGCCAGGTCAACTGTCCAGTCGAGTCCGACTGCATCGCATCCGCACGTCGCGATGGACTCCAGCCACTGGCCACCACCCTTGGTAAATACGATCACCGGCACGGCACGACCTTCACGATCACGCTTTAACGCATCGACAACCCGTTTGGTGTAGGTAAGGGAAAATTGCTGAAACAGCCCATCGGCCAGCACACCGCCCCAGCTATCAAAAATCATGACAGCCTGGGCACCGGCATCTATTTGCGCATTCAGGTAGGTCGCCGTCGTTTGCGCGTTGATATCAAGAATGCGGTGCAGCAAGTCGGGGCGCGCATACAGCATGCTTTTGATCAGGCGATAGTCATCACTGCCCTTGCCTTCAACCATGTAGCAGGCAACGGTAAATGGGCTGCCTGCAAAGCCAATGAGTGGCACTCGACCATCAAGTTGTTGACGAATAACCTTCACGGCATCAAACACATACTGAAGGCGGGACATGTCCGGAACCGCCAGGCGGGCGACATCCTGTTCGGTTCGCAAGGGATGCGCAAACCGTGGGCCTTCACCTTGTGCGAACGACAGGCCCAGGCCCATTGCGTCGGGCACCGTGAGAATGTCTGAAAAAAGAATCGCCGCGTCGAGATCAAACCGCTCAAGCGGTTGCAGCGTCACTTCGGCTGCATAGTCAGGACTTTGTGCCAGCCCCATGAAGGAACCGGCACGCGCGCGCGTGGCGTTGTATTCAGGCAAATATCGCCCCGCCTGGCGCATCAGCCATACCGGCGTGTAGGGAACCGGCTGACGCATCAGGGCACGCAACAGGACATCATTCTTTAGAGGGGTAACTGAAGACACAATATTCCTTTAACCAACGTCCACGTTCGGGGCACCCCCTTGCGCGCGACAACAAATACACGATGCGGGGATTTTACTCTGCGCAATCGTCTGATCGAAATTGTTCGGCATCAATCAGGTGCTTGCGCATCAATGCCCAGAACGCCCGGCGATGTTTGCTTGATGCACGCGCAGCCATCGCAATGTTGCCCTGGTGTCTCGCCAGCGCCCCGGTGATGTACTGACGCTCAAACTCATCGACGATCTGACACTTTGCGCTACGAAATGACTCAGGTACAACCGGAGGCTCACGACGGCCACCGTACGCTGGTGCCTGCACCTTTCCTGCGTGTTGCACGCGCAGGCTCGTCTGGCCCACGGCCTGGCGCGTCACGCCTCTGCCCGCACGCAGCGTCGACGATGTAGAAGGCAATGTGACGCTGCGGCCTGCTGCACGAGGCGCCAGCACCTGCGCTGGAGTGACCAGGGCGGGTAACTGTCGCGACAACGCGGCATGCACCCAGGGTTGGACGCCCGCGTGGTCAGGCTCACGCAGTACTCCAGGCCTGGGCATACGCGCGACAATCGCCAGAATCCGCGCGCGAAACTCTTCGGCGCAAAGCGGCTGCCGTACAAAATCCGCAAGCCCGAGTTCGAGCAGGTCTTGCATCGCAGCAGACTTCAGACCGTTGAATACACCAAGAAGAGGGACGAATGGCCCACGCGGAATCGCTGCCAGAGCCTGCCGGGTCCACCCCAGTGTATCGAGTGAGACAGGAACGATACACAGATCGTACCGGCGCAGGCTGACACTCGCTTGCGCAAAGGCATAGACAGGCAGTCCAATGGAGCTACCGTCCTGAGAACGTTCTGGCCCCATCAACTCCCAGTCAAGTTCATGCATGCGTATTCGATTCAACCCACAAGCCACGCTTTCCAAGGCTGCGGGCAGCCAATGGGAGTGGGCACTTAACTTCAACACTGCACAATCAATTTGCTGACGCATCTCCGGGCTCCAAACCAACAAGGAGCCGAAAGACTAGTCTGTATGCGCATGGTGTCATATCCGGAATCTACGCATCGGGATATGACCGCATAGGCTGCAAAAAGCCATGACCGCAATGCAAACACGCCCTTGCGGGCGTGCCTGACTCAGACATCGGCTACAAGCCGATCAGTGATGCGACTGCTCACGCAAGCGGCGGGCCGCCGTGGCCTGCGCCACCAGCATTGCAAGTTCGGCTTCGACGACAGCGATATCAGCCTTATCGGTCGCCTTAGCTAAGGCTTCCTGCGCCTTCTTGCGTGCAGTCTCTGCCTTGGCTTCATCCAGGTCTGCTGCGCGAATTGCAGTATCAGACAGGACGGTGACGTGTTTCGGTTGCACTTCAAGCAGGCCGCCCGCCACGAAGATACATTCTTCAGTGCCATCTTCATGCACGATCTTGACTACACCCGGACGAATCCGGGAGATCAGGGGCGTGTGCCCGGGCAGAATACCCAATTCACCGGCTTCACCCGGCAACACGACAAACTTGGCTTCGCCAGAGTACAGAGACTTCTCTGCACTGACGACGTCCACTTTCAAGGTAGCCATGACGGTTCCTTATTGGATTTTCTTGGCTTTCTCGAAGGCTTCGTCAATCGAACCGACCATGTAAAAGGCCTGTTCTGGCAGTGCATCGCACTCGCCTTCAACGATCATCTTGAAGCCACGGATAGTTTCGGCCAACGGAACGTATTTACCGGGTGAACCGGTGAACACTTCTGCTACGTGGAAAGGCTGCGACAGGAAGCGCTGGATTTTACGTGCGCGGGCAACAGCCTGCTTGTCGTCAGGCGACAGCTCGTCCATACCCAGAATCGCGATAATGTCGCGCAACTCCTTGTAGCGCTGCAGCGTTTGCTGAACGCCACGTGCAACGTTGTAGTGTTCTTCGCCGACCACCAGCGGGTTGAGCTGACGGCTGGTCGAATCGAGCGGATCGACCGCAGGATAGATGCCCAGCGAAGCGATATCACGCGACAGCACAACAGTTGAATCCAAGTGCTGAAACGTTGTTGCAGGTGACGGATCGGTCAAGTCATCGGCAGGCACGTACACGGCTTGAATCGAGGTGATCGAACCCGTGCGGGTGGAAGTAATACGCTCTTGCAACGCACCCATTTCTTCGGCCAGTGTCGGCTGGTAGCCCACGGCGGAAGGCATCCGACCCAGCAGGGCGGACACTTCCGTACCAGCCAGGGTGTAGCGATAGATGTTGTCAACGAAGAACAGGATGTCGCGGCCTTCGTCACGGAATTTTTCAGCCATGGTCAGGCCAGTCAGCGCGACGCGAAGACGGTTACCCGGGGGTTCGTTCATCTGACCGAACACCATCGCAACTTTGTCCAGCACGTTGGACTCTGCCATCTCGTGGTAGAAGTCATTACCTTCGCGCGTACGCTCACCCACGCCGGCAAACACCGACAAACCGCTGTGCTGCTTGGCGATGTTGTTGATGAGTTCCATCATATTCACAGTCTTGCCCACACCGGCGCCGCCGAACAGGCCGACCTTACCGCCTTTTGCGAACGGGCAGACCAGATCGATCACTTTGATCCCGGTTTCCAGCAACTCAATCGAAGGCGCAAGGTCTTCAAACTTAGGCGCTGGCTGGTGGATCGCACGCAATTCGTTGCTGTCGATCGGGCCCGCGTCATCGATCGGACGACCGAGCACATCCATGATGCGACCAAGCGTACCCGCGCCAACTGGCACCGAGATCGGGCCACCCGTCTTGGCGACCGACATGCCACGGCGCAAGCCGTCGCTCGAGCCCATGGCAATCGTGCGAACAACACCGTCGCCAAGTTGTTGCTGGACTTCGAAGGTCAGGCCTTTTTCTGCAAACGAGGAACCCTCGTCAGCAAGCGTGAGCGCTTCATAAATATGGGGCATGTGATCGCGGGGAAACTGAATATCCACCACGGCGCCAATGCACTGAACGATGGTTCCGTTGCTCATGTGTATTCCTTACTTGATAACTGTCTGATGGGAAACCGGGAAGCTGTCTGAATGACTACACTGCCGCGGCGCCCCCCACGATTTCCGAAATTTCTTTGGTAATAGCTGCCTGACGAGTCTTGTTGTAGACCAGTTGCAGGTCGCCGATGACCTTCTTTGCGTTGTCCGAAGCGGCCTTCATGGCCACCATCCGGGCAGACTGCTCAGAGGCCATATTTTCTGCTACTGCCTGATAAACAAGGCCTTCAACGTAGCGTTGCAACAACTCGTCAATGACGACCTTTGCATCGGGTTCGTAGATGTAGTCCCAGTCATGTTCCGTGTCAAGCTTGGTTTGCCCCTGCGGCGCGGTGAACGCCGTGTAGGGATCAGGCAAGGCACCGGGCAAAGGCAGTAAACGCAGAAATACCGGCTCTTGTTTCATCGTATTGACGAAACGGTTGGTTGCCAGATAGAGCGCATCGATGCGTCCGGCGATGAAATCATCGAGCTGGACCTTGACGGCACCAACAAGACGATCAAGCTCGGGTGCATCTCCAAGCTGGATTTCCTGCGAAACCAGATTGGCACCAATACGTGTCAGCGTACCCAGGCCCTTGTTGCCAAAGGCCGTGAACTGGCAACTGATATTCTTTTCGCCAAATTCACGCAGACGTGCCAGCACCAAACGCATGATGTTGGTGTTCAAGCCACCGCACAAGCCTTTGTCGGTTGACACCACCACCACACCCACTGCCTTGAGATCAGAGCGTTCGATCAGATAAGGGTGGCTATAGTCGGGGTTGGCTTGCATCAGGTGCGCAGCCATGTCGTGTACTTTCTGGGCATAAGGACGGCCTGCGCGCATCCGTTCCTGCGCTTTGCGCATTTTGGATGCGGCCACCATCTCCATGGCCTTCGTGATCTTCCGCGTGTTTTGCACGCTTTTGATCTTGGTTCGAATTTCCTTAATTCCTGCCATTTCGCTTCCTGTGTCAGACCCGACTTTCCAGGTATCAGACCATCTGCTTAGCGCGTACCGGGGTACAACCTACGCCCCCCGGCCGTCACGCGATAGCGGGTTCCTTAATACGAGCCGTGTTTCTTGAACTCTTGCACAGCGGCAACCAGCTCGATTTCGTCGTCCTTGGACAATTCTTTCGAACTTTCGATGCGTTCAATCATGGCAACGTGCTTGGCCTTGAGGTGATCCTTGAGGCCTTTCTCGAAAGAAAGAACCTGCGAGACGTCCACATCGTCCAGATAGCCGTTGTTCACGGTGAACAGCGTCACGCCGAGTTCCCAGACCTGGAGAGGCTGGTACTGGGGCTGCTTGAGCAGTTCGACCACGCGCTTGCCGCGCTCGAGCTGACGACGCGTTGCATCATCGAGGTCGGACGCAAACTGGGCAAATGCAGCAAGTTCACGATACTGAGCCAAATCGGTACGAATACCGCCGGACAGCTTCTTGATGATCTTGGTCTGGGCAGCGCCACCTACTCGCGACACCGAAATACCGGCGTTAATTGCGGGGCGAACACCTGCGTTGAACAGGTCAGTTTCAAGAAATATCTGACCGTCAGTGATCGAGATCACATTGGTCGGCACGAAAGCAGACACGTCGCCAGCCTGCGTTTCAATGATCGGCAGTGCCGTCAGCGAACCAGTCTTGCCTTTGACGGCGCCCTTGGTGAATTTTTCAACGTAGGCTTCGTTTACACGCGCGGCACGCTCTAGCAGGCGTGAGTGCAGGTAGAACACGTCGCCGGGATAAGCTTCGCGGCCTGGTGGGCGGCGCAACAACAATGAAACCTGACGGTATGCCCAGGCCTGCTTGGTCAGATCGTCATAAACGATCAGCGCATCTTCGCCACGGTCGCGAAAGTACTCGCCCATCGTGCAGCCAGCGTAAGCTGACAGATATTGCATCGCGGCTGAGTCAGAAGCCGCAGCGGCGACAATGGTGGTGTATTCCATTGCGCCAAACTCTTCGAGTTTGCGCCATACGTTGTTAATGGTCGATGCTTTCTGACCAATCGCGACGTAGACGCATTTCACGCCCTTGCCCTTCTGGTTGATGATGGCATCGATGGCCACGGCGGTCTTACCCGTCTGGCGGTCACCGATGATCAGCTCGCGCTGACCACGGCCAATCGGCACCATGGAGTCAATAGCCTTCAGGCCGGTCTGGAGTGGCTGCGACACGGACTGGCGGGCGATCACACCAGGCGCGACCTTTTCGATCACGTCGGTTTCTTTGGCGTTGATTGGGCCTTTGCCGTCGATAGGCACACCCAGTGCATTGACCACGCGGCCAAGCAGTTCTGGACCAACCGGCACTTCCAGAATGCGACCGGTTGCCTTGACGGGGTCACCTTCGGAAATACCGGTGTAGTCACCCATCACCACGGCACCGACAGAGTCGCGCTCGAGGTTGAGTGCCAAGCCAAAAACGTTGTTGGGGAATTCAAGCATTTCGCCCTGCATCACGTCGGACAGACCATGAATACGGGTAATGCCGTCGGTCACGGAAACGACCGTGCCTTGCGTACGAATATCGGACGATGTACCAAGACCCTCGATACGGCTCTTGAGTAGTTCGCTAATCTCTGACGGATTGAGTTGCATGTTCAGACTCCTGGAATCTTTTGAATGGCGTTAAGCTGCCATCATGTCGCGCATGCGGACCAACTGGGCTTGCACGGATGTGTCGAGTACGTGGTCACCCACGATGACGCGCACTCCCCCGATCAGGGAAGCGTCAACGGTAACGTGGGGCTTGAGCTTGAGCCCGAACTTGGGTTCAAGCAGCTGAATCAGCTGTGAAACCTGCTCATCGGACATCGGGAATGCGCTGTTGATGTTGGCCTGGGCCACACCCTCGGCTTCATCCTTGAGGGCATGAAACTGCTCAGCGATCAGAGGCAGAAGTAACAGGCGATCATTCGTGATCAACAATGTCACGAAATTCTGCATCGGCTTGTCGACATCTGAACCAAGCAGGCTGAGAAAAATGCTGGTTCGCTGCGCATCTTCGAGGCGAGGGTCAGTCATGACCACACGCACGTCTGGATTGCTCGCGACATCAGCAAGTTGCTGCACCTGATCGGCCCACGAGGCCAGGCCTGCCTTGTCGTCACGCGCCGCAGCAAACAGCGCTTCGGCGTAGGGACGGGCAACGGTTGAAAGTTCTGCCATGTCGACCCCGGGGATTAAAGCTGAGCCTTAAGCTGCGCAAGCAACTCGGCATGGGCACGGGCGTCAACCTCGCGCTTAAGGATCTGCTCTGCGCCTTTGACAGCGAGGTCAGCCACATCGTCACGCAAAGCATCACGTGCGCGCTGTACTTCCTGCGCGGCATCTTGCTTGGCTTGCGCAACAATGCGTGCACGCTCGACTTCGCCTTCGGCACGGGCCTGCTCGATAATTTGAGCAGCGTGTTTTTCAGCGTCCGTCATGCGGACATGCAGGTCAGATTTGGCAGATGCCTCGATCAAACTGATGCGAGCCTGCGCTTGTGCCAGGTCAGCTTTGCCTTTTTCGGCAGAAGCCAGCCCGTCAGCAATTTTCTGGCGTCGCTCATCAATTGCCTTTGTCAGGGGAGGCCAGATGAACTTCATCGTGACCCAACCCAGGACAAAGAACACGATCATCTGGAAAAAGATCGTCGCGTTCAGATTCACGGTCGTTTCCCTATTACAGCTATGCCCCACAGACAAAATGTCTCGCAAGGCTGAATCGATAAGCCGTTAGCAGGCAAAGCCTGCCAGCGGCGCGTTCGCCCGACCCGGAACCCCGGGGCGAGCACCCGAACTATTTACTTGAACGGATTCGCGAAAGCGAACAGCATGGCGATACCCACACCGATCAGGAAGGCGGCGTCGATCAGACCAGCCAGCAAGAACATCTTGGTTTGCAGGGCATTCATCAGCTCAGGCTGACGGGCCGAAGCTTCGAGGTACTTGCCACCCATCATGCCGATGCCGATGCAGGCGCCGAAAGCACCCAGGCCAATGATGAAAGCGCAAGCGAGAGCAACGAAAGCGACGTTAGTCATGAGAACTCCTTGGTTAGTATCTAATTATCAAAAAATTAAGAAATCTAAAAATCGAACTACAAAACTGCCTGTAAACCTGCAAATCTGTTCTGACCGACGATCCCGAAGGATGATGATCGACCCGACATCAATGCCCTTCGTGAGCCTGACCGATGTAAACCAGTGTGAGCATCATAAAAATAAAAGCTTGCAACAACACGATCAGGATATGGAAAATTGCCCAGATCGAGCCCGCCAGAATATGACCGACCCCCAGGCCGATGCTCATCGCATTGAAACCCGTCCATGCGCCGCCCAGCAAGGCGATCAGCATGAACAGCAGTTCGCCGGCGAACATGTTGCCGAACAACCGCATGCCAAGAGAAACCGACTTCGCTGCATATTCAACCAAATTCAGCAGAAAGTTGGCAGGAGCAAGAATCCAGGCGCCGATGCCGTGGGCATGGAAGGGAGCCGTAAAGAGTTCTTTGACAAAACCGCCAGGGCTCTTGATTTTGATGCCGTAATAAAGCATCAGCAACAAGACGCCCATTGACATACCCATCGGTATGTTCAGGTCGGCCGTCGGCAGTATCCGGTGATAGTAAAGTGGGTCGGTTGGCTCATGGCCAAAGCCCAGCGCGTGAATAATGACACTGGGCAGATCAACTGGCACCAGGTCAAGCGCGTTCATCAGAATGATCCACACAAACACCGTCAGAGCCAGTGGCGCCGCAAATTTGCGGGTCGCTGGACTGGAGATGATGCTGCGAGCCTGCTGGTCGACCATGTCAACCAGCATTTCGATCGCGCCTTGAAACCGGCCAGGCACGCCAGCCGTTGCACGACGGGCTGCGAGCCACATCACGAATACGGCGATGAGACCCATCGCTGACGACCAGAAAATCGAGTCGTAGTTGATGATATCGAACTGGGCGATCAGATCCTGCTTGTGCCCAGAACTATTGAAATGGACCAAGTGGTGCTGAATATACTCAGACTGGGGTGATGCGTCAGCGGCAGCAGACATAAATGATCTCTACTTTAAATCTTGACCGGAAACAGCGCAAAAGCACTGTTGTACGTAATCGACAAGGCTCGCCGCGTATTGCCTGGCAAGTCCATGCTAGCGGGATCGGGAACGCCCGAACGCGAACATCAATACATAACCCTTGAGTACCGCGACCAACCCGACCAACACAGCCAGCCACTGGACACGATCACCACCCAATCGGGCTACCAACCACAACAAACCAACCGCCGCGCCCATTTTCAGCATCTCGCCCACCAGGAACAGGAAGGGGCCGGAGCCTTGAGGGCGGTGCGTTGCAAGGATTAACCGCAACGCAAACAACGTGTTTGGCACAAAATATGCCGCAGAACCAGCCAACGCTGACAAGGCGGCATCTAACCCGGCAACCATCCAGGCTAGCAGGGCAACCAACAACCCCAGCCCGGCTTGCGCCATCACAATCTGCATCAACTCGCGTCTGGCACGCGCATTCATCCGGTCGCGGTCTGCTTGCGTCAGCACAAGCATTTCTGCCTGGATCGCTGGCGACTGCGGTTCTGTCGGCGACTGCCGCACAACTACGTCTGCCATCGAACGACCCTCGCCACTAAACCAGACCACGTCTACGCACATTCCGCAAGCGTCAAACCACGAAAGTATAGCCGGTTTTAGTGCCTTGACGCAAACCATACCCAGGCAAGGGTTAAGTGCCCCTTGACCCCATATTGTCAGCGGCCGTCCCACAGCGTGCAGGTGGCGCCACGCTGACCGACCTGCCCGGCTCAGCGCCCCTGCGCCCAATGCTTGAACGCCTTAATGATGCTTGAAATCCGGTTTACGTTTTTCGACGAAAGCAGCCATCCCTTCTTTCTGGTCCTCCGTCGCGAACGTGGAATAGAACACGCGACGCTCAAACAGGACACCTTCGTTGAGGGAAGACTCGTAAGCGCGGTTAACGCACTCCTTTGCCAGAAGCACAGAAGGCAACGACATACTGGCAATGATGGTCGCAGCCTCAAGGGCCTCATCGAGCAACCGGTCTGGCGCCACCACGCGCGACACCAGGCCAGCCCGCTCAGCCTCGGCCGCATCCATCATGCGTGCGGTCAGCACCAGGTCCATCGCCTTGGCCTTGCCCACTGCACGCGGCAACCGCTGCGTGCCGCCCGCGCCAGGTATCGTACCCAGCTTGATTTCGGGCTGTCCGAACTTCGCCGTGTCTGCGGCGATGACAATGTCACACATCATCGAGAGTTCACATCCGCCGCCCAGCGCGTATCCAGCCACGGCCGCGATCACGGGTTTGCGCACGCGGCGCAGTGTTTCCCAGTTGCGCGTAATGTATTCAGACTTGTATACGTCCAGATATGACCAGTCTTTCATCGCGCCAATGTCAGCGCCTGCTGCAAAAGCCTTTGCACTGCCGGTGATGATGATCGCGCCAATGTCGTCGCTGGCATCGAATGCCAGCAACGCCGCACCCAGTTCGTCCATCAACTGGTCGTTCAGCGCGTTAAGCGCCTTGGGACGATTCAACGTCAGCAGGCCGACTCGACCACGGGTCTCGATCAGGACAAGAGGTTCGCTCATGGGTGTCTCCTTGGAAATGTGAAATAACATAGCGACATGAATATCAAGCCCATACTTTACAGCCTGGAGCCCCATGACCCGGCGGGTCATCGCTTCAGAGTGACCATGACCATACCTGATCCGGCCCGCTCGGGGCAAACCCTGTCGCTACCCGCCTGGATTCCCGGCAGCTACCTGCTTCGCGACTTCGCCCGCCAGATTGAAACGATTTCAGCCAAAGCGGGCTCGCGCAGCCTGCCGGTCACGAAAGTGAGCAGCCACAGCTGGCGTGTCGCCCCGTGTGACGGCCCACTGCACGTCACAACGATCATTTACGCCTGGGATTTGTCTGTACGGGGTGCGCACCTGGACGAAACCCATGGGTTTTTTAATGGCACGAGCGTCTTCCTTCAAGTACACGGGCACGAACAGCGCCCTTGCCTGGTCACGTTACTGCCGCCGCCAACACCCTCGCACTGGAACGTCTACACAAGCCTGCCCGAGGTCAGTCACGCTCGTCTGGCGGGGCCGCATCGCGGATTTTGCGCCTATCGCGCGGATAACTATGATGCGCTGATTGACCACCCGGTTGAAATGGGCACGCCACAGGTCGTTCGCTTCAACGCCTGTGGGGCACCGCACGAGATGGTGTTCACCGGGCAGATTCCCAACCTTGATCTCAAGCGGATCGCGGCCGACGTGAAACGGATTTGCGAAACACAAATCAGGTTCTTCGAACCGGATACACATCGCGCGCCCTTTCTCGACAGCGCGTCGCGCTACCTGTTCATGACCATGGTGACGGGCGACGGCTACGGCGGACTTGAGCACCGCGCGTCGACAGCACTTGTCGCGTCGCGCAAAGATCTGCCCGTGCGCGGCGTGGCCGACGCACCAGAGGGCTACCAGACATTTCTCGGGCTCGTGAGTCATGAATATTTTCACACCTGGAACGTCAAGCGCATCAAGCCCGCAGCCTTCGCTCCCTACGACTTATTACGCGAGAACCACACGCGTCTGCTCTGGATATTCGAAGGGTTCACCTCGTATTACGACGACCTGATGCTGCTGCGCAGCGGCGTGATCGACCGGCATGCCTATCTGGGCATGCTTGCCAAACAGATCTCCAGCGTCGTCTCCAGTCCCGGTCGCCATAAGCAGTCCGTTGCCGACAGCTCCTTCGACGCCTGGACGCGCTACTACAAACAAGACGAAAACTCGAGCAACGCACTGATCAGTTACTACACCAAAGGTGCCCTGATCGCGCTGGGACTTGATCTGACCATACGCGCGGCCACCCAGGGGCAGCGCAGTCTGGATGATGTCATGCGCCTGCTGTGGGTTCGCTTTGGCCGTGACTTTTATCGTGGCCCGGGACAGGGGCTGTCCGAAACCGCTTTCCCGAAACTGGTTCGCGAGGCGACGGGCGTGGAGGTAGCCGACCAGGTCGAACGCTGGGCGTACGGCACGCAAGACGTGCCGTTGGAGCGCCTGCTGGCCACACAGAACGTGGCACTGTCATGCAAGGCCGCAGGCAATCGCCCCTCGCTGGACGCGCGGGTTCGGCAGCAGGCAGACCAACTCGTCCTGGCTTCTGTCGTTGAACATGGTGCTGCCCACCAAGCCGGCCTGTCAGCGATGGATGCGCTGGTGGCGATCGATGGCATCAAGGTGCCTGCTGCGCCCGGTGCGCTCGACGCGCTGCTGTCGCGCTACCAGGCCGGCGACGTGGTCGCCATGCATGTATTCCGGCGCGACGAGTTGCGCTGTTTCAATGTTCGGTTGACGGCACCGTCGGCCGCCGAATGCACACTTCAAGACTTGACAAGGTAGGCCCTGAATGCGACCCAATACTCAGGACTACCAGTCTCTGTTTTTGAATGACACGCCATTGCTGGACGTGCGCGCTCCGGTCGAGTTCGCACAGGGTGCCTTTCCTGGCGCCGTCAACGTGCCACTGATGACTGACGACGAGCGTCACCAAGTCGGACTTCAATATAAGCAGAGGGGTCAGGAATCGGCAATCCGACTCGGACACCAGTTGGTGTGCGGCGAGACCAAGGCGGCCCGCATCGCGCGCTGGGCAGAGTTTGCCCGCAAGCACCCGGATGGCTATCTGTATTGTTTCCGTGGCGGGTTGCGTTCGCAGATATCACAGCAATGGCTGAATGAAGCGGGGATCGAATATCCACGCATCCTGGGTGGCTACAAGGCCATGCGCGCCTTTCTGCTTGAGTCACTTGAACAAACCATTGCCCACTCATCGTTCCTGCTCGTCGCCGGGTTCACGGGTTGTGGCAAAACCGAGGTCATTCATGATATTGACGCCACCGTCGATCTTGAAAAACTTGCGCATCACAGGGGTTCGAGTTTTGGCAAACACGCTACCGACCAACCCGTGCAAATCGACTTTGACAATCGCCTGGCGATCGCGTTGTTGAGGCTGCATGCCCGTGGTATCAAGCACATTGCGCTAGAGGACGAGTCCAGGCTGATCGGTCGCTGTGCCTTGCCGATCAGCCTGCGTGACATCATGCTCAAGAGCCCCGTGGTTTGGCTCGAGGAACCTACTGAGACGCGCGTCGAACGCATTTTGCATGATTACGTCGAAGACCTTGGCAACCAGTTCAATTCGCTGCACGGATCCATCGACGGCTTTGACGCGTTTTCGCAACGCCTGCTCGAGAGCCTGCAGAATTTGTACAAAAGGCTAGGTGGCGAGCGGCACGCACGCCTCGATGCTGCCATGCGTGAAGCGCTGGCCGCACAGAAAGCGACAGGTTCGATTGACCTGCATCGGGAATGGATCCGTCCATTACTGACCGAATACTACGACCCGATGTACGAACACCAACGCGAGAGCAAAGCCGAGCGCGTGGTGTTCTCGGGAGATCGCCAATCGGTCACCCAATATCTGAAAAGCACTGGTTACTGAATACCCACACCCATCACGATCATCGAGCGACCCAGATCCTCATCAGGCACCTGCGTACCCGTTGGCCCCAGCCTGCGGATTACGATGTGGCGTCAGCGTCGGTCAGCAGCTTCTTGAGTTCGCCACTTTGATCCATCTCGGTCATGATGTCCGAGCCGCCGACGAATTCACCGGCAACATATAGCTGGGGAACCGTCGGCCATTTGGAAAAGTCCTTGATGCCCTGGCGGACATCTTCGTCTTCGAGGACATTGACAGTCACCAGTTTGGTGACACCACAGCCCTTGAGGATCTGGATGGCTTTCCCGGAAAACCCGCACTGTGGAAATTGTGCCGTGCCTTTCATGAATAGCACAACCGGATTGCTGGTTACGGTTTCACGAATAAAAGTTTGAACGTCGCTCATGATGCACCTGAAGTATGAAAGTCTTTGAAAGTATGCAAATTCAAAAAGTTGAAGCCTGTCGGCAATTATAGTGAACCGCCAGTGACGCGCGGCAACCCGGCCAAATCCACTTCGGTGCGCACGACCGCAAAGCCAGCCTGTACCAACATCTGGCGCACCGGCTCGGCCTGGTCATAGCCATGTTCAAGCCACAACTGACCGCCTGTATTGAGATGTGCACACGCCCCAGCGATAATCTGGCGCAATGCGGTCAACCCATCGGCTCCATCCGTCAACGCCGAGGCCGGCTCAAACCGCAAATCACCTTGCTGCAAATGCGCATCATCCATGTGAATATACGGCGGGTTTGAGGCAATCAGGTCAAATCGCCCTTCTGAGGGAAGGGCTTCATACCAACTCCCGTGCCACCACTGCACGCGAGCACCAAGCGCTTGCGCGTTGCCCTGGGCAACCGTCAGCGCGGCAACGCTCAAGTCGGTGGCCACGACCCTGGCATCCGGTCGCGCAAGGGCCAGGCTGATCGCGACCGCACCGCTGCCCGTGCCAAGATCCAACATGGCCGGCGCGGACCTTGTTGCAACCGCTGTCAATGCCACATCGACCAGCAACTCAGTTTCCGGACGGGGAATGAGAACATCCGGCGACACGGTAAACCTATGCCCCATGAATTCCCGATGACCGACCAAGTACGCCATGGGCACGCCCTGCCGGCGGCTGGCGGCAAGTGACAATACTGTCGTCACAGGCTCGGGGGCAAGGGCATCCGTGCCATGCGCAAGTAGCCAGGCTCTTGGCTGCCGCAAGACATGCTCAATCAACATCCGCGCCTCAAGGCGCGGCAAGCCACACATTTGCACGAGTGTGTCGACCGTTTGCATCAGAGCTCGTCACCCAGCGCAGCGAGCTGCTCGGCCTGGTGTTCGGCGATCAGCGCACCCGTCAGTTCGGTCAAATCACCTTCCATGATGGCACCAAGTTTGTAGAGAGTCAGGTTGATGCGATGATCGGTCACCCGTCCCTGTGGGAAATTGTAGGTTCGAATGCGCTCGGAACGGTCGCCCGAGCCAACCAGACTTTTGCGCTGCGCGGCTTCCTTATCGTGTCGCTCACGCTGCACCTTGTCTTTCAAGCGCGCGGCCAGCACCTGCATGGCCTTGTCTCTGTTGCGATGCTGCGACCGGTCATCCTGGCATTCAACCACCAGTCCGGTCGGAAGGTGCGTGATCCGGACGGCGGAATCTGTCTTGTTGATATGCTGCCCGCCAGCGCCACTCGCCCGAAAGGTGTCAATGCGCAATTCGCTCGGATTGATCACTATCTCGGTGGCGGGATCGGCCTCTGGCATCACAGCCACCGTGCAGGCCGAGGTATGGATACGACCCTGGGCCTCGGTGGCTGGCACGCGCTGCACACGATGGGCACCGGACTCAAACTTGAGTCTTCCGTAAGCACCCTCACCGTCGATACGCACGATCACCTCTTTGTAGCCTCCAAGTTCGGAAGGGCTTTCAGACATGAGTTCAATGCGCCAGCCCTGTTGTTCGGCAAATCGCGTGTACATGCGCAGCAAATCGCCAGAGAACAACGCACTTTCATCGCCACCGGTTCCCGCACGGATCTCGACAAAAACACTGCGTCCGTCGTCTGGATCACGCGGCAGCAACTGCAGTTGCAGATCGATTTCGAGCTGTTCAATACGAGCCTTGCACGCCTCGATTTCGTCAAGCGCCATGGCCTTCATTTCTGGGTCATCCATCATCTGGCGCGCACCGTCCATTTCCGACTCGGCGGTCTCGAACGCGGCAAATGCCAGCACGACGGGTTCGATTTCCGAGCGCTCGCGCGAGAGCTTGCGAAACTGCGTCATGGAAGAGGCCGCATCAGGTTCGGCCAGCAGGGCATCGATCTCGACCAAGCGTCGTGAAAGGTGCTCCAGGCGGGCGCGCATTGATGTTTTCATGGGGGGAAATTTAGAGAGGTCAACAAACGGGACAACGCACGTCGTCCCCGCGAAAGCGAGGTCAGGAGCCAGCGCAGCTAACGGCGTTCGTTACCTGAAGGAAAGATGCGTGGGAGCAGTGACAGCAGTTGCTTTCTTTCCGCGTCTTCACTGTGATTGAGCGCGGCAAGCGTGCCGTGCAGGTACTTTTGAGTCAGGCCGTGGGCGAGTTGCTCGAGCACGGCCTCGGGGGAGTCACCGCGCGCCAGCATCCGGCGGGCGCGTTCAAGTTCCTGCGCCTGAACAACCTGAGCAGTGGCCTGCAAATTCTTGATCACCGGTACATTGGCACGCACCTGCATCCAGTGCATAAAGTGCTGCACCCGCGTGTCAATGATGGTTTCCGCATGCACGACCGCAGCACGGCGGGCATCGGTGCCTGTCTGCACGACGGCTCCCAGGTCATCGACAGAGTAAAGGTAGACATCATCCAGACGTGCGACCTCGGGTTCGATGTCGCGTGGCACGGCCAGGTCGACCATCACCATGGGCTTGCGCCGACGCTGACGGGTTGCACGCTCGACCATCCCAAGACCCAGGATGGGCAAGGTGCTTGCCGTACAGGAAACGATGACATCAAACTCGGCGAGCCGATCAGGCAAGTCGCCCAGCCGCATCGTGGTCGCTGCGAAACGGCTGGCCAGTTCCTCGGCGCGCTCGATCGTGCGGTTGGCGACAACGATCCCAGCAGGCTGGCGTGCGGCGAAGTGGGTCGCACACAGTTCAATCATTTCGCCCGCGCCGATGAACAGCACGCGGCTTTCATGCAAATCACCAAATACGCGTTCAGCCAGACGCACAGCGGCTGCCGCCAGCGACACGGACTGCGCGCCAATCGCGGTTGTGGAGCGCACTTCCTTGGCAACCGAGAACGTACGCTGAAACAACTGATGCAGCAAAGTGCCCAGGGCACCGGCCTCGTCGGCGGCGCGCACGGCATCCTTCATCTGGCCCAGAATCTGGGGTTCACCCAACACCATCGAATCCAGCCCACTGGCGACACGAAACGCATGACGCACAGCGTCGTGGCGGTCATGCACATAGACATGTGGCTTGAGCGCACCGGCATCGATTTTGTTGAAATCCGCAAGCCATGCAGGCAATTGCTCGGCCACATGAGGTTCGGCTGCACAATAAAGCTCTGTCCGATTACAGGTCGAGAGAATGGCTGCCTCGGTCACTGCCCCGCCAAAAGCGGCGCGCAACGCCGTCAGCGCGGGCAGAACCGAATCTTCGGGCATGGAAACACGCTCGCGCACCGCGACGGGTGCCGAGACATGATTCAGGCCCAGAGCGAGGACGTTGACCGACATGGCGTGAAAAAGATGACCTCAAGCAATTCTGGCTATACGCAATGGACAAAATGGCACATCGCGGCATTTCCAGCAGAAGTCCGCCATTATAGGGCGGCTTTAGTCCGGAACGAAACGCTCGCGACGAGCGCCTCAATTTTGGTGTAATATCATGCCCTTCAGTTGGCCTGGTAGCTCAGTCGGTAGAGCAGAGGATTGAAAATCCTTGTGTCGGTGGTTCGATTCCGCCCCGGGCCACCAGATTGCAAACCCCAACTCGTATGAGTTGGGGTTTTTTATTGGGCGATCGGGCGGGATGCCGCGTGTTGTCGGGGGTTCGTGCGGAAACTTGCGGACTTCGCCTTCGTCACCACCACGCCGGACCTGGGTCTGATTCTCTCTCTTCTGACCAATTCTCTCTGCGCCGCCGGGGTTCGACTACATGCCGAAGTCCACAAGACACGCACAACAGGGTCAATCAGATCAACGGTCTACAAGTTGTCGAAGCGATTGGTTCGATTCAGGAATTGGTAGCCAAACTAATCGTGACGCAACGGATGTCCGGTCAAGGCACACCACCGGTCAGTCCGGGGCCACCGACAGATGATCAAATCGGCCGCAAGCGGTAATTCGGGCTGCCATTGCCACCGTGGACGTCATTACTGAACCCTGACCCCGATATTGCCGCCCGCCAGCACCTGCCCACTGCGTGCCTCAGCCGTCACGCCTGCGTAGGCAGAGGCGTTATCCGCAAACTTCACTGTGCCGTACATACCGGCTTGTACGAACGCAGCACCGGCGCTTGGCGTGTTGATCATAGTTATCCTGCCGGCAAGCGATGCGTTGAGTTGCGGGTTGAGTACGTTGGTTGAATCCATACCCATCTCTACGTTATATCGGTGCGCGTGGGTCACGAACTTCTAAATAATCGTTGTGCCGAGTTTCTTAGGTAGAATATATGGCATCTCGCTCGACCCCTGAATCGTCCTAAACGGATAAGTGCGAAGTGAAAAGTGGCGAACGAATCTCATCCCATCGCAATCTCGGGCGCAAATCACAATATTCATGAATCTGATATTGCTGCTGAGCTTGTCATC
>CAIJKV010000277.1 GCA_903821335.1 uncultured beta proteobacterium
GCTGCGCATGCTGGGCCGGGCCGAGGTCGACGACATTTTGCAGGAGCAAGGAAAAATAGACGTCGCCTGCGAGTTTTGCGGAAAACCTTATTCGTTTGACAAGGTCGATGCCCTGACCCTCTTTGAACCCCTGGCCACGCCTGGCAACCAGGCGTTGCACTAACACAACGATCAAGCGCCCTGCAACGCAGGCCGATACAACCTTGCAGGCAAGGGTGGGCGCTTGGCGAACCAGAATAGGCTGGAGCCACCGACAGCGATACACGCCAGCACGGTGAACCCAAGGCGGTAGTTACCAGTGGCGTCTCCCAGGATGCCGGCCAGCAAGGGGCCCGTCACCTGACCGAGAGCGGCCAGCATGCCAGAAATTCCGAGGATCATGCCAATTGAACCGCGTCCGAAGTAATCGGCTCGAATGGCTTGCATGAACGGGCCGCGTATGCCCCACGCGAGACCATGCAACACTGAAAACACCACCAGGGCGGTCGGCCCGGTCGCGTAGGTCAAAGAAAGCAGTCCTGCCGCATGCATCAGCATGCAGAGCGCAGCCACACGGCGTTTTTCAAACTTGTCGCCCAGATAGCCACCCATCAACACGCCTATGACCTGGAATAGTGTCATCAGTGTGATGTACACCGCAGCCTGGGGAATGGTGTAACCCAGGGAAATTCTCATGTGATTGATGGCGTGCGTGTTGACGGCAGTCACGATAATCAGCGCTGTGCAGTGACCACAGGCCAGCAGCCAGAAGGCATGCGTGTGCAACGCCTCGCGGACACTGAATACAGGCTGTGGCTTGTCATCCGTCGCACTCACCGACTGTACGCTCGGGTCCGTCACGACCTTGGGGGTGCCATCCACCACCTCGCCAAAATCTTCGGGCCGGCGACGAAACACACAGGCCAGCGGAAAGCCCACCAGGATTGCGACAATGCCGCAGCACATGGCGGTGCCGCGCCAGCCAAAATACTGAATCGACCAGGCCACCACCGGCACGCACATCCCGCCCAGTGCCAGGCCCAGACTGACACAGGACAGCGCGCGAGCGCGCTTTTTTTCGAACCACTGGATCACACCCACGTTCAGTGGAAAATAGCCAGCCATCGAGGAACCGATCGCCAGCACCACCATGGCACCATAAAGAGTGGGCAGACTATCGAGCTGACTCAGGAGGATAAAACCAACGCCAAACAGGATCGTGCCAATCTTGATGATTTGCCTTGAACCATACTTGTCAATAAACCAGCCAAGAATGGCGCCGATTCCGACGGCCTCCATCGATTGCAGTGACGAGGCGCCCGCCACGGAGGTCTTGCTCCAGCCTTTTTCCTCGATCAGAGCGGCCGCGTAAGCCCCAAACGCCTGGTACAGCATCATGGACTGGATGAACTGCAGCCCCGCGGCTGCCATCACCATTTTCCATCCGTAGAAAATCTTCATGTCAATGCTGCGATTTTTTCATTATTTTTTTGAAGTATTCACCATACACTGGAACGCCACCGCAATGAACAGATTTCCTGACGAGGTCACACCATGCACATTCATCCCGTTCGCCGCTACACACTGACTTGCCTGACAGCGCTTGGCCTGCTCTGTGCCGCGCCTGCGCAGGCAGCCGATGCGAGCCCTGGCGCCACCCTGCTGGCCAGTCCTGTGCGCCCCGACAAAGACCGGCAGGCCGACGCCCGGCGCCAGCCTCTTGAGTTATTGAAGTTTGCCCAGGTAGCGCCTGGCATGAAGGTGCTCGATATTGCCTCGGGCGGTGGCTACACTGCCCAGGTTCTGGCGCTTGCTGTGGGGCCGACGGGCAAGGTCTGGGCACAGGTCGCCAAGCCTTCTGCCGCGCTCGAGGCCAGGCTTGCCGCGCAACCGCAAGCGAATCTCGAAATATTGACTCGGCCGTTTGAGGATTTGACCCCCCCAGAATTACCGCCCCTGGACGTGGTCACACTCATCCTGTCCTATCATGACATCGCGGCCACGCCGGTCGATCGCGCCAAGATGAACGCGGCCATATTTAAAGCCTTGAAACCCGGTGGGCATCTGGTGGTCATGGATCACTCGGCCAAGGCCGGCGCCGGGATCACTGAAGTGTCGAACTTGCATCGCATTGATGAGCAAACTGTGCGCACGGAGTTTCTTGCCGCGGGGTTCAAGCTTGATGGACAAGTCAGCACGTGGGCAAATCCGGCTGACACACGCCAAGAGCATTCGTCCAAAATGGCGACGCCTCCAAGCGATCGGTTTGCCTTACGGTTTGTGCGTATCGACTGATTGCTGTGCGTCGTGCAGACTTGGGTGGATGAACGCCTCCCAAGC
>CAIJKV010000278.1 GCA_903821335.1 uncultured beta proteobacterium
CGTGCCGTTACTGGCTTACCGGACCGGTTCGTTTGCCCCGCTCGGGATTCCCTGGGCCGACGGCAAGATGGACTATCTCAAACTGGTCAACGCGCGTGGCGGTATCAACGGCGTCAAGCTCACGTACGAGGAATGTGAAACGGGCTACGCGACCGACCGGGGCGTTGAATGCTACGAGCGACTGAAAGGCCATGCTCCCACGGGCGCGTCGGCCTTCGATCCGCAGTCCACCGGCATTACCTTCGCGGTCAGCGACAAGGCACCCGCCGACAAGGAATCCATCGTGACGATGGGCTACGGCCTGTCACAGTCGACCGACGGCTCGGTCTTTCCCTGGAACTTCCCGTTGCTGGGCACGTACTGGACCGCTGCCGACATCATGATCCAGGACATCGCCAAGAAAGTGGGCGGCGTGGACAAGCTCAAGGGCAAGAAAATCGCACTGATTTATCATGACTCGCCCTACGGCAAGGAACCGATTCCGCTGCTGCAGGCGCGCGCCAAGAAAGACGGGTTTGAGCTGTTGCTCTATCCGGTGACGGCACCTGGGGTTGAGCAGAAATCAACCTGGCTGCAGATCCGCCAGACCAAGCCAGACTTCGTGCTGCTCTGGAGCGCCGGCATCATGACGCCCACCGCGATTCGTGAAGCGCAGGCTACCGGTTATCCACGCGACAAGATGTATGGCATCTGGTGGGCAGCCTCCGAAGGTGACGTCAGGGACCTGGGTGCAGTCGCCAAAGGCTATAACGCCGTCTCAGTCGCCAATAGCGCCAGTCGTGGCAAGGTGCACGATCAACTGAAGACGATGGTGTACGACAAGGGTCAGGGCACCGACACGGCGGGCACTTCCGTTGGCACGATCGCCTATAACCGCGGCTTGATGATTTCCATGCTGACGACCGAAGCGATCCGCACGGCACAGGAAAAGTTCGGCAAGGGCAAGTCGATGACCCCCGAACAGGTGCGCTGGGGACTTGAAAACCTCAACCTGACGCAGGAACGGCTCAACGAGATCGGCTTTGGCGAATTGATGCGCCCGGTCAAGACCTCGTGCAGCAACCACACCGGTGACGACTGGGCTCGCATCATCCAGTGGGATGGTGCCAAGTTCGAAGTCAAGGGCGACTGGTACCGTTCCGACCCGACAGTGGTGGGCCCTCTGGTCAAGGAAGGTGCCGCCAAGTACGCCAAGGACAAGAACCTGACCCCCGTCAAGTGTGAGGGCTAAGTTCTGACTGGCCGCGGCGCGTTGGTTGCGCCGCGGCTGTTTCCACCTACCAGGCAGGACTGTTTTCATGAACGCATCCGCGCATACGACCGCCACCGACACGGCCAGCCCAATGGTGCTGCTCGACGTCAATGGCATCGAGGTGATCTACAACCACGTCATCCTTGTACTGAAGGGCGTGTCCCTGCAAGTGCCCGAAGGGAAAATAGTCGCCCTGCTCGGTGCCAACGGCGCCGGCAAGACGACGACCTTGCGCGCGATCTCGAATTTGCTCAAAGGCGAGCGTGGCGATGTCACCAAAGGCAGCATCGTCTATCGCAACGAGCGGATTGACCGCCTGACCCCGGCCGACCTGGTCAAGCGTGGCGTCGTGCAGGTCATGGAGGGGCGTCATTGCTTTGCACATTTGAGCATTGAAGATAACTTGCTGACGGGTGCCTATACGCTGGGTCTGAACCGTGCGGATCTGGCTGCCGCGCTCGAGCGCGTCTATCAGTATTTCCCCCGTCTCAAACAGCGACGCACCAGTCAGGCGGGCTACACGTCGGGTGGCGAGCAGCAGATGTGCGCGATCGGTCGGGCGCTGATGGCCAATCCCAACATGATTTTGCTGGACGAACCGTCGATGGGGCTTGCGCCCCAGATCGTCGATGAAATTTTCCAGATCGTCAAAGATCTGAATGAGCGCGAACGGGTGAGTTTCTTGCTGGCCGAGCAAAACACCAACATCGCGCTGCGTTACGCCGATTATGGCTACATTCTTGAAAATGGCCGCGTCATGATGGACGGCGCGGCAGAGGCGCTGGCCCAGAACGAGGACGTCAAGGAGTTCTATCTGGGGATTTCAAGCGGCGAGCGCAAGAGCTTTCGCGACAATAAGTTTTATCGTCGTCGCAAGCGCTGGCTGGCTTAACGAGAATAAGAGAGCGGCATATGTCCGAGTTTTTCGACACGCTTGAAACGCGTGATCCGATGCAACGCGAGCGCGACTTGATGAGTGCCCTGCCGGGCGTCGTGGCGCGTGCCATGGCCAGTGCCCCGGCACTTGCGCGCCAACTTGAGGGGGTCGATCCCTGGGTGATCAATACGCGGGCGGCGTTGTCGCAACTGCCGGTCATTCGCAAGCATGAATTGCTGGAAGGCCAGCAAGTGGCACGTGACAGCCTTCCCCCCGCAGCGGGCGCCATCGCGCGCGTGTTTGGCGGCTATTCCGCGATCGGTTGGGGCCAGGCTTTGCGTGTCTTTGCCTCGCCAGGGCCTATCTATGAACCCGAGAGCGCGCGCGGTGACTACTGGCGCTTCGCGCGCGCGTTGTATGCGGCGGGTTTTCGCGCTGGCGATCTCGCGCATAATTGTTTCTCGTATCACTTTACGCCTGCCGGGTCGATGATGGAGACGGCGGCGCACGCTGTGGGCTGTACGGTATTCCCGGGTGGCATTGGACAGACTGAGCAACAGGTTCAGGCGATGCGTGACCTGGCGCCAAACGGTTACATGGGCACCCCCAGTTTCTTGAAAATCATCCTGGAAAAAGCCGATGAGATGCAGGTGACTGTACCGTCGTTGCGTCGTGCGCTGGTGTCAGGCGAGGCTTTTCCGCCGTCCTTGCGTGACTGGCTGGCCGCACGCGGCGTGCAGGGCTATCAGGCCTATGGCAGCGCCGATCTGGGCATGATTGCCTTCGAGACCACCGCGCGCGAGGGCCTCGTGCTCAGTGAGGATCTCCTGCTCGAGATCGTTCGCCCCGGCACGGGTCAGACCGTGCCAGACGGCGAGGTGGGCGAGGTCGTGATCACCACCTTCAATCCTGACTATCCCCTGGTGCGCTTTGGTACCGGGGACTTGTCCGCGATCTTGCCGGGGCAGTCGCCTTGCGGACGAACCAACGCCCGTATTCGTGGCTGGCTGGGGCGTGCCGACCAGACGACCAAGGTGCGGGGGATGTTTGTCCATCCTGGCCAGGTCGCGCAAGTCGTGCGCCGTTTTCCCGAAGTGTTGCGCGCCCGACTGGTCGTGAGTGGCACCACCGGTGCGGACCGCATGGTGTTGAAAATAGAAACGGAATCTACCGATGCCGGCCTGGCGCAACGCCTGGCGGAGTCGGTCCGTGATGTCACCAAACTGCGTGCGGACATTGAATCAGTGGTGGTTGGCAGCCTGCCCAATGATGGCAAAGTGATCGAGGATGTCCGCACGTACGAGTAGGTCCAGCCATGCAAACCTTGCAGCTCGGGTCAGGCTTTTTCAGGCCAACCGGTCATTTTTGCAGCGTCAGCGTGCCCTGCATGATGGGTGAGTGTCCGGCAAAGGTGCAAAGAAACGCGTATTCCTG
Organism: uncultured beta proteobacterium; assembly: GCA_903821335.1. Lineage (GTDB taxonomy): Bacteria > Pseudomonadota > Gammaproteobacteria > Burkholderiales > Burkholderiaceae_B > Zwartia. The sequence goes on from CAIJKV010000278.1 coordinate 3,564, forward strand.
ATCGGGTCTAAGCGCGCTGACGGCAAAGGTGACCGAGTCGGCTTCGCCGGTGCCAATGAGCTTGGTGTGGGCAATCACGCGCGCATCGCGCGGGTCAACGTAGTCTGTGCCGGCGCCCGCGGTCATCCCCGTTCTTGCGACGCCAGCCAGGTCGGCCTTTTTAACCAGCACCCAGTTGTGTGCCACGGCCACCTTGGGTAGCTTGCCCGAATGGCGAAGCGTGACCGTATAGGTTTTGCACGCCTTGGGCACTTCAATGTTTGCCGGGATGAAACGCAGCGTGTCGTCGCTGTCGAGCACGGTGGCGCAGTCGTCGGCTCTGGCGGTCGGCGCAAGCCCGAGCAGTGCCAGCAACACGACCAACAGGCTGAGTTGAAAAACAAAAGTTCCTGGCGAGGCAGAGGTCAGGCGTGTGGATGCCATGGGTCAGCCTGCCCGCTTAGCTGTGACGGCGTTGCCCGCGCGGCTGCCACTCGCCCTCTGCAGATGCCGCGACATCCATTGCCCGATATCGACGGTTGCGTCGAAATCGACCCCTGTTTCAATTCCCATTCCGCGCAACATGTACAGGACATCTTCAGTCGCGACGTTTCCTGTGGCGCCCTTGGCGTAGGGGCACCCGCCCAGCCCTGATACCGAGGTGTGAAAAATGGAGATCCCCGCTTCAAGTGCCGCCAGAATATTGGCAAGCGCCTGGCCGTACGTATCGTGAAAATGCCCTGCAATCTGCCTGGGATCGACCACCCTGGTCACTGCTGACATCACTTCGCGCACGCGCTGTGGCGTGCCGACCCCGATTGTGTCGGCGATGTCGATTTCGTCGCAACCCATTTCCAGGTAGCGCCGGGCGACCTCGACGACCGCGGCGACCGGGACCTCGCCCTGATAGGGGCAGCCCAGTGCGCAACTCAAGGCCCCGCGCAGTCGCAGGCCAGCGTCACGTGCGGCCTGGGCGACTGGCAAAAACCGGTCTAGTGATTCAGAAATCGAGCAATTGATATTTTTTTGAGAAAACGCCTCGCTGGCCGCGCCGAAGATCACGACTTCATCAGCGCCGGCCGCCAGGGCGGCCTCAAAGCCTTTCATGTTGGGCGTCAGCACAGAGTAAATCGTGCCGGGTCGTCGCTTGATGCGTGCCATGACCTCGGTGGCATCGGCCATCTGCGGTGTCCATTTTGGCGACACAAAGGAGGTCGTCTCGACGTTTTGAAAGCCCGCGTCACTGAGTCGGTTGATCAGTTCGAC
>CAIJKV010000279.1 GCA_903821335.1 uncultured beta proteobacterium
CAAAGGTGAGGGGGTGAAAGTAACGTCCTGCCCGGTGACCTCCGAGCTACTGGTGCGCCCAGGTCAGCAAATCAATTTACGGTGGTCGGGGTGGAGCAGTTTGACTGGCCATAAGTGGGGCACTTTGAGTGGCCATCGGGGTAAGTGCGGTCAGCCAGGTTAATGGAGGATGTCATCGGGACGCCCATGCATGCGATGTCGCCATTCGTCTTCACTAGGCCAATGTTAAAGAACGACGCGTCCGTCTCTTGCCAATTAGACAAGACACGTGAACATTCTTGCGGGGAATGATCCTGACGCAACTGAGGGAGCCGCGGTAATGCCCTCAGCAGCGAATCGGCGTGCTTGATAATGCGCCTCTGCTCAGTCGCTATGAGCTTTACCGATTGCTCGAGTCGTTCTTCGGCAACGCGTATATCCTCATCGCGCTCTGCTAGCGCGAGCCATGTGAGCATGCCGAACAAGACCGCGAAAAGACCTAGAAAGAGAAGTAATAGGCGGCCGCGAAGACCCAACCCGAACGCGTGCCTCATGGCTGCGCGCCGCGGCTCGGCATAGGCACGGAACATCCACTATGGATTGTCTCAAATATTCCTTGATACATATTATTTTGATAATAACAATATACATTTCGGAACTTCCAATATTGATTTATGTCAAATAGTTCACGGATCCTTGACGAGGTTCTTTCTGTATTACGATTCATGTCGGATCCTCTATGGTGTTTGTGAAGACCGTGGTCAATCACGCCTTGGGCACTTTGATGCCGTATCCATCAGAGGAACCACCCAAATCCCTCGGGATTCCCTCCTTGATCAACGGCTGTTGATCCCAGTGCTCAAACTCTGCCTCTTTAAGGCCAAGCAAGCGCTGCACCGTTTTGTCCAGGAGAGGCACCTGGCGCTCCTTGCCGCCCTATGCTCAATGAACTGCTACCGGCGCACGGCATCGACGTTTTTGTAAGCGCATAAGCTGTTGTTGTGGTGCACTGTTAGCACCACAACACCAATCGATGCAACAAGTTGGTTGAATCGAACTGCACACGTTGATCGTCTTAGAGAGGCGATGATGTCAAGTCAGCTTTTCAAAGAGCTAATGGAAATCGTCGTAATCAACGTGGTGCATTAGCGTGCCGGGGTGTTGTAATAAAGAGCAGTGCGCCCCAGGTTCTTGCGCGCAACGCTCAGTTCCTGTCGGGCAATGGTGCGCAGGTGGACCTCGTCGGGCCCGTCAAAAAATCGCATGGCGCGACCCCAGGTCCACAGGTCGGGCAGCGGTGTGTCGGGGGTAAGCCCCATGGCACCAAAGACCTGGATCGCCCGATCCACCACCTTGGTCTGCAATTGCGCAGCCACCAGTTTGATCGCCGACACATCGACGCGCGCCGCGGCATTGCCCTTGCGGTCCATCAGCCAGGCGGCACGCAAGACCAACAGGCGGGCCTGGTCGATTTCGACACGCGATTGGGCAATCCAGTCCTGCACATTGGCAAAGTCGCTCAAATGTTTGCCAAAGGCGACTCGCCCCAAGGCCCGCTCACACATCATCTCCAGCGCCAGTTCACATTGGCCGATCGTGCGCATGCAATGGTGAACGCGACCCGGGCCGAGGCGCGCCTGGGCCAGGGCGAAGCCACTGCCTTCCGTGCCGAGCAGGTTGGAAACCGGTACCCGCACATTGCGGAAGAGAACCTCACAATGGCCTTCCGGGGCATGGTGGTTCATGATGGGCACGTTGCGCACGATCGAGAAGCCCGGCGCGTCCATCGGCACCAGCACCATTGAATGACGGCTATGTGGACTGGCCTGCGCATCCGGGTCGGTCACGCCCATCACGATACACAGCTTGCAATTCGGGTGAATCGCCCCGGTGGTAAACCACTTGCGCCCGTTGATCACGTAATGATCGCCGTCGCGCCGGATCGAGGCTGATATGTTGGTGGCGTCCGATGAGGCGACGTCGGGCTCGGTCATACCGAAGCATGAGCGGATCTTGCCTTCGAGCAGCGGCGTCAGCCAGGCCGCCTTCTGCTCGGGCGTGGCGAACAGATGCAGCAATTCCATGTTCCCGGTATCGGGCGCGTTGCAGTTGAAGACTTCCGATGCCCAGGAGAGCCGGCCCATGATCTCGGCCAGCGGCGCGTATTCCATGTTCGAGAGTTGCACGCCGGGTTCATCGGCCTTCAAGCCCGGCAGGAACAGGTTCCACAGTCCCTGCGCCCTGGCCTTCCACTTGAGGTCATCGATCAGGGCCATCGGGTATTCGCCTTCGCCCGTGATCCTGAGCCACTCGGCGTTGGCCGGCAACACGTGGTCGTCCATGAAGGCCAGCAGTTTTTCCTGCAACGAGATTACTTTTTCGGGGTATTCGAAATCCATTGGAGATCCTTGGTTTGGTTTTACAAAATGCCGTCAATTGTCTGAGCCGCGCGGCGGGCAAAGCCGGCCGCCATTTCGCCGGTCTGCGCCGCATTCGAGGCAATCGCCGTGCCACTGCGCGCACGCGCGGCGATGCCTTCAAAGATGACGGCCAGGCGGAACAGGGAGAACGCAACATGGAACGGGCTCGCCACGCCGGCGCCGGGAAACGCGGCGTAATAGCGCGCCAGGTATTGCGATCCGCCTGGAATCCCCAACGCGGCATGGTCCAGCCCGCGCATGCCCATGTACTCGGTGGGCAGCAAACGCCAGGCCAGTGCGCTGAAAGCCAGATCGGCCAGCGGATGGCCCAGAGTCGAGAGTTCCCAGTCGAGAACACCGACAACGCGTGGCTCAGTCGGGTGAAACATGAGATTGCCGATGCGGTAGTCGCCGTGCGCAATGGTCGTCAGCTCATCCGGCGGCACGTGCCGGGGTAGCCAGTCCATCAGGCGGTCGATATCCGGCAGGTCCCGGGTTTTGGATAGCACCCATTGCCGTGTCCAGCGGCCGATCTGTCGCTCAAAGAAGTTGCCCTCGCGGCCGTAATCGGCCAGGCCCAGCGCTTTCCAATCGACCTGGTGCAGACAGGCCAGCGTATCGGCCATGTCGAAGAACATGGCGCGACGGTCGGCCGGCGACACGCCCGGCAGCGAACAGTCCGCAAAGACGCGCCCC
>CAIJKV010000280.1 GCA_903821335.1 uncultured beta proteobacterium
GGTGTCATTGATGGCGTGTGCCGCCAGCACCATCAGGATCGTGTGCCCGTCGGGCTTGGCGCGCGCCAGCGCGCTGGTGGCGATGGTGCCGCCGGCGCCCGCCTTGTAATCCAGCACGACAGTCTGACCCAGCTTTTTCTGTAACGACGGCAGCATCGGGCGCGCCAGCAGGTCGGCGCTGCCTCCGGGGGGATAGGGGATGATCAGCGTAATGGGCTGTGTCGGATAGGTTTGCGCCGCGACGCAGCCCGCGAACACAAGCGCCGCGGCGCCAGCGATCCGTCGGACTTGGTGCAGCAATATGGTTGAGTTCATCTCAGTCTCCGTGGAAAGGGTGCGTACGCGCAACGCATGCTCACCCGTAATAGGGATTGCCCTGTGTATCGCGTCGAATCGTCGACAGCTTCGCACTGGCCCCGATCGGGGCACCTGTTTTCTGTTGCAACGCCTCAAGTGTCAGACCTTCGACGATCGCACGCACCACAAACCCTGAAGGTGTGACATCAAGGATGGCCAGGTCGGTGTAGACTTGGTTTACCACGCCCGCGCCGGTGAGTGGGTAGGTGCAGGACTGGAGCAACTTTGGCGATTGATCCTTGGCAACGTGCTCCATCATGACAATGACGTTGCGTGCGCCGATCGCCAAGTCCATCGCGCCGCCGATGGCCGCGATCGCATCCGGGGCTGACGTGATCCAGTTGGCCAGATCACCATTGGCGGCGACCTGGAATCCGCCAAGCACGGAGTAGTCCAGGTGCCCGCCGCGCATCATTGCGAACGACACAGTGTGTTCGCTGATCGACGCACCAGCCAGCAACGTAACGGGTGTGCGACTCGCGTTAATGAGGTCCCAGTCGACTTCGTCACCGACTGCAGCGCGGCCCATACCCAAAATCCCGTTTTCGCTGTGCAGCAGGATTTCGCGGTCTTTTGGCAGGAAGTCAGCGACCTGGGTGGGCATGCCGATCCCCAGGTTGACGATCGATCCATCGGGAAAGTCGTGCGCGACCAGATAAGAGATTTCTGCCCGGCTTAACGGTTGATAGCTACTCATCGCTCGCCTCCGATTGCCACGACGGCTTTAACAAAAATTCCAGGGGTCATGACATGTTCGGGTTCAAGGTCACCAAGCTGCACGGTGCGGTTGACTTGTGCGATGGCGTGCCGGGCGGCCATGCACATGACCGGGCCGAAGTTGCGCCCGGCCCAGCGGTAGGTCAGGTTGCCCCAACGATCGCCCAGGTGGGCGCGCACCAACGCAAAATCACCACCCAGGGGTTGCTCCAGGATGTAGCCGCGACCGTTGATCACGCGTTGTTCCTTACCCTCGGCGACCAGCGTGCCATAGCCTGTAGGTGTGAAAAACGGACCCAGGCCAGCGCCAGCGGCGCGCAGTCGTTCCGCCAGCGTGCCCTGCGGCATGCATTCGAGTTCCACTTGTCCCGCGCGATACGCACTGGCGAAGGTTTGCGCATTGGGCGGACGAGGATGTGAGCAGACGACCTTGCGTACGCGCCCCGCCTTGATCAGACCTGCGATGCCGGTTTCATGCGTGCCGGCGTTGTTGCTGACGATGGTCAGGTTGCGTACGCCCTTGTCCATCACTGCGCCCATCAGTTCGAACGGTATGCCCGAATCTCCGAACCCACTGACCAGGATGACCGCGCCATCCTGAATCGGTGCGACGGCTTCTTCGAGAGAAGCACATATCTTGTCAAGCATGATTACTCCATGGAAAGCTTTGCAGCTTCAACGA
>CAIJKV010000281.1 GCA_903821335.1 uncultured beta proteobacterium
AAGTACGTTGTATAACTGTCGGATATTTCCCGGCCAGGGGTAAGAAACGATGCCCGACATGGCCGACGGCAAAATCAAGGCGTTTCGCTGGTGTTGCTGATTGAGTTGAGAAACAAAGTGCCGCACCAGCAATTTGATATCGCCCGGGCGCTCGCGCAGTGCAGGCAGGCGAATCGGGATGACATTGAGACGGTAGTAGAGGTCCAGCCTGAAGCGGCCGGCCTGCACCAGTCCCATCAGGTCCTGATGGGTGGCGGTGACGATGCGGACATCGACTGCAATTTCACCCCGACCCCCCAGGCGTTCAACGACGCGTTCCTGCAAGACACGCAGTAACTTGACCTGCACGGGCAGCGGTAAGTCACCAATTTCATCCAGAAAGAGTGTGCCGCCATTGGCTTGTTCAAAGCGACCCATACGCTGCTGACTGGCACCGGTGAACGCACCTTTTTCATGGCCGAACAGCTCGGCTTCAAACAGCGTTTCCGGAATGGCGGCGCAATTGACCTTGACAAAGGGCTGGTCGCGACGAAGGCTCTGCATATGCAGTGCACGTGCGAATAATTCCTTGCCAGTCCCCGATTCACCCAGCAACAACACGGTTGCCTCGGTGGTGGCGACTTGCGCGAGTTGGTCCAGGGCGGACGTCAGTGCAGGTGCCTGGCCGATGATGCCCCAGTTGAAAGGGGTGAGCGCACGCTGCTGCAGGGCCGCCTTGAGAGAGTTGTTTTCTTCCTTGAGCGCAGCAGTGCGATTTTCCACGACCCGATGAATTTTGAATAGTTGCCCCATCAGTTCGGCTACGGTACGCAGTATTTGTAAATCGGCACCCAGTGACCGCTGGCGCGAGCGCAGCCGATGAATGCCCAGTACGCCTTTGATGGCACGGTCAACCATAATCGGCAAGGCGATAAAAGAAACGATTTCGTCAGGCAGGGTTGCACGCTGCACCGCTCGGGCAAGGTAGAGGGGCTCGTCGTCGATGTCCTGCACGATCAGGGTCTCGCCGGTTTGCATGACCCGACCCGTGATGCCTTCTCCCATGGCGTAGCGACCCCGGGCGACTTCGCTGCGCGTCAGCCCATAGGCCATCCGTATCGTCAGTTCACCGGTCTCTTGGTCTGGCAACACCACTCGGCCACGATTCAGGCCAAGCAACTCAGACAATAAGTGCAGCATTCCACGGATGGCTTGATCCGAGTCCAGCCCACGACTGAGCAGGCGGATGCTTTCGCGCAGCAGCAGTTGTTCTTGCTCGACCAGTTCTTCTTTAACCGGAATCGGATGCGGCTCAGGGCTTTTCACTCATCAGCCCCCGGACCCACTTTGCAGATTTTCAACGATGCCGGTCCTTTGAGTTGAGGTCGTGGTGTCGACGATTCAGGTTAAAGTTCGAAGGAATGCCACTAGAACGAGTGCTTAAACAATAGTTTGTTTAGGGTGTTCAGGGCAAGCAGCAACGTCCACGAGATGGACTGATCCATTGAAAGAGTGACTGGCATGACCCAATCCACGCGCGATCCCTATGACATGTTGGGTGTCGCCTCGAACGCAACGATAGAAGAAATCAAGCAGAGCTTTCGCCGAAACGCGGCTTTTTACCATCCTGATCGTAACCCCTCCCAAGATGCCGCTGAGCGTTTTCGAGCGATTAAGAAAGCCTACGATTTGCTCTCTGACGAAACACGACGCGAGGCCTTTGATCTGAAGCGTCAGAAGCAATTGCTCGACGATCCTGAGGTCGTCGCGCGAACGATCTGGAGAACCTATCTGAGCGGAATCTCAGCATGAGGATTTCGCCATATTTTTCTCAATTGAAGGAATCCTATCAGAGCGAAATCGACGATTTACGTTTTGATTCTGAAGGAAAAGATGTCCTCAACGCCCGACTGACCGTCAAGCGGCAGCTATTCAAGGAACTGCTGCCTATGATGGAAATCGCGCCGGAGATGGTGGCCGCGACGTTTCATGGCAGCATCACCGTGAACGATCGGGAACAGATGGAAACGTTTGTGCTGGAAGGTCCTGGCGCGCTTGCCTCATGGGAGGTGGTGTCAGGGAGTTTGACCGTGCGTGCCGACCTGGCTCCGTTGATCGGTCTGGCACTGACCAGTGACGGTGGGGATGCATTTCTTGTCACCATGGCGTGCCTGCAGTTTCTCTTTGCTGTGCAAGAGCAAACCATCGCCTCGGAAGAGGACGAAGACTTGAGCATTGCAGAGGAGCAAGGCGATGAGCAAGGCGACGAGGCAGGCGATCAGGAAGCAGGAACCGACAAGGCCGAGGATTGGCTAAGCGAACATGGATTTGACAGGAGAAACACATTTTGAAGCATCCAATCATTGCAGTCGTCTCACGCATGGTTCAGGAAGGGGACCCACAGGAGGCCGAGCGCGCCTTGGTCGCGTTGGCTGATGAAGAGGGCGATTTGATCCTTTCGGAGGTGATTGAGACGATGCCACCACGAGATCTGGTCGCGATTCTCCGGGAACATGATGCGTCACACCCGTCTATCGTTGGAGAGCTCGTCACCCCGGCCAGTTTTATCAGGGCGCTTGCCATGGAAGCCAAATACAACGACCGGACCCATGAAGCCCTGCGTGGCATGATCAATATGGTGCTCTTTCGCGAAGATGAGCCGGATCCGTTTATTGAGGCCATGGGCGATTCTGAACACGGCATTCTCGCCTTCGCAGATTATTTTTCCGAGTATCACGAAGAACTTGAATGGTTCTTTCAGCACGGTACGTTGACGTTTCTGGAATGCGATCCGGTTGATCTTCCTGAAGACGATAGCGATCTGGAAGAGTCGGAAATGGGGTCTGCATTTCGTCAGCCTACCGATAGTTTTCAAGACATCCAGGATCAGGACTGGCGTGAATTAGCCTGGCGTCTGCGTTGCGAACATTACGGTGTGTTTACAGAGTTGTTAAAGACACTGCGCGGCCGCGCTCGCAGTGCTGCAGGCCATGTTGCACAAGCGGATGATGAGATCGACAAACTGCTCAAGGGTGGCAAGGACGATAAAGAGGAGAGTTTCCTTTGAGTCGCCTGGTTAGCCACGATGCCCGTACGCTTTTTGAGAAAGCCTGGCTCGAGGGGATCGCTTCAGGGGTGATTGATAGCGATGTTTCTGAGCGTGTTGCCCGTGATGGCGCCAAGGCAATTGGTCAGTTTGCCTCGATACTCGGCTCCGCGCACCTGCGCGTAGACCTCGAACGTGCGATGCGATCCATGCTGGCGCTGATCAATCTGAATCTTGAGTATGACGCGGGCGACGATGTCGGCCGGGCAGCACGGTCCATTGCCGTCAACGGGATCGGGCACCACACGCGCGAGGCGGCGCGTCATATGAAAGCAATGGGCTACGACGTTCGGGGCATTGTGACTGAGCGTGCGTTCATGGATTTTCTGAGCTATCAAAGCATGATTCGCGAGAGCGAAAAATCAGTCAAAAGACTGGAGGCGGCGCAGTGGGCAATCGATGCCATTGGGTACACGGAAACGGTTGATGCTGTTCATGCGAGTCTGGCGATTCGTACTGCCTTACTGTTTATGCGTTTCAAGCCCAAGACGCACTGGTCAGGAGATATGGCGGGTTTTGAATCCATGCTTCGTGCGGTACGCGCCAAGGCGAAAAGCAAAAAAATGACTGTCCCAGAGGCCGTGCCGGAAGACCTCCGGCTGTTGGTGGCAGAGGAGTGCGAACGATTGTCCAAGAAAATTCTTGACACGCTATTGGACGAGTCGGTTGAAATACATCAGCTTGCCTCGTCCCATGAGCTCGCCGCGTTGATCCTGACACCGGGTGCCGCAGCGTTTTCCGATCGTGCTGAAGAAATATATACGTCACACTGGCTCAAGCTGTCAGGCGGGGCAGACGATGAAAATGTGTTGTTGGCGCTGATGCTGTCCGGAGTCTTCTTTGAAAAAGCCAGGAGGTCACTTACGCTGACTGAGGCGAAGGCGATTGCCGAGAAGATCAAGGAGCCACCCACGGCGTCTGGAATTACTGCCTGGCTTGAGGGCAATGCGCCGCACGCCCTTCAGGAAGATTTGCTAGGTCTTTGGCAGCATTTCTGGGAAGAAGCGAGTTTCTTGCACTTCGGTTCGTCAGCCGACCGATTGGAGTACGTCAAAACGTCAGCAAGGGTCGGCAGGAATCGAAAATAGCGATCAAGAACAATTGACATCCTCCGCTCCGTTTAGGGCGAGGTTTGCCGCGCAACCAATCACGTACAAATCAAAATAATATTGTTGAGTTCAAACTCGGCCATTTCACTCATCTTTTTCATGTTCTCTGCGAGAGTCTCGAGATCGAGAGGCGAGCTCGGCGTTGCGGGATCCATGTTGATGATGCCTGCGCACATCTCGACCAGCTCTTCGAGCACACTCAGGCTCTCGGCGGCATCGGGATCAAGTTCGAAATCTTCCTGATCCTGAAAAAAGCCATTCATGAAAGCATCGAGCTCTTCGCCCCGAATGCGAGCTTGTGACATCAGATTGACGAGCGAGTCCGGGCCTGCACACGGCGTCAAGGTAAACGGGTTGTCTGGATTGGCGTGCGCTGCCAGCGTATTCCACAGGCGATTCAGAAAAACATCCTGAACCTCGCTGAGTGCCGCTTCGGAATCGAGCTCGGGAAACTCACCATCCCAGAGCGCGTTCAATTCAAAAATGGGGTCAACCACATAGAGGCTGGCAATCGCACCCATGAACGCTGCCCTGACTTCATGAAGTTTATAGGGACAATCGTATTGGGTGAGGAGACGTTGAACGTCGAGGTTGACGGCCGTTTCGGCAAGCGATGGTGTAGGCATGATGTTTAGCGGCAAGAGTGGCTAGGCTGGTCGACCATCATAACCACAAGCTTGTGCGTCGGGGTACATGTCAGCTCCGTACACTGCGCGCACTTCCTTGAGCACGTCTCCGGTTGGCGCAGCATAGGTCATGCGTTTGCTTGTAAAGGTTCCGGTCAGCCGGTGAAGCTTGACTGCTGTTTCGCCCATCTTGGTCAGCATGACGGTGCCGTCCAGAATAGGAACCCCGTCAATTTCATGAACGCCAGCATGGGCCAGCATGGCCATGACGACACCGCCTGCCGGGATGATTAACTCGGCACCCTTGGCGATGCCTTTGCGCGCGGCCTCCCTGAAGGCCTCGAAGATGGCCTCTCTGGCGACGGCATCTTCGGGAGAATCGGAAAAACCTGACGCAAGCTTGGGTAAATGGTTCACACGCATGGGTTCAACCGAGGTCGTGCGTGACGCAAATCCGTAGCGCCGCACGTTTTCCATGATGCGCGTGGTGAACTTGTCATTGACCGAGACCAGCGTATGCGAGCTGCCCATCATGCTCGACAGGTGCAAGGTGGTCTCGCATAGCCCAAGCACCGGAATCGTCAGCAGTTCGCGCAATTCATGGATGCCTGGATCGATGATGTTGCCGATCAGAAACGCGTCGTATCCTTCACGTTGTGCCCGGAGGCCATTCGCGATGACTTGCGCCACGTCCAGGTACTCAAGGTATCGATACTGATCGGCGATGCCGCCGTGATCGAGATCGTGAATATCGACTTCCGTGCCCGGATCGGCAGCCGAGCTGACCATTTTGACCAGTGCCTGACCATACTGACCAAACGCTGAAAATTTAGAAAAAGTCTGGTACCAGAGTCGCATGCTTGCCTCAATGTCATCGTGAACCGATCAGGTTTGTTTCAAGCATGCCACACTTACTGCACCTGGATATTCCCGTTCTTGGCGACCTCGGTCCACTTGACCGTTTCCTTGTCCAGGAAGGTCTTGAATTCAGCTGGTTTATTGAGAATCACGATGGCACCTTGCTCGTCGAGCTGCTTGGCAATGGCAGGATCCTGGGTGGCCTTGATCAGTCCATCCAATATTTTCTGTACGACCGCGTCAGGCATGCCCTTTGGGCCAAATAATCCATACCAGCTCAAGGACTCAACTTCCGGGTAACCGGCCTCTTTAAACGTCACGGCGTTCGGGAATACGGCAAGCTTTTTCTCGTCGGTCGTGCCGATGACCATAAGCTTGCCGGACTTGACGTGGGGCAGGGCCGTCAGCACGCTGGTCACGCCCGACTCGACATGCCCGCCGATGATGTCCACCATCAGCGGTGAGCCACCCTTATAGGGAACGGGCACGACCTTGATACCGGCCTTTTGCCTGATGAGTTCACCAGTGAGCTGCGTCTGTCCTTCTGAATACCCGACGCTGATGTCAGTTTGCCTGCCTTGCTTGATAAAGGACGCCAGGTCGGGATACTTACCGTCCTTTTGTACCACCAGCACCATGGGTGAGCCGGCCAGAAGCGTAATCGGCGTGAAGTCGCTGACGGAGTCGTAGGGAACGCTCTTGGTCAGGATCGGGTTGATGACATGTGAACCCACCACCAGCATGATCTTGTAGCCATCGGGCGCGGACCGGGCAATTTCGGCTGAGCCAATCGCACCGTTGGCACCAGCCTTGTTTTCAACGATGACGGACTGGCCCCAAATCTCGGAGAGCTTGCTGCCTACCAGCCTGGCGATGATGTCGGTGCCGCCACCCGGGGCATACGGAACCATCAGGGTGACGGACTTTGTCGGCCACGCTGCCGGTTCGGCGGCGAACGATGCCGGGCATGTCGCAAGCAGCGACAGTGCAAGGGCCGACAAGCCCAAGGTAAGGCGACGCTTGGTTGCAATGACTGAGGCGCGCATGAGTCTAACTCCCTGACAATAGTTGTTGTTCGAATGCCCTGACCGCATCAAGGCCCAGTGCGGTATTGGTTTGTGCCAGCGATGCCATCTTGTCGACCCAGCTGCGGGAGTCGCCGGTTTTCTTGAGGTCACTTAAAAAGTCACTCACGACTTTGATGGTGAGCCTGACCGTGCTACTGGGGAACAGCGCGATCGCGTAACCCATTTCCTGCAGTTCAGTGGCAGACCTCAGGGGCGTCAGCCCAGTTTCAGACATATTAGCAAGCAATGGCCCCGGCAATTCACGGCCAATGCGCTCAAGTTCTTCAAGTGACTGCGGGCCGTCAACAAACAGCACGTCTGCACCGGCCTGCTTGAACAGCATGCAACGGTCAAGAGCCTCTTGCAGCCCCAGCGGACCACGTGAGTCTGTGCGGGCCACGATCAGCGTGTCGGGGTTTTGCCTGGCTGCGACCGCGGCCCGGATCTTTCGAACGGCGACCTCGCGCGTCTCGACAACCTTGTTATCCATGTGCCCGCAGCGCTTGGGCCATGCCTGGTCTTCGATCTGGATAGCGGCCACGCCGAGCAGTTCCATGCCGCGCACGGTGCGTACGACGTTGGCGATGTCGCCGTAGCCCGTGTCGCAGTCAACGATCAGCGCAATGTTGGTGACCCGACGGATGGCGTGCACGGCGCCTTCAATTTCCGCATAGGCGCACAGGCCAATATCTGGCTCACCGAAGCGCGCAGCGGCGGTTGCGTAGCCACTGACGTAGGCCGCTTCAAAACCTGTTTGCTCGATCAATCTGAGTTCGAGGGGTGAGCCACCACCCGGGATGAGCATGATCTCGGGTTGTTCAAGACGCTTACGCAGGGATGTTGCAGCATTCATAGGGAGCCTGTTTACGAAGAAATCAGCAGATATCCGCTGCTTACAAAGTGTCCTACACTTGTGTAAGATAATTGTGTAGGATATTATTTGCCCATAATCGGACTGTCAACAGCTTTCTTTGTCTATTTCTGATGACGCAACAAGTTAAAAAAGCACCTGTTCCCGGGGAAACATCCACGCCAGCAATCGGGCGCAGCGGGGAAACTGTCAGCCGGATTGTCGGGCTGCTGAAAGAGCAGATTCTTGACGGAAGGCTTGCGCCAGGCCAGCGGCTGATCTCAAGCGATCTGGTTGAGCAGCTCGGCGTCAGTCGTGGCCCCCTGCGTGAGGCCTTTCGACAACTCGACGCCGAACGGTTGATTGATGTCGCCCCGAACCGAGGGGCTATCGTCAGGCGGCTCGACGTGGCCGAGGTCATGGGCCTGTACCAGATCAGGGTGGCCCTCGAAGGCTTTGCTGCCCGGATGGCTGCTCAGAAGATCGATGAGGGCAACAACCGTGCCTATTTCACCGACGTTCTCGAGCGCGGCCGGCGCCACCGCCAAAATCCGCTTTTTGCCGCGTTCATTGTCGACAATCGCGATTTTCATCAAGCCATCGTGCGCCTATGCGGCAACCCTGAATTGGGCAGGCTGATCGACAAGTACCAGCAGCCAGTATTCATGATTCAGCTTCGACAGGTGATTGGCACGGAACAGATCATCAAGAACTCACTCGATGAGCATGACAAGATTGCCGAAGGCATTTTGTCAGGCTCACCAGAGGCCGCCTATCTCGCCATGCAGACGCACCTTCACCATTCAGCGCAGCTGATTTTGAGCTCGCCGGCGCTGAACAACAAAACAAACATTACATAAGAAGCAGATGCGCAACATTGCACAGGAGGTGTCATGGGCCTGACCATGATTGAAAAGATCTATGCCTTGCATTCAAAAACGGGAGCAGCCATTGCAGGTGACATTGCCGTGCTGACGCCCGATGTCGTGCTACTCAACGATACGAGCGGTTCAATCACGGTCGTGCAGCTCGAGAAAATGGGTGTGCGGCAAATCTTTGATCCGGAAATCGTTGTATTGGTTGCCGACCATTTTTCGCCGCCCAAGGATGTCACCAGTGCGGAGTCGATCAGGTTTCTGAAAGACTTCGGCAGCAAGTATGGGATCAAGAAGTTTTATGAATCCGGCCGAACTGGCATTGAGCACGCCTTGTTGCCTGAACTTGGCAAGGTCGGGCCCGGCGGCTTGATCTTTGGCGCGGATTCCCATACCTGCACTGCGGGCGCTCTGAATGCGGCGGGTGTCGGTTTTGGCTCAACGGATCTGGCTGCTGTCCTGGCAACAGGAGAGTTGTGGGTCACCGTGCCGCCGACGATCAGAGTCGATATCGAAGGCACCCCCGGTGAGTTCGTCACGGGCAAGGACATCATCCTGTCGTTGATCGCGAAAATAGGCTCTGACGGGGCCACCAACGCAGCGCTGGAGTTCGGCGGTGCCGGCTTAACGAATCTGAACGTCGATGAGCGACTGGCCATTGCAAATATGGCAGTTGAAGCCGGGGCGGAAACCTGCGTCTTCGAGTGCGACGAACGGGTATTGCAATACATCAGCCAGACAGGATGGAATGCCCAACGTCCGGTCGCCCCGGACGTTGATGCGGTGTACAGCGCAAGACTGGTGCTCGATCTGGACCGGCTTGAGCCGCTGATTGCATTGCCGCCGTCGCCGGCCAACGGGTCGCCACTATCGAAAGTGATCGGCACACGCGTGGATCAGGTCTATATCGGCAACTGTTCCAACGGGACGATCACCGATATGCGACAAGCCGCGCAGATCTTGACAGGGCAGACCGTTGCGCCCAATGTTCGCCTGATCGTGGTGCCAGCCACAAGCGCGGTGTATCGTCAGGCGGCAAAAGAGGGGTTGCTGGAAATTTTCGCGACTGCCGGGGCTGCCGTTTCGTTGCCGACCTGTGGAGCCTGCTTTGGCGGGCACATGGGGATTCTCGCCGCCGGAGAGGTCGCGGTCTCCACCACCAACAGGAATTTCAGGGGGCGCATGGGTCATCCTGACTCACGGATTTATCTTGCAAACGCGTGGGTTGCCGCAGCCTCTGCCGTGGCGGGCTGCATCGTTGATCCCGCCACCATTGCACCGGCCATTCGCAGAGAGATTTATTCATGAAACTTGCCGGAACGATTCATAAGCTGGGCGCACATGTCGATACGGATGCGATTCTGCCTGGTAAATATTTGAACCTGCACAAGCCCGAGGATCTTGGGCCGCATTGTCTGGAAGGAC
>CAIJKV010000282.1 GCA_903821335.1 uncultured beta proteobacterium
CAAGACTCGAGGTTCGTTTCCAACGGACGACGCTGTGTTCAAACGGTTTTATCTGGCAATGAACAACATCAGCCGGAAACGGACCCGGCCGACAAGAGGGTGGTGAAAACTCTACCCCCACCGCTGCCCTGCACGGTCTACTATGGTGGATGCCGTGTTACACCCCAGATTCCCTCCTTTAAACCAAATCACCTATGAGACAACACATTTCACATCCGTTCACCCGTATCGTTTTTGCCGCCAACTTACTGATTGGCGGTACGTTCGCGCAGGCCGCCTCGCAGGCACCTGTGGCAGCCGAGAACGCCATGGTCGTCACAGCACAGCATCTGGCCACGCATGTTGGCGTGGATGTACTGAAGAAAGGCGGCAACGCTGTTGATGCGGCAGTCGCGGTGGGTTATGCCCTGGCGGTGGTGTACCCGGCGGCCGGCAACATTGGCGGCGGCGGCTCCATGACCATTCAGCTCGCCGACGGTCGCAAGACCTTTCTCGACTTCCGCGAGAAGGCGCCACTGGCCGCCACTGCGAACATGTATCTCGACAAGGACGGCAACGTGATCAAGGGCGCGAGCACCACCGGTCATCTGGCGGTGGGCGTGCCCGGCACAGTGTCTGGCATGGAAATGGCCCTTAAGAAATACGGCACGATGAAGCGCGCCGCGCTGATCGCCCCGGCGATCAAGTACGCTCAAGACGGTTTCGTGCTGCAGCAAGGCGATGCTGACATGTTCAGAACCGCCACCGAGGGCTTCAAGCAGGACCCAGCCTCAGCGGCCATCTTCCTGAACAAGGGTCAACCCTTCCAGGCCGGTCAGCTCCTCGTGCAAAAGGATCTCGCGCGGACGCTCAAACTGATCAGCGAGAAGGGCGAGGCCGGTTTTTATAAGGGCCCGGTCGCAGACCAGATCGTCTCCAGCAGCCAAGCCGGCAAAGGCATCATCACCCAGGCCGATCTCGATCAGTACAAGACGCGCGAACTCAAACCGGTGGAATGCACCTATCGCGGCTACGGCATCGTCTCGGCGCCGCCGCCAAGTTCGGGCGGAGTGGTGATCTGTGAGATCTTGAACATCCTCGAAGGCTATCCGCTCAAGGACCTGGGCTTTCGTTCGGCGCAAGCGGTGCACTATCAGATCGAGGCCATGCGCCACGCCTATGTCGACCGAAACAGCTATCTTGGCGACCCCGACTTTGTGGCGAACCCACTCGACCGATTGCTCTCGAAAGACTATGCCACGCAGATCCGTGCGGTGATCGATCCGAACAAGGCGGGTGTCTCCAATGAGATCAAGCCCGGCGTCGCGCCACATGAGGGCAGCAACACCACACATTACTCCATCGTCGACAAATGGGGCAATGCGGTATCGGTCACCTACACACTCAACGACTGGTTCGGTGCCAAGGTCACTGCAGGCAAGTCCGGCGTGATGCTCAACGACGAGATGGACGACTTCACCGTCAAGATCGGCGTACCCAACATGTACGGCCTTGTGCAGGGGGTGGCGAATGCCATTGCACCGGGCAAGCGCCCACTGAGTTCGATGAGCCCGACCATCGTTACCAAGGACGGTAAGACCGTGATGGTGGTCGGCACGCCGGGCGGCAGCCGCATCATCACCGCCGTGCTCCATACCATCATCAACGTGATCGACTACGGCATGAATGTGCAGGAAGCGGTGGACGCACCCAAGTTCCATCAGCAATGGCTACCCGACTCCACGAACCTTGAAGCCTTCGCGCTCAGCCCCGATAGCCGCAAGATCCTGGAAGGGATGGGACAGAAGTTCGCCGGACCACAGCCAGGGAACCATCTCGCCGCAATTCTGCTGGGCGCGCCTACGCTTGGCGGCAAAC
>CAIJKV010000283.1 GCA_903821335.1 uncultured beta proteobacterium
ACCCCGGCGTGCCCTTGCGTTGCGTGCCCTCGGGTCCCGACCGGACGATTGGCAGCACCCACTCGGTGTTGATGGGGGCGCTGTCGGTCGCGCAGACGCATGTGCGCATTCAGTCACCTTATTTTTTGCCTGACTTGCAACTGATTGCGGCCTTGTCGACCACCGCCCGCCGTGGCGTCGTCGTCGACATCGTGATCCCTGGTGCCAATAATCTCAAGCTCGTCAACGCCGCCATGATGGCCCAGCTCGATCAGCTCATCCAGACCGGGTGCCGCGTGTGGCGCGCTTCAGGTAACTTCGACCATTCCAAGTTGTTCACGGTCGATGACGCCTGGTCTTATGTAGGCTCGTCCAATCTTGATCCACGCAGCCTGCGCCTGAATTTTGAGCTCGATATCGAAGTGTATGACCGGGCGCTGGCGCAGCAGCTTGGCGCCCGCATTGACGACACGATTGCCAGGTCAACGCTGATCACCCTGGCGTCCCTGACGCGTTTACCGTTCCTCACCAAGTTGCGAAACAAGGTTGTGTGGCTGGCTTCACCTTATCTGTGATGATCCGGTGCCGATGTAGGCAAACATGATCGTCACTGCCCTGCGAGCGGATCCACCATCGGGTCGGCGGCGAGTCCGATCCCGGCACCCTGAATGCCGTGGCGTGTCATGGAGTCCTTCACGACACCGAGTGCCTTCATTTCCTCGACAAAGGTGCGCAGGTACAGTGCTGCGGCAGGGCCGCGTGCCTTGGGCACGCCCATGGCCTGCTGGATGACCATGAAGCGTTCACCGAGCAGGCGAACATTGTTCATGCCCTGGGTGTCCATCTCGAGCTGTTGTTTGACACCGGCGGCCACGTCGAGGCCCTGATCGAGAAAGGTCTGGACGACGACCTGCGACGAGGGGGCGCGAACGAGTTGCGCGCTTTTCAGGTTGCGGGTCAGGAACAGGTCGTAAGCACTGCCTTTGCCGACTGCGACACGAAATTGGGCCACGTCGACCTGGGCGTTACTGGTGATTGGGGAATCGCTGCGAACCAGGTAAAAGCCTTCGATCAGCACATAGGGGGCGGTGAACGCAATGTCTTTGCCACGTTCGGGGTCGATGGCAAAAAAGCCGACATCGGCGCGGCCCGATTCCATGGTCGCGACCGATTTGCCAGCGGTCTCGTTGACGATCAGTTCGACCGGTACGCCCAGCCTCTCACCCAGTTGCAGAGCCAGGTCGATCGAGATGCCTGCGGGCTTGCCGTGTGCATCGAGATTCGCCAAAACCGGATTGCCGACGTTCAGCGATGCACGCAGCACGCCGGTGGGCGCCAGGGCGCTGATGATTTCCTTGTTCATGCTGGAGGTCTCCTTTATTGCCGCTTGAGGGGCGACAAGGTTTGCTGACTGGGGGCTGGCGGCGGTGTTGGTGGTGGCGGCAGTGGCCGTGCACCCTGCGCTGGCCGCCATGATCGCAAGGACTGCCAGCAGCCGTTGCGGATCAATGCGCTGTTCCTTACGGATGGCCGGGGCGTGTGGCGCTTGAATGACGGGTTCCATACTGGAGAAGGCTCCAAAAGGTCTGGTGGGCACCCCCTGGGGCGCGACCATTTCCAGAAAAATTGGTCGAGGGCAGTTGAGAGTACCCCGACACCGAGCCCACGACAAGAAGTGCAGGGGCTGGCCGCGCGCGGACTGTCCGTTAAACTCAGCGCACGCTTGCATTTTTTGTCAATCATATCGGGTGCGGGAAATGGATCTAAAACCTGTGATCGAGCTTGTCGGTGAACTGGGGGATGCCTTTGGGGTTGCCATAATCGCGGCCGGGATGATCTGGGGCGGCTTGCGCTTTGTGCTCACGCTGATAAAAGGCCAGGCCACCGATGGCTACTCTGCATATCGCCTGTATCTCGTGCGCACGCTTTTGCTGGGGCTGGAGATTCTGGTGGCGGCCGATATCATCCGCACCGTGGCGGTGAGCCCCTCGCTTAATAGTGTCGCGGTGCTGGCGGCCATCGTGGCCATCCGCACATTCCTGAGCTGGTCACTGATCCTTGAGATTGAAGGCCGCTGGCCCTGGCAGAAGTCTTCCGGGCCGGGCACGGGCAAGAGTGCGTCGATAGGCTGAATCGGTTGACTGGCTGACTAAACTGGCGCCCCCGGCGAGAATC
>CAIJKV010000284.1 GCA_903821335.1 uncultured beta proteobacterium
CTTTACGGCCGAGAGCACGTTTGGCCACATTTCCCTTGAACAGTGTCTCGGGCGGGGCGTCATCCTGTATTTCTACCCCAAGGACAACACCCCCGGATGCACGACTGAAACAGAAAACTTCCGGGATGAACACGCGAAATTTCTAGCCGCAGGCTGCGTGGTCGTGGGTATATCCCGCGATTCACTGAAATCGCACGAAAATTTCAGCAAAAAGCTTGCACTACCCTTCCCACTGCTCAGCGATCACGATGAAGTGGTCTGCAACGCCTACGGCGTGATCAAGCAAAAGCAGATGTACGGCAAGCAAGTGCGCGGGATTGAGCGCAGCACCTTCCTGATTGACTCAAGCGGGTTACTCGTCCAGGCCTGGCGCGGGGTCAAGGTACCCGGCCATGTGAACGAAGTCCTCCAATCCGCACAAAGTATTACCTAGTAAAGTATTACCTAGTGTCTACCTAGCAGGTTGCAAGTTTCCGTTGTTTCTGACTGTTTGCCTGGAGAGTGCTTCTTATGCCACTACCGAAGTTGCCCACCCGCCCTGCTGCGATCCTGGACCTCAAAGAACTTGAGGTCGTTCGGCATGCCATCGTGCCAGAAACCGATGTCATTCTCGCTGACCTGGAGGACGTTGAAACCGAGCAAATATCAGTAGTCACCATCCCAGTCGGTCCGACCGGACGTGAGCGCGTCATACCGGTCGCCAAGCAAGTTGCGCCCGTACCCGGCAAAGTGCAGGCACGCGGTGGGCCTGGCATTCCGGTCAAGGCCGTGTCGGCCGCCAAGCTGCCAGCGGTTCGTTCGGAAAAGCGTGGTCGCAAGACCCCGCCGGGCACCGGGCCGAAAAAACTGTTCGTGCTCGATACCAACGTACTGCTGCACGACCCAAGTTCGCTGTTTCGTTTTGAAGAGCACGACGTGTTTCTGCCCATGATGACGCTCGAAGAACTCGATCATCAAAAGAAAGGCATGTCGGAGGTCGCGCGCAACGCCCGTCAGGTGAGTCGTTTACTGGATGGCCTGGTCGGTGAAAACCGTCTGCTGGAGGAAGGACTGCGTCTGGACGGCCTGGGTAATAAAGATGCGAGCGGTCGCCTGTTCTTCCAGACCACCGCGATTGCCAGCACCCTGCCCTCGGACATGCCCATGGGCAAGGCTGACAACCAGATACTTGGCGTCGTGCGCGCGCTGCACGAGCGTCATCCCACGCGTGAAGTCGTGCTGGTGTCCAAAGACATCAACATGCGGCTCAAGGCCTTCGCACTTGGGCTGGCAGCCGAAGATTATTTCAACGACCAGGTCCTCGAGGACTCTGATCTGCTGTATTCCGGCGTGCTGCAGTTACCCGAGAATTTCTGGAACAAGCATGGCAAGGGTGTCGAGTCCTGGCAACAGAGCGGCATCACGTACTATCGCATTACTGGCCCACTGTGCGCGCAGTTCATGGTCAACCAGTTCGTCTATTTCGAAGGTGCCATGCCGCTCTACGCGCAGGTGCGCGAAGTCAACGGTAAAAGCGCGGTGCTTGCGACCCTGCGTGACTTTACGCATGGCAAGAACAACGTCTGGGGCGTCACCGCCCGCAATCGCGAGCAGAATTTCGCAATGAACCTGCTGATGAATCCTGACTGCGATTTTGTGTCGCTGCTGGGGCAGGCAGGCACGGGCAAGACGCTCATGGCACTGGCCGCGGGCTTGGCGCAGGTGCTGGAAACCAAGCGCTACACCGAGATCATCATTACGCGCGTCACCGTGCCTGTCGGTGAAGACATCGGTTTCCTGCCCGGCACCGAAGAAGAAAAGATGCAACCCTGGATGGGCGCGCTCGAGGACAACCTTGAAGTACTCAACATGGGTGACGGTGAGTCGGGCGGCGCCAGCGCGCCTGGCAACGACTGGGGACGCACGGCCACGCTGGATCTGATCCGTTCGAAGATCAAGATCAAGTCGCTGAACTTCATGCGCGGGCGTACCTTCCTGAACAAGTACCTGATCATCGACGAAGCGCAAAACCTGACGCCCAAGCAGATGAAGACGCTGATTACCCGGGCAGGTCCCGGCACAAAAGTGATCTGCATGGGCAACATCGCGCAGATCGACACCCCCTACCTGACCGAAGGCAGTTCTGGCCTGACCTTCGTGGTCGATCGTTTCAAAGGCTGGCCCCATGCAGGGACGGTCACCCTGCAGCGTGGCGAACGCTCAAGGCTGGCTGACTATGCAGGAGAAGTGCTTTAAATGCCTGACCGGGATCCTCTTCAAGGGCCGATTGCGCTGACCTTGGGGGATGCCGCAGGCATTGGCCCGGAAATTGTCGTCAAGCTACACATGGCCGGCCTTGCCGCGCCGTGTGTGGTGTACGGCGACTGGCCCGCCCTGCAGCGCGCCGCGCAACGCCTGGAAGCCAAGCTTGTGATCACGCCGATCACTGAAGTTGATCCTGAAAAATTCCAACAACCGCACCCTGGGCACCTGTATGTGCGCCCCACCCCTGCACCCCTACCCGCCGACCTGATGATGGGTCAGGTTGATGCCCGTGCCGGTCAGTCCGCCTTTGATGCCTTGTGCATGGCCATCGATGACGCCAACCACAAGCGCGTACGCGCGATCGTCACCGCACCGTTGAACAAAGAGGCCATGCACGCCGCGGGTC
This sequence comes from uncultured beta proteobacterium, assembly GCA_903821335.1. GTDB lineage: Bacteria > Pseudomonadota > Gammaproteobacteria > Burkholderiales > Burkholderiaceae_B > Zwartia. The sequence goes on from CAIJKV010000284.1 coordinate 2,651, forward strand.
TCGACTTCCCGGGGCACACCGAGATTTTGGCGCAACGCTCGGGGTCCGAGCACGTCGCGATGATGCTGGTCAATGCGCAGCTACGCGTGATTCTCGCCACGATCCATGTCGCGCTAGCAGAGGTTCCACGACTCATCACCCCGGAACTCGAACTGCGTACCATCTGCCTGGCACACCAGGCCTGCCTGAGCCTGGGCATCGCCACGCCCCGCGTGGCGGTCGCGGGACTCAACCCCCATGCGGGTGAGCACGGCAAGTTTGGCCGCGAAGACCTCGACGTGATCGCGCCGGCGATCGCGCGTGCCCGTGCGCAAGGGATTGAGGCCTCGGGCCCGTGGCCCGGCGACACCATTTTCATGCGGGCCCGCCGGGGAGATTTCGATATTGTGGTGGCCCAGTATCACGACCAGGGCCTGATCCCGATCAAGTACCTTGGCCTGGACGAGGGCGTGAACGTGACGGTCGGCCTGCCTTTTGTGCGCACCAGTGTCGATCACGGAACGGCTTTTGATATCGCCGGCCTGGGTATCGCCGACCCCGCCTCACTGCGTACGGCATTTGACCTGGCGTTGAAACTGACAGCGTGAGCCTTGCCGTAAGTCCTCGTTGAAACTTACCACGTGAGCCCACCAGCTGTAAGTCCTCGTTGAAACTGACCATGTGCGCCTTGCCGTAAGTCATGGTTGAAACCGACCGCGTGCGCCTTGCCGTGCGTCCTTTTACCTTAAAAACGGAATCATTTTTGCGAGAATGCCATCGCGCAAAATGAATTGATGCCTGAGTGCCGCCAGCACATGTAGCCCCAGGGTCGCCAGCAACAGGTAATTGAGATTTTCGTGCGCGTCTTTAAGCAGATTCCCCAGTTCTTTGTTTTTTGCAACAAGATCCGGCAGTTGCCAGACGGTAAACAAAACGGTTGGAAAACCTTTTGCGGAACTCATCAGCCAGCCTGTGAGCGGGATGGCGAACATCAGCAAATAAAGTATGCCGTGCGCCAAACGTGCCGAACGAATCTCCCACCGTTTCATGCTGTGCGGATCAGGCGGCAACGGTCTGGCCAGGCGCCAGAGCAAACGTAGCGTCGTCAATAGCAGGACAGTCATGCCGGCCCATTTGTGGTAACTGAAAAGCTTGAGTTTGTAGGGCGTCAGCGCGAGGTCGCTCATGTAAAACCCCAGCACCAGCATTGCACAAATCATCACGGCTACCAACCAGTGGAACCCAATCGTGAGGGCTGAATAATTTTTCACCTCATGCTTCAATGTAGGCTCCCGTTAGGTCGTGCGCAAGCATCAGTGCCCCGTTAAGCGAAACTCAATCACGACCTCATCCTCGACCGTCATCAGTCCGCCCAGTACCGAATAGGGCTTGGCGCCAAAGTCCGTTTGCCTGACTGAAAAGGCACCCGTGACCACAAGTTGGTCTGGCAAGCCTTCGACCGTGAGTGGCACCAGCAACTCGCGTTGCTGGCCATGCAACGTCATCTGAACCTTGACGGTAAATTTTGGTGTTTCGCCGGTAATCTCAAGCGACTTCACCGTCACCAGCGGAAACTTGTCGGCCTCAAGGTTATCGGCACCCAGCATGTGATCGCGCGTCCCCTCAATGGCTGGCGCCGATAACTTTGAAGCGAAGGCCGGTCCGAGTTTCGACCGATATTCAGGATTGTCGATTTCGAGCGCGTCGAGGCGAAATTCCAGATCGAACCTCGTTCCCGTGCCGCCTGTTGGAGGTTGGTAAAAATACCCCGTAAACATTGGCGCAGACAACACGTGATTGTGCCCAACCTTTGCAAAGGGACCGCCACGAAAGGCGTAAATCCTGACATCCGACTGTTTCGGATCAAGCGCGAAAACCTTGCCACCTGACTGCCC
>CAIJKV010000285.1 GCA_903821335.1 uncultured beta proteobacterium
ACCAACTCGTCCACCAGCCAGCCCTGCTTGCCCACCAGCACCAGGTTGACATCCTGGCCATCGGCCCAGAGGATATCAAAGGCCGCCAGCGTGACTTGATGCGCCTTGCGCGGCTCGATGGTGCCAACAGACAAGAACGTGGGCCGTGCCGCCAGTTGTGCAAGCACGGCTTGCCCGTCCTCGGGCAGGCCTGTAGAAGGCTTGCTGTTATCGATATCGGCGCCAAGATGGAACCAGCCAATCTTGTAGGGCCGTGCGGGGGTGGGCAGATTGGCGGCGCGCCAGGCGACCAGTTCCTCAGCCACGGCCTTTGAGATACAGATTGCCCCGTCGAAACGGCCGAGTATCTGCAGCCACTCTGCGTGCGCATTGCCCAGTGCAGACGGCCAGAATTGCGGAAACCGAATCGGCAACAGGTCGTACACGACGAAATAAACAATCACGCCACGCGCGCGCAGCGCGCTGAGATAAGGTGATTGATAGCGGGTCACCTGATGCTGCAAGTCAAGGCCAAGAAAGACGTCGCCAGGTGCGGACTCAATCATGTCGTCCGCCTGCTCTGCAACCTGACCTAAAAACTTGGCAATAAAGCGACGCGCATGACGATATCCGACCGCGTCGGTGGTCGCGTAAACAGGCGACACGTCAAAGCCGGCGGGTGGGTTGCGCAGCAGATGAAACAGAATACTGCGGGTGACTCGCTGAACGCCGGTTGCGGCGTCATGCCGGGCCAATTCCGAAATATCGACATACAAGGTTTTTTGACGGGGCACGGGATGATTCAAGGCAATCATGGCCGCGCAACGCAGCAAACCGTCATCAGACAAGTTAGGTTTTAACTGGCTGATGGCCTGGACAAGACCAGCATGTGCAGGCTGTGGCGACGGCTGGGCATGATCGTGCGCATGATCAACCGCGTGCTGGGACCGGAGCAAGGCAAACGCCTCAAGCGCCCGCGTGCCGCAGGCATCCCAGGAATAACTGCCGACGTGCTGGTGCCCGTGCTCGACCAAGGTCTGCCTGAAGGCATGGTCTGTCAGAACCCGGGTAAGTTTTACCAAGATATCCTGCTCATCGGTCGGGTCAAACAAAGCCTCGGGAATACCGACCACCTCTGGCAGGCTGCTGGTATTCGAGGCGATGACTGGCGCGCCACAGGACATGGCCTCAAGGACCGGCAAGCCAAAGCCTTCATGCAGCGACGGGAAAACATAGGCATGGCAGGCGTTGTAGAGCAGACAAAGATCTGCGTCTGAAATGTTGCCTGTAAAAATCAGACTCTTGAGCGGCACGCCGCATACCTTGGCGTGCGCGCGCATGGCCTGGATATTGGCATCGGGAATCTTGCCCGCGATCACCAATTGATGCGCGTCCATCAGGGAATTGGGCAACTTTCCATAGACGCCGATCAGCCGATCCAGATTTTTCCTGGCATCTGCACCGCCGGAATACAGCACGAACGGCCCGGCTACGCCCAGACGCTGGGTCAGTGAGGCCTTGTCTTCAGCCGAGACCGCCATCGGCTTGAAAATCGGATCGCAGGCGGCCGAAATATTGGTGATGCGTGACGGGTCGAGGCCAAGGTGCTCAACCGCTTCGTTGCGGGAACTGTCCGAGATCGTCAGCCAGGCATCGGCTCTTTTAAGCTGATGCAATTTGGTCTGGTAAAAGCGTTCGTACGCTGGGTTGGGCTTGAGGTAGACCTCGGCCTGGACCAGCGGGATCAGGTCATACAGTATCGGGACGGTCAGATAATGGGTCGGCAACTCGCCAATACTCGTCACCGTATCGTCGCCATAGCCATCAAACAGGCTGGTAATCAGCAAAATGTCTGGCTGCAGACTCGCCAGAAAAGATTCACGAAACAGTTCGGCTATCTGGCTGCGCTCATGATTACTTTGCACACAGGCCCGGACGGGGCCCGGCGCGAACCAGACACGGATATTTTCCTGAGGCAGCAAGCCCTCCAGCGCGGTACGGATCGATTCGATGGTTTCGGGAAACATACCATTCAACGCCACCACGACGTCGTGCTCGCCACGATGGCGCAAGATCGCCTGTGTCAACGACAGGCTGTAACGACCAATTCCGCGAAACCGGCTTTCGCTTTGCGCACCCTGCAGATCAATCACGATACGCATTATTGGTGCTCCTTGCCATGCTCGATTGCGGCCTTCAATTCTTTGTAGATCTCCTGCGCATGGACAGTCGGTGCGCAGGCCGTCAGTTCCGGGGCATAGGCGGAATCTTCATAGGGTCCGGAACCGTCAGCCTGGTCGGTCAGTCCCGTATCGGGCGAAATCCTCAGGAACGCCGCCCGGAGCTGGTCATACAACCCTTGTTTACCTGCTACGCCGCTGTAACGCGCACGCAGTTCAGGGCGTGCATCAAAATAGGCGATTCCACGGGCGAGAACAGGCCGGGCCAATTTCTTGGCCAAATCCCTGAGTCGACCTGAGACACCGCGTTCACGCAGGAGACGGCGCTGCGTGCCCGCCCAGCGCAAAGGAGCCGTCACCCGCCAGGAACTGCTGTGATAGATCGCATGGAGGGCAACCTCGGCCAGATGGGCTCTGGACGCCGCATGCTCGGCAAGATGATTGGCTTGCTCGGCTTTGTGCAAAGCCTGTATCGCCGTGTCCATGACCTGCTCGACCCGGGTGCCTAGCCGAATTTCAGCCTGCTGCACTTTTTCTTCGGCCAGATGCAGACGCACATTAATCTGTTCGTCGTAGCGACCCGCCACCATGTCGAGCGTGACACCATATTCGGGTGTGAACGCTGCGCTCACTGCCCGGATGACTTGCGCAGCGGCCTGTTTTTGTGCAATGACGGCATAGTCCGGGCTGACGCCACCCAGGACATCGTGAATCGATACGCGCGTGCCTGCGTCCAGGCTGACCGGGCTTTGCAGCCGGATGGTCTTGACACGTTCAAACCCCAGATACTCAGGAACAAAAGACAGCAGCAAGGGCGGGATTGGCTGGCGGTGCGTTGGGTCCAGATAGAAGTTGGCAGTGCCGACGACGATGTTTTCGGGGTTGGGGGTTTCGAGGATCAACAAGCCGGCAGGCATGAGCACGCGAAGCGCCTCGCGCACCAGTTCCTGCAAGACTTCAAACGGAATGTGCTCTGCGAGGTGAAATCCCGACACCACCGCTTGACTGGAATCGGCGCACTCCTTGAGTGCGGCCACGGCATCCTGCGTCTTGACGTTCAGCCCACGCGCCCGGCATTCGGCAAGCATGCCGTCGTCCAGATCGACACCCCGGGCATCAAATCCCGCCTCGTTGAGCAGTTCGAGCCACTCGCCACGACCACAGCCCAGGTCGATGGCGGGCACCTTGCCGTACAACGCGCTAAGCGGTTCGATAAACGGCAGGTACGCCCGCTGCCGCTCCTTGATCAGCGCAAGCGAGCCGCGATGTTTGTCTTCAAACGCCCGATAAAAACCGTCACTCATCGATCACACTCCAGGGTGGTCGGCAACCAGGCTACCCCCACAAAACCGTCTTTATCAATATTGACCACGTTAAACACAATCGCCAGGTCCCGCCATTCATAGTTCTTGGCAACATGCGTGTCGCTGGCATGCAGCGCCACCGCGACCGAATAAGTGCCGACGCCCAGGTTGGCGGCAAAATGAAACTTGTACACAATGGTTTCGCCCGCCTGGACACCTTCATCCTGTTGCTTAAGATGATGCGTGTTGGTCCCGAATACGGGTTGCCCCAGGCGATCCTTGATCATATAGCCCAATACCAGTTCAGGGATGGGGGCGTTGATGTGTGCCACCACTTTGATGGTGACGGGCTGGCCGACATTCACCACCTCGACCGGTTCACCCTGCGCATTTTGCAGAACCGCATCGACAATCGTTGCCTCGCCGGTTCCCGATATAGTCTTGACCTTGCCGCCTGCGGCAGCCTCTTGCCGAACGGTTTCATTTTCACGTTCGGCCAGCATGGCGTTGTAATAGTCCATGACGGCTTCGGGTTCGCCCTCCATGGCGAGGCGACCGGCATTGAGCAACACGGCCCGGTCACAAATGCCTTGCACCGCGCCCTTGTCATGCGACACGATCAAAAGCGTGGTGCCGAGCTTGCTGTATTCACGGATGCGGGCAAAACTTTTGTGCTGGAAATAGGCGTCACCCACCGACAACGCCTCGTCGACAATCAGGATGTCAGGGCGGTGCGCCGTGGCAACGCTGAACGCCAGGCGCATTTGCATGCCACTTGAGTACACGCGGACCGGCTCGTCGATGTAGTCACCGATTTCGGCAAAGGCCTCGATCTCGGGCATCAGGCGGTTGATTTCCTCGACACTATAGCCCAGCAACTGACCTGCCATGATGGCATTTTGCCGGCCGGTAAAGTCGGGATGAAACCCCATGCCCAGTTCCAGCATGGCAGCAACCCGACCCGTGACAGACACCGTGCCCGCCGTCGGCTGGGTGGTACCCGTGATCATCTTTAGCAAGGTACTTTTGCCAGCGCCATTGATGCCGACGATGCCCACGGCCTCGCCGGCCTTGACGGTGAAGCTGATGTCCTGCAGCACCCATTTCATCGTGTGCCGGGGCCGACTACCCGGGATCAGCCATTCAGCCAGCCGCGACCAGCGCGTGGGATAGTGCTTGTAGGCCTTGCCCAACTGGGAAACGGTGATCGTGCCCATCAGAGTTCGTCCACCATTTCACCAGCATGATTGCGAAACAGACGCATGCCCCAGATGCAGAGCAGCACAGCCAGCACCGACACGGTGATCAATGAGGACCAGTCCGGCCATTTCGCGTGCACCAGGATGTCCTGATAGGCGCC
>CAIJKV010000286.1 GCA_903821335.1 uncultured beta proteobacterium
AGGAGAAGTGCACCTTGATGGCTTCGCGCAGGGCCAGTGGGGGTAAATCTGCGATGCCATTGAAGAGTGACCAGGCCGAGCGCAACCGACGGATGCCAACGCGCAACTGGTGCACGTGCTCGGGGGTGCCCACCGCACACACGCCCGCGGTGTCAATCTCAGCCAGGGCGCCCGCATTGCGTGCGATCTGGTCCAGGCATTCTATTGTTACGGTTGCAAGTGCCTGCTCGGGAGTCATTTTCGGGTCAAGCAAGACCGGTCCGCCTGACCGAGGTTCCCAAAACCGCGCAATGTGCGCAGTCCTGGCCGCAATCATGTCAGCCTCACCCACTGACGCATTGCCCGGCACGTCGTTCGATGCGGCCGCCGACCCCGGGGCCAATAACGTTTGTGCCAGTGATGCCAGTTTGTCACCGCGCTCGGATTTACTGCGCACGTCGAGAACCAAGCTGTGCGAGGCCAGCCAGCGTGCCCCCAGCAGGAATATTGCCGCCAGCTGCCCGGACATCAACTCAAACTCGACTTCCGAAACGGGTAATTCAAGGCCACCCGCCCGCACGCAGCCCGTATCAAAAGAGACCTCTACCACCCCGTGGCGGGTGCGCACTTTGCGCAGGACGCGCCGGATGTCTGTCTCATAGCACACCCCAAGTTCGCCGGCGAGCGCGCCCAGCGCGGGTTCTGCGGGCGTCCCGGCGTAGACGCTCAGGTCCAGTATGGGTCCGGGGCGCACGTGATTGATTTCAAGTCGCGCCAGGACGTGGTCGCCAGGCATCTTGAGGGTCTGTATCCACTGACGTCCTTCCTGGCGCAATCTGAGTGCCACATTTGCCCGTGCCAGTTCACGCGTGGACGTATCAAAGTAGAGTGCCCGCAGTCGCACGCGTGTGACGGCACCGCGCATCAGTTCTCGCTCAACGCCTGCCCGCGCTGCCTTGGGCACGTGGAGTTTTAATTCTTGCTCAGACATGGCTGATCCACTTTTTACGCATATTTCCGATGATTGTATGCGCGATCACCTTGAATTTTGATGACAAGTCATATAGCGGTCACGTTCTGGCCGCCAGCAGGTGATTGGCCAATTCGACAAACCCCGCACCGCCTCGCGACGGCGTCAACCAGGCCGGTCGCCGGGTCAGTCGGTGCAATTGGCTTTGAATGTTGGCCACCCCGACCGAATGGCGGAAAAAGCCGAACATGGGCTCGTCGTTGGGCGAATCGCCGATGAACAGTATTTCATCCAGATGGTCTTGCAGTGCCATGCCGAATTCGCGTGCAAACAGTGTTCGGGTCATCGATAGCTTGTCGTAGTCGCCAAACCATCCATTCACATGGATCGAGCTGACCTTGGCTTGCGCGCCCGCGGCCTCGAACATCCCGACAATGCGGCCGACTGCGGCTTCGGGCAACGGGGCGACATCCTCACAAAAATCGATCGCCAGGTCGGCCTGCCGATAGTCCTGGTCACTGGCGAGCGCGCAGCCGGGTACTGCCTGCAAAATGTCGGCGGCAAGCGCCTTGAGCTTTTTCCGGTTGGCCTGCCTGTGCGCAGTCGCCGCCCAGTAGTGGGTATGCATGCGATGGTTCTGGCGGTCGTAGCGAAAATAGAACGCGCCGTTCTCGCCAACGACAGCAAAAACCGGCCACATCCTGGCAATGTGGTCACACCAGCCTGCAGGCCGGCCGGTGATCGGGATGACGGTCAGCCCGGCCCGGGTCAGGCGTTCGAGCGCCAGGTACGCCTCAGCGGTCAGGCGACCTTCCGTCGTGACGGTGTCGTCGATATCGGTCAGGACAAAGCGAATCTTTGCCGCGACGCCGTATTCCAGGGTTTCCAGCGCATTCATCGGTCTTGCCAGGGGCTGAGTTGCCAACGATTCTATAATAGGCGTTTATACGCGTTGTCTTACTGGCTGCCATGTCTGTCCACACACTTCCTGCAACTTCCTTGGCCGTAGCGACCGCTTCGGCAATTTCCCCTGTGTCTGAGATCATCGACGAGCTGCGTGCAGGCCGGATGGTCATCCTGGTCGATGAGGAGGATCGCGAAAACGAGGGCGACCTGGTCATGGCCGCTGAGTTCGTCACGCCAGAGGCGATCAACTTCATGGTCACGCATGCCCGTGGTCTGGTCTGCCTGACACTCACGGCTGAACGTTGCCTGCAGCTCGAGCTGCCGATGATGTCGAACCGCAATGGCACGGCTTACGGCACCAATTTCACCGTCTCCATCGAGGCCGCCGAGGGTGTGGATACTGGCATCTCGGTCGCCGACCGCGCCCGAACCATCCATGTTGCCGTCGCCCGCGACGCCAAGCCACAGGATCTGGTCCAGCCCGGGCATATTTTTCCGTTGCGGGCAGTACCCGGCGGCGTGCTGGTCCGAGCCGGGCACACCGAGGCCGGTTGCGACCTGACCGGCATGGCTGGCCTGACCCCCGCCGCTGTCATTTGTGAAATTCTCAAGTCTGACGGCACGATGGCACGCCTGCCCGATCTGATCGAATACAGCAAGACCCACCAGCTGAAAATCGGCACCATTGCCGACTTGATCCAGTACCGAAGCGAACACGAGTCCGTGATTGAACGCGTTGGCGCGCGTGAAATCGAGACTCCCTGGGGGATGTTCCAGGCGGTCGCCTATCGCGATACCGTCGCGGGTGCTCCTCACCTGGCTCTGGTGTCGGGCGATGTGGACCCGACCCGTGAAACACTCGTTCGTGTCCACGAGCCGACTTCCGTGCTTGACGTGCTTGATGTCAACAGTCCCGGGCACAGCTGGGGCGTCGGCCAGGCGCTTCAGGCGATCAAGGCCGCTCCTGCTGGTGTCATGGTGTTCCTGCACTGCCAGAGTTCGACAGAGCAGCTTTTCGGGCAAATCGCGTCCTGGAAGGCAGACGCCCCACTGACACCGGTCAACGAACGGGCCCGCATGGATTTACGCACCTACGGCATGGGCGCGCAAATTTTGCGCGATCTGCACGTTGGTCAGATGCGCCTGCTCGCCCGGCCGCGCAAGATGCCAAGCATCATGCCAGGCTTTGGCCTCGAAGTAACCGGTTACGATTACGAACCCACCACTCGCAACACTTAGGAATCGCATCATGAGCCCCTACACACTTACACCGGACATGAATGGCGAAGGCCTGCATATCGGCATTGTCCGTGCCCGCTTTAACGAAGACATCGGTTTGATCGAACTCGATACCTGCCTGCAAGAGCTTGCCAATCTGGGCGTTGACGAACGCGACATCATGATCGTCACGGTTCCTGGCGCGCTTGAGCTGGGCGTAGCGCTGGCTCGCATGGCGGAAACGTTTGAATTCGACGTGCTGATCGCCCTGGGTGCGGTCATCCGTGGTGAAACCTATCATTTTGAACTGGTGAGCAACGAGAGTGCCTCGGCGATAACGCGCGTCGCACTTGAAACGGGCATCCCCGTGATCAATGGCGTGCTGACCACCGAAAACGACGAACAGGCCGAGTCCCGCGCACCCGACAAAGGTCGCGATTGCGCACTCTGCGCGGTTGAAATGGCCAATTTGGTCGCGGCGCTTGAACCCGAGCCCGATGACGAAGACGACGAGGACGAAGAGATTGACCAAGCCGATGAACGACGATAACGAGTTGGCTGCGCAGCCTCCGCGCAGCGCCCGTCGCCGGGCGCGTGAACTTGCGTTGCAGGGCATTTATGCCTGGCTGTTGCGCGGTGGCGAGGGGTCGCAGGACGCGGGCGAAATCGAAGCCCATCTGCATGATGAAGACGAATTTGCCTTGGCCGATGCGGTGTGGTTCCAGACGCTGCTGCATGGCGTCATGCGCGATGCTCCGGCCTTGCGCGAAAAGTTTTCGCCTTATGTCGATCGTCCGCTTGTGGAACTTTCACCGATCGAGCACGGCATCTTGCTGATTGGCGCGTTTGAACTGGTGTCTCACGTCGAAGTTCCCTACCGGGTCGCCATTAACGAAGCGGTCGAACTGGCCAAGTCGTTCGGTGGCACAGACGGGTTCAAATTCGTCAATGGTGTGCTGGATCGTCTCGCTGCCGAAGTGCGTACAGCCGAGATCCGCGCCCACGCTGCCCGTCGCTGATTTTTTGCCTACAGCGCCATGCTGTGCAGGCAGTACAACGGACCAACGATGCCGTGGCCTCTGAATTTGACCTGATCACGCGCTACTTCATGCGTGCTGTGCCTCCCCACCTGACCGGAGGTGGGGATGATTGCGCACTGTTCAGCGTTTCGGCCGGTTTGCAGGTGGCCACCAGCACGGACCTCCTGCTTGAGGGGAGGCACTTTTTTTCTGATGTCGATCCTCGAAAGCTTGGGCACAAGGCGCTGGCGGTCAACCTGTCTGACCTGGCGGCCATGGGTGCGCAGCCGCTAGGCTGTTTGCTTGGGTTGGGGTTGCCTGCCATGGACGCGCCCTGGGTGGCAAATTTTGCCGACGGTTTCTACGATCTGGCTGCAGAATATGCCTGTCCGCTTCTGGGCGGCGACACCACCCGCAGTCGGCACGACATCACGATCAGTGTCACGGTGTTTGGGGCTGTGGATCCCGCGCGCGCGCTGCGCCGTAGTGCCGCCGTGGTGGGTGATGACATTTGGGTCTCAGGTGAACTGGGCGCGGCCGATATTGCGTGCCGGATGCTGGCCGGTGAGCTTGCGACCGATGCGCGTATCCTGTCTCAAACGCGTGATGCCCTGGAACTGCCCACTCCGCGACTGGCGCTTGGGCACGCGCTTGCACAGGTCGCCCATGCCGCGATTGACGTCTCGGATGGCTTGTTGCAGGACTTGTCCCATATTTTGCACGCCAGCGGCGTCGCCGCGCGAATCGATGAGGCCGCGTTACCGATACATCCCGCGCTGGTATCCTTGCCAGAAGAC
>CAIJKV010000287.1 GCA_903821335.1 uncultured beta proteobacterium
GCCCAGGACATGCTGCGAAAATTGTCCGACCCAGTCCTCACGGTCTGCCCCGAGTGCGGCCAGTCAACCTATTCCAAACAGGTGACTGCGGCTGGGTTCCAGCTCAAGGGCTCTGGCTGGTATGTGACGGATTTTCGTAACAACAGCAGCGGCGCGGCCAAGGCGAGTGAAACCGCGGCAGGCACTGGCGCGCCAGCGACCACCGCGGCACCAGCCGAGACGGCGTCGGGTGGCGCGGGCGGCAAGTCCGAGTCGGCTGCCCCGGCAACCGGATCCAGCACGGCTGGCGCCGGCAGCGGCACCAGCGGTCCGGCCGCAGCAGGGTCCCCGGGTAATGGGTCCTCCGGCGGTGCGGGCAGTAGCGCGTCAACCCCTTCAACGGGTTCTGGCACATAAGGGCCTTGTGCCCCGATGCCCTCACCGCACTCCTTGCACTGACCTTATCGTATGCGCGCTTTCAAAAAATACTTCATCACAGGACTGCTGATCTGGGTACCCTTGGTCATCACAGTCTGGGTGCTGGGGTTGGTGGTCAATACGCTCGAAAGCGTGGTGCCCGCCTTTTTGTCGCCTCAAGCGCTGTTCGGGCTTGACCTGCCCGGTTTTCGTGTGCTGGTGGTGCTGGTGGTGTTGCTGGGCACAGGGATTTTCGGTGCCAATTTCCTCGGGCGCAGTATTTTGCATCAGTACGAACGCATGCTGGGTCGCATCCCACTGGTGCGTTCCATTTACAACTCCGTCAAACAGGTCAGTGATACCTTGCTGGCCCCAAACGGACAGGCGTTTCGCCAGGCCGTCCTGGTGCAGTATCCTCGACAGGGTTCCTGGACCATCGCGCTGCTGACTGGCGCGCCCAGCGGCGAAGTGGCCGACCACCTGAAGACCGAGCACGTCAGCCTGTATGTGCCCACCACCCCCAATCCAACCTCCGGCTTTTTTCTGATGATGCCAAAAAGTGAGGTCGTGCCGCTGAATATGTCGGTCGACGCCGCGCTTAAGTACATCGTCTCCATGGGTGTCGTCGCCCCCCCCGCCCCAGACCCCATCCTCGCCGGGGATGCCGCTTCGCTATCCGCCGATCTTTCCAGTCCGGACGCTTCTACGGCCTCTGCCGCTGCCCGGTCATCCGATTAATTTTTGCCAGATCTTTTGGAGTACTTTTTCATGCGTACCTGCTACACAGGCCAGGTTTGTCTTGACCACCTGGGCCAGACCGTCACGTTGTTTGGCTGGGTGCACCGCCGGCGCGATCATGGTGGCGTGATTTTTATCGACATGCGGGACCGTGCCGGCCTGGCACAGATCGTGTTCGATCCCGATAACCTGCCAGCGTTCGCGATCGCAGAGCGTCTGCGCAATGAATTTTGTATCCGCGTCACGGGTCTGGTGCGCGCGCGTCCCCAGGGCACGGTCAATTCAGATCTGGCCTCAGGCGAAATAGAAATCCTCTGCCGTGAAGTCGAGATCCTGAATCCTTCGGTCACGCCGCCCTTCCAGCTTGATGATGAAAACCTGTCAGAGACGACACGCCTGACCCATCGTGTGCTGGATCTGCGCCGCGGTCAGATGCAGCGCAACCTGATGCTGCGTTATCGCGTCTCGATCGAAGTGCGCAAGTTTCTCGATAACCTTGGTTTCATTGACATCGAAACGCCGATGCTGACCAAGAGCACGCCCGAAGGCGCGCGCGATTATCTGGTGCCTTCGCGTGTGAACGCGGGCGATTTTTTCGCTTTGCCGCAGTCGCCCCAACTCTTTAAACAGATGTTGATGGTGGCTGGTTTTGATCGGTACTACCAGATCGTCAAGTGTTTCCGTGACGAGGACCTGCGTGCGGATCGTCAGCCTGAATTCACCCAGATCGACTGTGAAACGTCTTTCCTGAATGAAGTGCAGATCCGCGAGATCTTCGAAGGCATGATTTCCCATGTCTTCAAGGTTGTCCAGAACGTCGACTTGCCCAGCCCCTTCCCGACCATGCCCTGGAGCGAAGCCATGCGTGTGTACGGTTCGGATAAACCCGACCTGCGCGTCAAACTGGAATTCACAGACCTGAGTGACGTCATGAAAGATGTCGACTTCCAGGTTTTTGCCCAGTCTGCCAACACCGAGGGTAGTCGAGTGGTCGGCTTGCGTGTACCAGGCGGCGCGGCCATCACGCGCAGCGAGATCGACGCCTACACCAAGTTTGTCGCCATTTATGGTGCCAAAGGCCTGGCCTGGATCAAGGTCAACGATGTTTCTAAAGGTCGCGACGGCCTGCAGTCGCCAATTGTCAAGAACCTGCACGACGCAGCCCTTGCTGAACTGGTCAAGCGTACCGGTGCCCAGGATGGCGACCTGATTTTCTTTGGCGCTGACCGAGCCAAAGTTGTCAACGACGCCATCGGTGCCCTGCGTGTCAAGATTGGACATAGCGAGTTCGGCAAGAGCCATGGCTTGTTCGAGGCGGTCTGGAGGCCGCTCTGGGTGGTTGACTTCCCGATGTTCGAATACGACGAAGAGGCTGATCGCTATGTGGCGGCCCACCACCCATTTACCAGCCCCAAGGATGGTCACGAGGATCTGCTCACGACAGACCCCTCACAGGCGATTGCCAAGGCCTACGACATGGTGCTGAATGGTTGGGAAATCGGTGGCGGCTCAGTCCGTATCCATCGCGAAGAGATCCAGAGCAAGGTGTTCCGTGCACTCAAGATCGATGCCGAGGAAGCCCGCCTGAAGTTTGGTTTCCTGCTTGATGCGTTGCAGTATGGCGCCCCCCCGCATGGCGGCATTGCTTTTGGCCTGGATCGTATCGTGACCATGATGACGGGCGCCGAATCGATCCGCGACGTCATTGCGTTCCCCAAGACGCAGCGTGCACAATGTCTGCTGACGCAGGCGCCTTCGCCAGTCGATGAAAAGCAATTGCGCGAACTGCATATCCGCCTTCGCCAGGCTGAAGTGAAGTAACCGAGGCAGGGTTGCCGAACCACGGCAACCCTGACCACCATGTCCTTGATTCGTGTCGTCAGCTACAACATCCACAAGGGGCGCTCGCTTGGCGGGCGCGACTCGATGGCCGAGTTGAGGCTGGAGCTTCATGGCCTGCGTCCCGATGTGATGTTCCTGCAGGAAGTGCAGGGGCGCAATGACAAACACGGTGCGCTCCATGCGCAGCATGCATCGTTGGGCGCGGCACTGCACATGGAGGTCGCCTATGGTTGCAATGCCGTACGCGATCAGACTGACCACGGCAACGCCCTGTTGTCGCGCTATCCCATTCTGAAATTTGAAAATCAGGACATCTCTGATCACCGTATGGAACAGCGTGGCCTGCTGCACGGTGTGATCGAGCTCGATGGCTGTGAAATCCACTGTTTCGTCGTGCATCTGGGTCTGTTCGCCGGTGGGCGCGAACGACAGATTCAATTAATGGCCGAACGCATCAACCGGCTGGTGCCCGAGGGCACACCCATGTTGATCGCCGGAGATTTCAATGACTGGAACGATCGGCTGGCACCTTTTTTTGTGCGGCAGCTCGGTGTGGTCGAGGTGTTTGCCAACGCACCACTGACACGTGGCGAGGTGCCCAAGCTGCGCGATTCCATGCGCCGACTAGGCGGCGTCTTGCGCGGTGAATTTCGTGAAGGCATTACGCGATTGCCCACCCATCGCATCAATCAGCTGACCATGCAGGGTGGCTACAACCCTGTGCCACCGCCGCGCACCTTCCCGTCGGCGTTTCCGATGCTCAGGCTAGACCGCATTTACCAGCGTGGCTTTGCCGTGCGCAGTGCCCGCGTACTGCGTGGCAGACCCTGGACCCAATTGTCGGACCATTCACCGATCTTGGCTGAGCTGGAATTGCCGTAGCGGGCATTAACGTCTGACCCTTGGTTTGAGCAGTCCCGTCGCCAGGGCGGTTCCCAGCAGGATGATGGCTCCACCCAGAACGATCCTGAGCGTGACCGCTTCGTGCAACCAGAACCATCCCCACAGCACACCAAACACCGGCACCAGGAAGGTGACCGTCATGGCGCGCGCGGGCCCGATGTTGATCAGTAGCCGGTAATACAGGATATAGGCGACTGAGGTGCACAGGACCGCAAGCATGAGCATCGCGGCCCAGGCGCGCGGGTCGACCGGCCCAGTAGGCCAGGCCCACACGGCAAACGGCAACAGTACGATACCGCCCGCCAGCAAGGAGCCGGTTGCGATGACAATCGGTTCCGTTCCGGTCAGGAATTTTTTTGTGAAATTGGCTGCAATGCCGTAGAAAAACGGGCCGGCCACGCCTGCCAGCACGGCCAGGATGGATTCGGTCGCCTGGAAATTGAGTTTGTCCCACACCAGCACCACGATGCCAATAAAGCCGATGGCCAGGCCCGCGATGCGCAAGGGCGGCAGACGATCCTTGAGCCAAAGCCAGGCGATCGCCGCACCCCATAACGGCGTGATCGCGTTAATGATCGACATGGTCCCCGAGGGCAGGGTTCGCGTGGCGTAAGAGAGGAACAGAAACGGCAGGACCGCGTTGAGTAGCCCCACCATGACGATGGGTCGCCAGCTCTTGAACAGTAACGGCAGTTTTTTGCGCCACACCAGCACGGGTAACAAGAGCGACCCGGCGATCAGCGTGCGCAATGCGCTGAGCACGATGGGCCCCAAGTCCCCAACCGCCATGCGCATGAACAGAAACGAACCGCCCCAGATGGCTGCCAGCAGAAATAAGTCCGATAAATCTTTGCGACGCATGTGCAGCCTGAAGGCGTTGGGGCGACCCATGATAAACCACGACCCCGAACCAGTGCCCCGAACCGCCGCCCGGCGCGGTCACTCAGGAACTACAATTCCCTATCGAGCAAACCACATCAGGGATCGGGGCGCAATGAACATACTGCTAACAGGCGGGGCGGGTTATATCGGCAGTCACGCTGCCGTTGCGCTGGCGCAGGCCGGTCATCAGGTTGTGTTATTCGACAATTTTTGCAATAGCCGCCACGAGGTGGCGCAGCGATTGCAGACGATCATCGGGCATCCGCTGGTTGTCATTGAGGCCGATATCCGCCAGACAGACCTGTTGGAAAAGGCGCTGCGTGACCACGCTATTGACGCCGTGGTGCATTTCGCCGGCCTGAAGGCTGTTGGCGAGTCGGTTGCCGAGCCGATCGGGTATTACGCCAATAATGTCCAGGGCACGATCAGCCTGCTTCAGGCCATGCACAACACCCACGTCAAGACGCTGGTGTTCAGTTCAAGCGCGACGGTGTATGGCGTGCCTCACTATCTGCCGCTGGACGAATCTCATCCGACGTCTGCTACCAATCCTTACGGCCGGACCAAGCTGCATATTGAAGAAATGCTGGGGGATGTGGCGCAATCAGACCCAACCTGGCGAATTGCCTGCCTGCGATACTTCAACCCGGTTGGCGCCCACGATTCCGGCTTGATCGGCGAGGAGCCCAACGGTCCTCCAAATAACCTGATGCCCTATCTGGCGCGGGTTGCATCCGGTCAATTGCCGCAGCTCAATATTTTTGGCAATGATTACGATACGCCTGATGGCACGGGCGTGCGCGACTATATCCACGTCATGGACCTGGCTGCCGGCCATTTGGCGGCACTTGATTTCCTGACGACACACCCGCATGGTCGCTACGTGTTCAACCTCGGAACGGGCCAGGGCTACAGTGTCATGGAGATGCTGCGGGCTTTTGAAACGGTCGTGGGCAAGCCCCTGCCCTTTCACATTGCGCCAAGGCGCGCTGGCGACGTGGCCAGTTGCTACGCCAACCCTGGTTTTGCGGCAAGCCAACTGAACTGGCGTGCCAAACTTGACTTGAAAGCGATGTGCGAAAGTACCTGGCAGTTCCAGCAACGGGCAGCGCGCGGGTAATCCAGGACGCAGACCCAATCCTCAGCCTATCACTGCAGCACCCGCAACGAGCCCATCGCCTTGTCACAGATCACGTGTTTTGTCGTCAATCTGGCGACCGCTACGCAGCGCCGCCAGGCCATGGAAACCTTGCTGCGTCAGCATGGCATCGCCCCCACCTGGTTCGAAGCCGTCGACGGCCGTCTCATGTCAGAGCCAGAGCTGGCCCGGCAGTTTGATGCGGCCCGCGCACAGGTAGCCTATGGGCCGATGTCACGCGGTGAAATCGGTACCTCCCTGTCCCATCTTGGCATTTATCGCAAGATGGTCGAGCAGGGTATTTCTTGCGCCGTGGTCCTTGAAGACGACGTGGTTCTGGCTGCCGACTTTGCACAGTTGCTCGAGTCGGAAGGCGTGACGTCACTGGCTTCGGTCTTTCACCCAGATCTTGCCGCGATGGTGCAATTGACCCATGTTGCGCGAGGCTACCGCACGGGCGCGATCACGCTCGGCACCCGCCAGCTGGTGCGTCCCCACGGTGGCGTATGGCTGACATCAGGCTATTTCATTACGCTCACTGCCGCGCGCAACATGCTTGCCGCGATGCACCCGGTCTGGATGGTGGCGGATCACTGGCGATATGTTGAACGGCTGGGGTTGCTGACCTTGTATGCGTTGACGCCCAATGCCGTGTGGGAATCTGCGCTCAGTCAGGCCTCAGATATTGCACCCGAACGCCAGTCTCGTCGCAAAGACCAGAAAACGCTCACTGATCGCCTGTGGCGTCTCTGGGATACTGCCGTCGTGCGCCCCATCCTGGTCAGGGAATTGCCACGCTTTCTGGGATGAGTGGGTTGGGGCTTGCCGATCAGGAGCGTTTGACCTGGCACTCGGTATCGGTCTGGCACCGCGGGTCGGACAGTGCGAGCAACCAACCGATCATGACGGCGTAGAACGCCATCGTACTCATGCGGCGAAACATCAGTTCCGTCAGACCAAACGCCATGAACCCCAGGCAGACCGCCAGACCCATGCCAGCGGCGATACGCGTTTGTTGTGGGCTCTGCCTGAGCAGCCGCCGGGCAAAGATCCAGGCCGGCGCAAGGTAAAGCAACAACAGCGCGATCAGCCCGGTGAGCCCGTGGCTGGCCATCGTGAAGAGTATGTCGTTGTGGGGTTCGTTGAACCCGTCCATCTCGGTGACCAGAAAGGTTGACAGTACGCCTGCTTTAACCAGCTTGTCGATTTCGACAGGAAAGGCACCCGTGCTGCCGTTACCCACGGCAGGATTTCTCGTGAACATGAGCCACGAGGCCCTCCAGAGCTGAATCCGGACGCATACTGACGACACCGCGACAGGGTTTGCGACACATTCATTGAACTCGTCCATGCCTTCCTGCGCGCGGTGACGCATGATCGGACTCGATGTGAAGATTGCAACAGCGACCGCCAGAGCGATTAGCCCGGCCACGAGCGTCTTGCCCGAGAACAGTCGCAGCCCGGCAAGCAGCAGACCCACGACAATGAAGAATGGAATGGCCAGCCAGCCGCTACGCGTTTGCGTGGCAATAAACCCCACCATACCGACGATCACTGTCAGCACCTTGAAGGCCATTTCAGTTTTTCGCAACCGGGTGAGCCGCCAACCGAGTGAGCACGCGCACAACATGGTCATCATCAGCAGCAAGTTGCCGTATGAGACCGCGTTGTATTCAGGGACATCCTCGGGCCGCCTGAACGTTGGCCAGGAAAGCCAGACTGCATACCCTGTCGCGGACCAGACGGCGGCGGCAAGCCCCCAGATTGATTGCCGTAACCATTGCGGAATCAGGGTCAGGCACGCACCCAGTACCACGAACAAGCCCAGACCCACCCGAACCGCACGCTCGAATTCCGCACCGAGAATTTGGTTTGAGTACAACATACCGATCGCAGCCTCGACCGCCATCATGCTCAGTGCGAGGGCCAGCCAGCGGTAAGGAGCCAGATCCGTGAAGGTCTGGAAAATGCCGCCGGGCCGGGTGAAACAGATCGACAGGCAAACCAGCGCCAGCGCATAGAATGCGGCGCTCTGATGCCCGATATTGGTGAGCATCATGACGGGCATCACTGCGATCAACGCCAGGACAACCGTGGAATCGATTCGCTGCTTGACCTTCACGTTGAGGTCAATTTGTGCAAGGTAAACGGTGCGCTGGTCTGGATGGGCATGCGGTAGCTTTTCATTCAGGAGCACCAGGAGTCATTAGTCGCAAAATGATAGCGCCTTTTGTGCCGGATGGACCCGGTCTTGAAACGACCTGACACGTATTTCAGCGAGGCACCACGTTTTTCATTTTGATACGCGAGGCAAGCCAGGCCACCAGTGCGCAAAGCACCACACTAAACACCAGGCCGATGCGCAGGCCGGTCGATACGGAAAGGCGGGCAATCACAATGCCGACGATTGCGGTTCCTATCGCGCTACCCAGGGCCCGGGTGGTCTGGATCAGGGCCGAGGCGACCCCCACGTCTCGCTGCTCGGCCAGCATTTGCATGAACAGCGTGAAATTGGGTAGTAAAAACCCGAGCCCTGCACCCGAAAGCCCCAGGGACAGCAACACCCACCAGGTGGGGCTGTCGGCCACAAAGGTCAGGGTGAGCAGGCACCCCAGGCCCAGCATGCCGCTGCCAAATATCATCAGGCGTTGCGGCTCGTTCTGACGTGGGAACAGTTGGCCGTTGATGATGCTGCCCAGTGGAATACCGGCGACCAGGGGTGTCATCAGCAAGCCCGCGCGCGTGGGTGAATAGCCAAATACCTCTTGCAGCAATAGCGGGAGATAAAAAATCAGTACAAACATCACGGCCCCGGTCATCATGGCGGCCAGGTTCAGCAGCTGTGACTGCCGTGTGTGCAGGATGCGTAGCGGGAATATCGGAGTGGTGGCGCGTCGCTCAACCGGGAGCAGCACACCTGCCGCGATCAGGCCCGCCGCAATCAGCCCCATGGCCAGGAAGCGGAATTCCTCCTGCCCCTCCGCCATCAGCAGCTCGATACCTGCCAGCGGCGCGCCCACGGCCAGCGTGAGCAAGCCTGCACCCAACCAGTCGATTTTTTGTTTAACCGCATGGCGGGGCCGAATACGTGGAAAGTATCGCCATAACATCACGAGTGCAACGGCAGCAGCCAGGGGTGTGATAAAAAACGCAGCGCGCCAGCCTAAAGCCTGCGTCACCAGGCCCCCGATGACAGGCCCGAGCCCGCTGGCCGCCGCAAACGTTGCGGACACCAGTGCCATCCAGCGCACACGCTGGCGCGGATCGGGAAACAGATCTGCGGGCGCTGCAAAGGTGGTGGCGATCATCATGCCACCGCCCAGACCTTGCAGGACACGGAAGGCAATCAGCTGGGGCATTGTTTGTGACAGTCCGCTCAGGATCGAACCCAGTGCCACGATGGCCACCGAGGTCAGCATCAGTGGCTTGCGTCCGAACAGGTCACCCAGCCGGCCAAAAATCAGGATGGTGATGGCCGAGGCCAGGAAGTAGCCGGTACCGACCCACGCATACAGAGCCATGCCGTTGAGTGCTTGCGCCACGCGTGGCATTGAAGTGCTGACGATGGTCGAGTCGAACGCCACGATCACGACGGTGGCAGCCACACCTGACATCGCCAGCAAGAGTTCGCGGCGCGTGGCCTGCGGTGCGACGGGAGGCAAGGGTGGCGAGCTGTCGGACGATACGTCCGCAGCAGAGTCCGATCTGGGCTGCTGCATGGGGTGGGGTGACCAATTGTCGTATGGCGCGCGGCGCGCATCACTGCGCCCTGCACGGCTGCACGGGTTAATACTTAGTGATTGACAGGATAGCATCGCGCATCAGACTCTGTGCAGGCGATTGATTGGGTGCCACGGTGTCTGAATGAAAAAGTTCACCTAAACTACGCAGACGACGGATGCAATCCGCAAGCCGCCCGCCTCAAGGAGACGACGGATGCAATCCGCAAGCCATTCGCCTCAAGGAGACAAACTTGAAACCAATGCCGCATGCCGGAGTACGCAAGACTTTGCAGCATGGCATGGCTTTTCGTATCAATCAGGATCTGGAGTCTATTCAATGAGCAAACTCAAGTCGGCCACCCAGGCCAAATCGCAGGCCGAGTCCAAGGTAACCGTCAAGGACAAAGGCAAAGGCAAAGGCAAGGGAAAAGCGCAAGCCCCGGCTGAAATAGATGTCAAGCCTGTTCGTTCACTCAGGAAAATCCTCAATAGCGGCAAGCTGATCGCCGCACCCGGCATTTTCGACATGATTTCCGTGCGCATTGCCGACCGCATGGGCTTTGATTGTCTCTACATGACAGGCTACGGCACGGTGGCGTCCTACATGGGCCTGCCTGACGCGGGTCTGGCGAGCTATACCGACATGGTGAACCGTGTGGGGGCCTTTTGCGGCATGGCCTCGACGCCCATCATCTGCGACGGTGACACCGGCTATGGCGGGTTGCTCAACGTGGCCCACACCGTGCGTGGCTACGAGGCTGCGGGTGCAGCGGGCATCCAGCTTGAAGACCAGGAATTCCCCAAGAAATGCGGCCATACGCCGGGCCGTCGTGTAATCCCCGCAGCCGAGATGGTTAAAAAGATTCGCGTGGCCGTGGAAGCGCGCACCAACAAGGACCTGCTGATCGTCGCGCGCACCGATGCGCGCACCACGCTCGGGCTTGACGAGGCACTGCGCCGCGCAGAGCTGTATGCCAAAGCGGGTGCTGATGTCCTCTTTGTCGAATCGCCTGAAACCGAGAAAGAACTTGAAATCATCGGACGCAGTTTTGAATTGCCGCTACTGGTGAACGTGGTCGAGTTCGGTCGCACACCGGTGTTGCCCGCCAAGGTTTACGAGGAAATGGGCTTTGCCATGGCGATCTACCCGGCTTCAGGCTTCCTGGCGGCGGGCAAAGCCCTGCACGACACCTATCAGCACATCAAGAACACCCGTTCGAGTGTCGGCTCTAAAACCGAGCTGTTCGATTTCCTGGAGTTCAGCAAGTTGATGGGTTTTGAGGCAGTTTGGGATTTTGATCGTCGGCACGCCGACAAGGAATGAGCGACATCATGCGTATTGTTGACACAGACTTGCCCAAGAATGCAGCGAACTATGCGGCGTTGACCCCGGTGGACTTTATGCGCCGTGCCGCCGACGTCTATCCCGACCGCCTGGCGGTTGTGCACGGCAAGATTCGGCGTACCTGGGCCCAGACCTACGCCCGCAGCATGCAACTGGGCCACGCCCTGCGTGACCTGGGCGTGCAAAAAGGCGATACGGTGACGATCATGCTGGCCAACACGCCCGAAATGGTGGAGTGCCATTTTGGCGTGCCGGTGATCGGCGCGGTGATGAATACGCTCAACACACGACTGGACGCGCACAGCCTGACCTACATGCTGGATCATGCCCAGTCCAAAGTGGTGATCGTCGATCGCGAGTTTTCGCACGTGATGCAGGAAGCGATCGCGCACGCCACGGTCAAGCCCATCGTCATCGACGTGGATGATTCCGAATACCACGGTGCTGGCGATTGCTTTGGCGCGTACAACTATGAAGCGCTGTTGGCTGCGTCGCCCACCGACCCGATTGTGTTCGCGGGCGATGAATGGGATGCCATGGCGCTGAACTACACGTCGGGCACCACGGGCGAACCCAAGGGGGTGGTGTATCACCACCGTGGCGCGTACCTGAATGCGGTGAGCAATATCCTCGAATGGGATTTGCCCTCCCATGCCGTTTATCTCTGGACGTTGCCGATGTTTCATTGCAACGGCTGGTGCTTTCCCTGGACGATCGCGGCACGCGCCGGGGTCAACGTCTGCCTGCGCCGTGTCAGCGCAGATGGCATTTTTGATGCCATCCGTGATCATGGTGTCACGCACTACTGTGGCGCGCCGATCGTCCACAGCATGCTGGTCAACGCACCGACCGACGTGCGCGAGCAGGCGATGGGCTTCCTGAAAGGGCGTCGTGTGCAAGGCATGGTGGCGGGTGCGGCACCGTCGGCCACGCTGATTGAAAGCATGGAGAAACTCGGCATCACGCTGACCCACGTCTATGGTCTGACCGAGGTCTACGGGCCCTGCACCATATGCGCCCCGCAGGAGGGATGGGAAGATCTGCCCGCCGCCGAACGTGCGGTGTATCACGCGCGCCAGGGTGTGCGCTACCACCTGCAGGCCGATGCCGACGTGATCGACACGATCACCTTGCAACCCGTCCCGCGTGATGGTGAAACCATCGGTGAAATTGTCCTGCGGGGCAATATCTGCATGAAGGGCTATCTGCGTAACCCCGAGGCGACCGAGGTGGCCTTTGCCGGTGGCTGGTTTCATACGGGCGACCTGGGGGTACGCTTCCCCGACGGTTATATCAAGATCAAGGATCGCAGCAAGGACGTGATTATCTCGGGAGGCGAAAATATTTCCAGCATCGAGATTGAAGACGTCCTGTACAAGCACCCAGCGGTGATGGCCGTCGCCGTGGTCGCCAAGCCGCATCCAAAATGGGGCGAAACACCTTGCGCGTTTGTCGAACTCAAGACGGGTGCCGAGGTGACGGTTGCCGAACTGATCAAGCACTGTAAAGAGCACCTGCCGGGCTTCAAGGTGCCGGGAGCCATTGAGTTTGGCGACTTGCCCAAGACCTCGACGGGCAAAATCCAGAAGTTTGAACTGCGCAAACGCTCGGGAGCCATCAGCGCAATCGACGTCTGAAATTCTGGTGCCCCGGCGGGTCTGCAGTCAGGATTTTGCCCCCGGGGGGCGATGACGCGAAGAAGTTTCGGGCATGAGGGTAAAATGCCGACGACTCTCTATTGGATGAACCCACAGCATGGCCTATACGTTAGGCGCTTTCCTCGTGTCGTTGGCGGTCACGCTGCTTTTGGTGCGGTACCGCCGACTGCATGCCAAATACTCCAACGATACGGATTTTGTGGGCGTACAGAAGTTTCACATTCTGGCCGTGCCCCGTGTGGGCGGGATTTCGCTGGTATTGGCCATGGCCGCCACCTGTGTGGTGGCCATCTTTCGTGATCCCGAGGTTGTCAGGCCCCTGACGCTCCTGATTGTCTGCAGTTTGCCCGTCTTCCTGGGCGGCCTGGCCGAGGATATTTCAAAAAACGTCCGTGCGCGCATCCGCATGACGCTGGCTCTAGTCAGCGGGATACTTGCTTATTTTTGGCTCGGTGCCGGCATTACCCGCCTGGACATCATTGGTGTCGACTGGGTCCTGCAGTTTGGCGTGGTCTCTTTTGTGGTTTCGATCGTCGCCATCGCGGGTGCCGCCAATGCCATCAATATCATTGATGGCTATAACGGCCTGGCGTCTGTGGTGTCTGGCATGATCCTGGCGGGCCTGGCGTATGTCTCGTATTACCTGGGTGATCGCCTGTTGCTGGTGGCCGCGGTCGGTATGCTGGGTGGCATTGGTGGGTTCCTGATCTGGAACTATCCACGCGGCC
>CAIJKV010000288.1 GCA_903821335.1 uncultured beta proteobacterium
CGGATTGGCGCCTTCGGCCAGCATGGCAATGCCTTCATTGCGGAAGGTTCTGAACACTCGGGACGTGAAGAAGCCGCGACTGTCGTTGACCACGATGGGCGTCTTGCCGATTTGCATCACGTAGTCATAGGCACGCGCGAGGGTCTTGGGCGAAGTTTTTGCGCCTTTGATAATTTCCACCAATGGCATCTTGTCCACAGGTGAAAAGAAGTGCAGGCCGATAAACCGGTCAGCGTGCGCTGAGGCGTCAGCAAGCCCCGTGATTGGCAAGGTAGACGTGTTCGACGCCATGATGCCGTCGGGCAGCAGGAACGGTTCGGCTTCTTTCGTGACTTGTGCCTTGAGGTCGCGTTTTTCAAATACAGCTTCGATGATCAGGTCGCAACCATCCAGGTCCGCAGCCTTGTCGGTTGGCGTGATCAGTGCCAGGATCGCGTCACGCTTGGCGGCCGTCATGGCGCCCTGGACAATGCGTTTGTTGAGCAGCTTTTCGCTGTAGGCTTTGCCCTTTTCGGCGGCAGCCATGGATACATCCTTGAGCACAGTCGGGATGCCGCGCATCACGTTGGCGTAAGTGATGCCGGCACCCATCAGGCCCGCGCCGAGGACCCCAACGCGCTTGAACGTGACTTTTTCAATATCATGTGGACGGCTCTTGCCAGATTTGATCTCGTTCATCTGGAAGAAAAACGTGCGGATCATATTCTTGGAGACCGGATGCGTGACCAGGCTGGTCATGTACCGTGCTTCGATACGCAGCGCCGTGTCGATATCGACCATCAGTCCTTCAACGGCCACTGAAAGGATGGCCTCTGGTGCCGGGTAGCAGCCCTTGGTTTTTTTCTGAAGCATGGCGGGTGCGGTGCGCACAAAGCCCACCAACTCGGGGGCGTTGGGCTTGCCTCCGGGAATCGTGAACCCTTCACGGTCCCAGGGTTGTGACGGTGCCGGATTTTCCTTGATCCACGCGCGTGCCAGGGCCAGCAGTTCAGCCGGGTCGTTCGCCAGTCCGTTTAGCAAGCCGGCTTTGAGTCCCGCCTCAGGAGCGAACAGTTTGCCTTCCATCACGTAGGGCAAGGCGTTCTTCAAGCCCAGCATGCGTGTCATGCGTACAACACCACCGGCGCCGGGCAGCAGGCCCAAGGTGACTTCAGGCAGGCCAAGCAGGATTTTGTCGTCGTTCAGGCAGAACCGTGCATGGCTCATCAGACAGAGTTCCCAGCCGCCGCCAAGCGCCGTGCCGTTGATCGCAGCGACAACCGGTTTGCCCAGCTTTTCCAGCCGACGATGCCCCATTTTTGTTGTGACAGAGCGGCGGAAAAACTCTTCGGCTTGGTCTGGGCGCACGGCCAGGAGGTCCTTGAGGTTGCCGCCGGCAAAAAAAGTTTTCTTGGCAGAAGTAAGAATGACGCCCGTGATCGCTTCGCGCTCTGCTTCGAGCCTGGTGATCACGGCTTCGTAGGATTGTTTGAAAGCGTCGGTCATGGTGTTGGCCGACTGACCCGGATCGTCGAATGTCAGCGTGACGATGCCGTCCTGGTCTTTTTCGAATTTAATGGGATTCATGTTTTTCTGGTATCGGTTCGGATGAGGGTCAAACGCGTTCGACAATGGTGGCAATACCCATGCCACCTGCTACGCACAACGTGATCAGGCCGCGCTTGAGATTACGTCGCTCAAGTTCGTCAACCATGGTTCCGAGCAGCATCGCGCCGCTGGCGCCCAGTGGATGACCCATCGCGATCGCGCCGCCATTGACGTTTACTTTTTCGGCCGGTACGTTCATTTCGCGCATGAAACGCATCACAACCGAGGCAAAGGCCTCGTTGACTTCGAACAGGTCGATGTCGTCCACGGTGAGTCCTGCCTTGGCCAGCGCCTTGCGCGTGGCGGGCGCCGGACCATCCAACATGATGGTGGGCTCGGCACCGACGACGGCGGCCGAGACGACGCGCGCACGCGGCGTCAGTCCCAATTCGCGTCCCTTCTTTTCCGAGGCCAGCAAGACCAGTGCCGCGCCGTCCACGATCCCCGACGAGTTGCCGCCGGTATGGATGTGGTTGATGCGATCAATCTGCGGATAGGCAAACTGCGCCATGGCGTCATACATGGCTTCGCCAGGCACCAGGAAGGCGGGCTTGAGTTTGGCCAACCCTTCGACCGTCGTGTTGGGCTTGATCGTTTCGTCTTCGGCAAGGATCGTGATGCCGTTTATGTCCTTGACCGGGACAATCGACTTGTTGAAGTAGCCCTGCGCGCGCGCATGGGCAGCCTTTTGCTGGGAATGCATGGCAAAGGTGTCGACGTTTTCGCGTGTGAAACCATCGATTGTTGCAATCAGGTCCGCACCGATGCCTTGCGGCACGGTGTGCATTTTGAGCATGACGGCTGGTGCGTCGCGCGAGCCCATCATGCTGCCCATTGGAACGCGCGACATGGATTCCACGCCCCCTGCGACAACCAAGTCTTCCCAGCCTGACCGAATCTTGGAAGCCGCCAGGTTCACGGCATCCAGGCCTGAGCCGCAATAGCGGTCGAGCTGCACGCCAGCGACCCGCCAGTCCCAGCCTGCGGCCAGGGCTGCTGTTTTGGCGATACAGCTGGCCTGGTCACCCCAAGGCTGGACGCAGCCGATCAGCACGTCGTCGATCTGGGAGGTATCAAGCTGGTGGCGTTGTTGCAAAGTCTGCATCAAACCGATTAGCAGCTGGACAGGTCTGACTTCGTGCAGGCTACCGTCCTGGCGTCCCTTGCCGCGCGGCGTGCGCAGGGCATCAAAAATCATGGCTTCGGTCACGTCATGCACTCCAAGTATTTTTTCTAGGCATCGATGATACCGTGGGTTGAATCGACTGCGACTTCCGGATTTATTGAGACCCCCTTCGTGTTTCGTAGAGGCTGCCTTCGGCATTTAATGAGCCCCCCGGCGCGCTGACTTGGACGCCCTTCACGGTACGATGTCAATAAATTGAATCATCATGCGCCGCCAGGTCATTTTCCTTGGGCGCCTGACAACAGGGGAGAGGTCGCATGTCGGGTCCGCTACATGGGGTGAAAGTGATAGAAATGGCCGGGCTGGGGCCTGCTCCTTTCGCCGCGATGATGCTGGCCGATCTTGGCGCGGAAGTCATCACAGTGGATCGGTTGTCTACCGGCCAAGAAGATCCCGCCACCGTCAGCGCGCAGTTGCTTCGCCGCGGCAAGCAATCCATCGCGCTTGACCTCAAGCAGTCCGCCTCGGTCGAGGTTGTCCTGCGGCTGGTTGAATCGGCGGAGGTCATCGTGGAAGGGTTTCGTCCGGGTGTCATGGAGCGTCTCGGGTTGGGTCCGGATGTCTGCCTGGCGCGCAATCCCCGGTTGGTCTACGCAAGAATGACTGGCTGGGGCCAGCACGGCCCCCTGTCACAGGCTGCCGGGCACGATATTAATTACATCTCGCTATCCGGTGCTTTGCACGCTATTGGCACGGCCGAGCAACCCATTGTGCCGCTCAACCTCGTGGGCGATTTTGGCGGCGGCGCCATGTTGCTGGCGGTGGGTGTTCTATCTGCGGTGATTCACGCGCGTACCTCGGGCAAAGGGCAGGTTGTCGATGCCGCCATGACAGACGGCTCTGCACTGCTGATGAGCATGATGTATGGCTTTAAGGCTGAGGGGCACTGGAAGGACGAGCGGGCGGCCAATATGCTGGACGGTGGCGCACATTTCTATGGTACTTACCGTTGTGCGGATGACAAGTGGATCTCGATCGGCTCAATCGAGCCCCAGTTCTACGCTTTGCTGGTCGAAAAAACAGGGATGCAGGATGTGGATGTTGCCAACCAACGCAATCCTGCGACCTGGGTTGATATGAAGCAGCGACTGGTCGAGGTGTTTGCGCGCCGCACACGCAATGAATGGTGCGCGCTGATGGAAGCCACGGACGTGTGCTTTGCGCCGGTTCTCGCAATGGAAGAGGCACCGGCCCACCCACACAACCTGGCTCGGCAGACTTTCTGCGAGGTGGCCGGAGTCGTTCAGCCCGCACCGGCACCGAGGTTTAGCCAGACACCAGCGTGCATTGACCATGCGCCGGTTGCACGTGGTTCGGATACGAGCAAGATTCTCGAGCGACTGGGCTTGTCAGAAAAGGAAATCGACGCGCTGCATCGCATCGGTGCGATCGGCTGAGTTGTTTTCTCTGGATACAAATATCCGGATAACTATTTTAATTATCATATAAAAATCAACATACTGGAGCAAGCAATATGACCACTGATGCGATCGAGGCTTTCCGCGACAGCACGCGTGATTTTCTTGGACGAGCCAACACGATTGCCAGGTTGCGCGCGCTGCGGGGGTCCTCCCCCGGCTTTGAACGCTCGGCCTGGCAGCAAATTGCGCACGCTGGCTGGCCGGCTGTACTGGTCATGGAAGACGATGGCGGGCTGGGACTGGGACTGCGCGAGATGACTGCCATTGCCGAGGAAGTTGGCCAGCACTTGTTGCCAGAACCCTATATTGCCGGCGCCGTGCAGGCAGTGGCCGCATTGTCCCGTACACCTCAGAGTGTCTTGCGTACCGCATTGCTCGAGCAGATTGCCTGTGGCGAACTGATCGCAGGCCTGGCCTGGCAGGAAAAACTTGGGCAACTCGACACCACCGTGATCGATACGGTTGCCGTGGTCAGCAACGAGACGATGCGTCTGGATGGCGTCAAGCGGTTTGTGACCCCCGCAAGTGGTGCCGACGGATGGCTTGTCCTGGCAGCGCAATCAGGTGTGCCTGTGCTGGGTTGGGTACCGGCCACAACGGCGGGCGTCACACTGGCCCAACAGCATTGCGTGGATGGCAGCGTGATCTGCGAAATGACTTTATGTCAGGTGTCTGTGCCCAGGTCTCATGTCCTGGCGACGGGTGACGTGGCACGGCTGGCTGTGGAGTGGGCCAATGATTGTGCACGCATCGTTCAGGCGGCGGAGTTGGTCGGCGTGATGCGCCGGGCGCTGGCGCTCACCATTGACTACCTGAGTACTCGCCAGCAGTTTGGCAGACCCATTGGAAGTTTCCAGGCGCTCAAGCATCGTGCAGTCGATGCTTTTGTTCAAGTCGAACTGTCGGCTGCCTGCCTGGCGGAGGTGCTCGAACAGCTTGACGAAGGTCGCGGTGTTGCGGCACTCGCCAGCAGGGTCAAGGCAAGGTGCGCGCATGCGGCTTTGTTCGTGACCCGCATGGCAATCCAGTTTCATGGCGCAATGGGCTACACCGACGAGTGCGTGGTCGGCCTGTATTTCAAGCGCGCGCTGCACCTGTCGGCGTGGCTGGGCAACGTCGACAGTCATCGTCAGCGGTATCTGGCGCTTTGTCCGCCAGAGCAGGCCGCAGAGCAAACGCTTGCCGTCACCGAGTTCCCGCGCGACGCTGACTGGGAAAATATGCCAGAAGCTGATTTTCGGAAAATGTTGCGTGCTTTCTATGCGAAAAACTATCCTGAGTCGCTGCGCAATGTGCCACGTCGCCTGCACTGGAATGAGGTTCGCGACTGGACCATGAAGTTGTCTGGCCAGGGTTGGCTGGCACCGTCCTGGCCCAAGCAGTTCGGTGGCATGGGTTTGTCGCCCGACAAGATGATCGCCTTTGTTGAAGAACAGGAAGACTACGGCGTTGCGCGTGCGCCCGACATGGGCATCATCATGATCGGCCCGCTGTTGATCCAGCGAGGCAGCCCCGAACAGCAGCAAAAATTCCTGCCAAAGATCCTGACAGGTGAGCACATCTGGTGTCAGGGTTATTCAGAACCCGGCGCGGGTTCTGATCTTGCTGCGCTGCGCACCGAGGCCGTGCGTGATGGCAATGAATTTGTCGTCAGCGGCCAGAAAACATGGACGACCCTGGCGCAGGACGCCACGCACATCTTTGCACTGGTGCGTACGGACAAGGATGCCAAGAAGCAGTCTGGGATCAGTTTCATGCTGATTGACCTGAAAACGCCTGGCATCACGATTCGACCGATCAAAGACATCGGCGGCCATGAGGAATTCTGTGAGGTGTTCTTTGACAACGTTCGGGTACCGGCTGAAAACCTGGTCGGTGAAATCAATCAGGGCTGGACGATGGCCAAGGCTCTGCTTGGGTTTGAACGGATTTTCCTGGGCAGCCCCAAGCAGTCACGTTACGCCTTGAGTCAGTTGACAACGCTGGCTCAGCAGCGTGGTCTGTTTTCCGACCCTCTGTTTGCCGCGCGTTACGCAGAACTCTCGCTTGACGTAGCGGACCAGGTCGCCGCTTACACGCGCTTTGCCGACATGGTCAAGCGCGGCGAGGTGTTGCCGCCAAGCGTCTCTCTGCTCAAAATCTGCGCGACCGACAACTATCAGCGTATCTGTATGTTGCTGGTCGAGTCCGCGCTTGAACACGGCGGCACCGGCGAAACGATGGACTTTGGCGAGTCAGGGCTCAATGTCCCGGCCATTCTGTTCAATGCGATTCCATCGACCATCTATGGTGGCAGCACTGAGATCCAGAAGGAAATCATCGCCAAGAACGTCCTGCGTCTACCCGACTGAATATTAAATGGATGGCTCGGTCGTCGGGCGACGATAGTCGGCCGGCATCAACACAGCAAGACAACAGGAACGGGAGAGTTAATTTTGGAATTCATCAACTACACGCTAATCGATGGCGTTGGAACGCTGACACTGAACCGACCCCATCGTAAGAACGCAATCGATGCCGGGATGCGTGAAGAGCTCAAGGAAGTGATCTTTGCGATGCCCCAGCAGCGAGATTTGCGCGTGCTGATCATTACGGGCGCAGGCGGTGCTTTCTGCGCGGGGGGTGACATCAGTGGTATGCAGGCGGGCTCGCTGACGGCAGAGGAAGGGCGCGACAGGATGCGCCGCGACTATTTGTCCTGGATAGAAACGCTGATCAGGCTCGAGATCCCGGTGATTGCCGCGGTCCAAGGCCCGGCCTTTGGTGCCGGGTTCAGTCTTGCCCTGACTGCGGATATGATCCTGGCCGAACCCGACAGCAGATTCTGCCTGTCATTCATGAAGCTGGGGCTGATCCCTGATTGCGCAGCTTTTTATACGTTGCCCCGCGTCGTGGGAATGCAGCGTGCCAAAGAGCTGGCATTTTCGGCACGCGAGCTCAGTGCGCAAGAGGCGCATGCGCTTGGCATCGTGCTCGAGATTACGCCTGCTGGACGGGTGCTCGAACGTGCCCAGCAGATGGCCAGATGTTTTGCCCAGGCAGCTCCTGCAGCGCTGGCGATGACCAAGCGTGCGTTCAACGTATCGCTGAATAGTTCGCTTGAAACCATGATTGATATTGAAGCCACGGGCCAGGCTGTGGCACGCACGACTGCCTGGCACGCCGATGCGGTCCAGCGTTTCCTGACCAAGCAGCCCCCCGCATTTCGCTGGCCAACCACGCTGGACTGATGCATGTTTGCGTCGTCACGCGAGGTCGGGCGCATTCCCCTGGTGGCCGTGCTCGGTGCGGCTGGCAGTGGGAAAACCACGTTTCTGAATCGGTTGCTGGCGCTTGAATCCATGCAACACAGTGTGGTGCTGTTGGCGGTCACGCCAGCAGCTGCGCCATCACCCGTCGAGGGCGATGCCTCAGTGAATCAGGGGACTGAGGCGGGTAGCGTGGCACTTGAGCACGCACGCGTTCTCAAGTTGCCGGCCATCGAGCTTGTGAATGATTCCGGGTGCCTG
Source organism: uncultured beta proteobacterium (assembly GCA_903821335.1). Classification (GTDB taxonomy): domain Bacteria; phylum Pseudomonadota; class Gammaproteobacteria; order Burkholderiales; family Burkholderiaceae_B; genus Zwartia. The sequence goes on from CAIJKV010000288.1 coordinate 7,704, forward strand.
TGCTGCGGGATGAACAGCGCGCTGGGGGATGCTTTGCGCGACCTGTTCCTGCAGGCGCTCTCCAGGCGAGTCCCACGTGTTGATCGCGTGCTGATCGAAAGCAGGGCGATTGACCCGTCTGCGCTGCGCCTGACAGTTCGGCATGCGCCGTTTCTGGGGCAGCGTTACGTTTATCAGGCAACGATCACGGTGGTGGATGCCAAGAAGTTGCAAACCGACGGCTTGGGTGCGGCACTGGTTGCCTTGTTGCAGCAGTCGGATTGTGTGGTGCTTTCCCATGCTGACCTGATCTCAGAGGTGGCACTGGCCAGCGTGACTGGTCTGATTCGCGTGCATTGCCCGCAAATCAAAATCATCCGTTCAGATTTTGGGCTTGAAGCTTTGGTGTCGGATACGCTACACTAACGGCTAGTTGCAGTATTTAGTTGAAGTCAGATTGCCGATATTTGTATACTCATTTGTATACTGACTGGCGCATTTCTGATTTTCCGCCACTTCGCTTGGCGTGATGATTGTTTCACAACTGCAGCGCTCAATTTCATAGACTTGTCTGGCTGGCGTCGGCGCATCGCTATTGTGTTTGCCGTATGGCTGCGCTTGCGATTTGGCGTACCAGCAAAGAAATATCTAAAAAGAAGTAAATGTCTAAAAAGAAGCAGTGTGAGGCCATAAACAAAACTGGCCGAGCGCTAAAAGCGATCGACCAGTTGTGCTGTTTGGTTGCGGGGGCAGGATTTGAACCTACGACCTTCGGGTTATGAGCCCGACGAGCTGCCAGACTGCTCCACCCCGCGTCTGAGAACGAACTATAGCGTATATCGCCAGTTGGCACAAGTTGCCGCGTAGTGAAAGAAGGAAGTAGAACATTGATGAATGATCAGCAGGATGATCAGCAAGCTACCATCGTGCTTGAAGCGGTGCTGCTATGCGCCCCGACACCGATGCCTCTGGCGGAACTGCGCAAGCTATTTGACGACGATAGATGGACGGACAGCCGGATCAGGCAGTTGCTGGAGTCGTTGCAGTTGGCATGGATTGATCGCGGAATGGAGTTGGTCGACTTGGCGAGTGGCTGGAGATTTCAAAGCCGCGAGTCGATGCAGCGCTACCTCGAGAGACTGAGTCCGGAGCGTGTTCCCAAGTACTCCAGAGCCGTGATGGAAACGCTGGCCATCATCTCCTGGCGTCAGCCCGTAACACGTGGCGACATTGAAGATATTCGCGGGGTGACGGTCTCTTCGCAGATTATCAAGACGCTGGAAGAACGCGGCTGGATTGAAGTCATTGGTCATCGCGACGGTCCTGGACGTCCTGGTTTGCTGGGTACGACCCGGCAGTTTCTGGATGACCTGGGGTTGCGTGCACTCGACGAGTTGCCTGCGCTTGGCTCGCTGGAAATCACGGATGTTCTGGACTCGCTCAGTCTCGACGGCAAGCAGGGCAGTATCATGCCGGCACAAGATCAGGACGTGACAGCCGAGGATGTTTTGTCGATAATGCCCGATGGCGAGTCCGACTGCGTCGGTCTGAGCGTCGTGGTTGACCTGGATGTGGTTCAGGGCGCTGCTGGTGACATTCATGTTGACGTCACGGTCGATGTCACTGAAGGTATCGCTGGAGGTGACACTGAAGATGTCACTAAAGATATAGCCGGTTCTGCCGACGATGCGTTATCCTCCGTTGCCCTGCAGGACCAACACGCGTCAGGGCAAGTGCGGCAAGAGACGCCAGAACAGGCGCTGGTCTCGGATGAAACTGTTGCAGCGTGTGTGCCCGAGTCCGCCGATGTGCTGTCGCAGCAGTTAGGGCATACAGCATTGGCGGCCACGGAAGAATTTCTGCCAGAAAACCAAACAGAGACTGATCCCCTTGCCGGGGGTCAGTCACTACCTGCGACGCATGTATCAACTGATCGCGCGCACCCAACAGATTCAAAAATGGAGTCCAAGTGACTAATTCCAATTCCGAGCATGCACCCGCAATGAGCGATGTCCCTTCAGATGCGGTCCCTTCCGTAAAAGAAGCGCCGCCAAAAAAACCACGTGTCGCGCGGCCAAAAAAAGCAGCGCCGATCATTAGCGACAACCCAGCGGCAAGCAGCGCGGCATCCTTAAACGAGGCACCTGTCAAGCAAAAGGCACCTGTCAAGAAAAAGGTACCTGTCAAGCAAGAGGCACCTGCCATGCACGAGGCACCTGTCAGGCAAGAGGTACCTGTCATGCACGAGGTACCTGTCAATCACGAGGCTGCCGTCATGCACGAGACACCCGTTATGCATGAGACACCCGCTATGCATCAGGCTCCTGTTATGCATGAGACACCCGTTAAGCATGATGCTCCTGTTATGCATGAGACACCCGCTATGCATCAGGCTCCTGTCATGCATGAGACCCCAGTTATGCACGAGACATCGCACGTTGGCAGTGAGGAGGTTGCCTCGACTGTGAACGCTGCGTCGGACACGTCCGGCGCGGGCGCGCCGTCCGGCAAGCCGCGTGGCCGCAAATTGCGCACGCCTTTTCGGCGGCGTCGCAGCGACAGTCCTGTCGTTCAGGACGATGAAGTGGTCGTGCCCGAGGCTCAGTTTGATCACGACGCTGATCAACCAATCGTCGAGGCAGATCCCGTCGCCTCGGAAAAGGAAGCTGAGCAGGCATTGGCATACCTGAGTGGTGCGGATCGAAGTGAACAGCGCCTGGGCAAGTACCTTAACAGTGATCTGCTGATGCCTAAGCTTCACAAGGTGTTGGCAGACGCGGGTGTTGGCTCGCGTCGCGAGATGGAAGAGTTGATCATCGCCGGCCGCGTATCGGTCAACGGAGAGCCCGCGCACATTGGCCAGCGTGTGGGCCCCAATGATCAAGTCCGAGTCAACGGCAAGCCCGTTGCGCGAAGCAATACACGCAAGCCACCGCGCGTGATTCTGTATCACAAGCCCGCCGGTGAGATCGTCAGCCACGACGATCCTGGTGGGCGTGCCAATGTCTTTTCGCGTTTGCCAAAAATGAAGATCGGCAAGTGGTTGTCGATTGGTCGCTTGGACCTGAATACAGAAGGGTTGCTGATCCTGACCACTTCGGGAGATCTCTCAAACCGACTGTTGCACCCGCGCTACGGCAATGAGCGCGAATACGCGGTTCGCGTGCTCGGTGAGCTCGGCCCGGAACAGCGTCAGACCTTGCTGGATGGTGTGACGCTCGATGACGGTCCCGCAAGTTTTGGCGTGATTGAGTTCATCGGCGGCGAGGGCAGCAATCGCTGGTACCGTGTGACCTTGAACGAAGGCCGTAACCGCGAGGTGCGTCGCATGTTCGAATCAGTCGGGCTGACGGTCAGTCGCCTGATTCGAACCCGTTTTGGTGACATCGTGTTGCCAACCAACCTGCGCCGCGGTCGCTGGGAAGAGCTCGATCCCAAGCTGGTTTCTGCCTTGATGCTCCAGGTCGGTTTATTGCGCGACGAGGAAGAAACCACGGGCGGTCGTGCACGGGGTCCGCGTCAACCTATTTCGCACGAAGGCGCGTTGCCCCCTGGTTTTGGCACACTTGAACGCAACGGAACCCATGGCGCCCGTGTTGGCGCGCGAGGCAAAATTCAAGGTGCACGCAGCAATAAACCTGCTCCCTTTGCCCATCCGACCGAGTCGGCGCCAACGGTGTTGACAGTGGGCGGCGGTTATGCAAATGGGCACCCCACTGCTGGTCAGGGCGCGGCGCGACCTGGCCGTGGCAAGCCGGGCGTCGGCAAGCCGGGCGCTGGCAAACCGGGGATGGGCAGGTCGGGTGCCGGCAAGCCGGGCGCTGCGCGCGGTGGGGCAGGTCGTCCCGCGGGTGCGAATGCTGCCAGCGGCCCAAATCAGGGCGAGGCTGGCAAACCTCGTGGCCCACGTCCACCCCGCGCACCGGGTGTGCAGGGTCCGTCCGCACGACCAGGCAAGCCGGCAGGTCCGAGAGCCCCCGCGAAAACCGGGGCGGGTCCGGTTCGGACCGGCTCAGCTCCGAAGTCTGCTAAGCCACGGTCGACCACTCCCCGGGGCGATGACTGGCAGCCGAGCGGAGCTTCGGCGCACGAGTCGCGACTGGGCTTTACCAAGTCATCGCGTGGCGGCAGATAAACTGGGCTCGCGAATACACCGGATTTGTCTGTAAATGGTTGGTGCGACAAGACATTTTTGCCAAAAGATGATAGAATCCGAGGCTTCACCACCCATACAGGGTCAGGGTAAACCGCTACTGAAGAGGTAAACCGCGACGTAAACGGTAAACCACTCGCGTTTGTGGCCTGGGTCTGTGTCGTAGCGTACATGCCTCTGGTAGGCCTATGCGCAGCGCGCGGGGCGTGCACACTGTTTGGTTACAAATGGGCTGGTTTTTCAGCCCATTTTTTTTGAATGTATGACTGATCTATTTACTCTCACGCAGCAAGCGCTTGCTTCAATCGATGTCGAATTTGTCGACGTCGAGCGGGGTGCGCTCGGCCTGATTCGCGTCACGATCGATCGGCCCGACGGTGTCTTGGTCGGGCATTGCGAAGAAGTGTCCCGACATTTGTCGCGTGTCTATGAAGTAGAAAATATTGACTACCGGCGTCTTGAGGTTGGGTCGCCGGGTGTAGATCGTCCCTTGCGTACCGCTGCAGATTTTCATCGTTTTGTCGGTGAGCGTGTCGAGGTCAAGTTACGCGAAGCGATAGAGAGTCGTAAAGTTTTTTCGGGCGTGTTGCTTGGGCTTGAGCCCGAAGCGGGCGCTACGTCTGCCGAGGCGTTGTCTGAACGTTTCGGTATTGAGTTTGAGGCAAAAAAAGGCTCGGTTCAGCTCATCACGTTCACGTTTTCTGACGTCGAACGTGCCAAGTTGGACCCCGTTCTGGATTTCAAGGGCAAAAAGCGATGAGTCGCGAAATTCTTCTTTTGGTAGACGCGTTGGCGCGCGAAAAAAACGTCACGCGCGACGTGGTGTTCGATGCACTCGAGGGTGCGTTGGCATCAGCCATGAAAAAACGCTTCAAGGAAGACGCAGACATCCGCGTCTCGGTTGACCGTACCACCGGCGATCATGACGGTTTCCGCCGCTGGCTGGTCGTGCCCGACGAGGCTGGCCTTCAAGAGCCTGACAAAGAGGAAATGCTGTCCGACGCGCGTGAAATCGTCGAGGACATCGAGGTCGGTGAATACATCGAAGAGGCACTAGAACCCGTCGAGTTCGGCCGCATTGGTGCACAGGCAGCCAAGCAGGCCATTCTCCAGCGTATCCGTGACGCTGAACGTGAGCAGGTTCTGAACGACTTCCTTGAACGCGGTGAAATGATCGTGTCCGGTTCCATCAAGCGTATGGACAAGGGCGACGCGATTATCGAAACCGGCAAGATCGAAGCACGTTTGCCCCGCAGCGAAATGATCCCCAAGGAAAACCTGCGGATCGGCGATCGTATCCGTGCCTGGGTCAACAAGATTGACCGTACTGCGCGTGGTCAGCAGGTTCTCCTGTCGCGCAACGCTCCAGAATTTATCCGCCAGTTGTTTGAAAACGAAGTGCCTGAAATCGAGCAGGGTCTGCTTGAAATCAAGGCTGCTGCGCGTGATCCTGGCGTTCGCGCAAAGATCGCGGTGGTGGCTTATGACAAGCGCATCGATCCGATTGGCACCTGCGTGGGCATGCGTGGTTCGCGTGTCACGGCTGTACGCAACGAATTGGGTGGCGAACAGGTCGATATCGTGTTGTGGTCTGAGGACCCCGCACAGTTCGTGATTGGCGCCCTGGCACCCGCGAACGTCGAGTCCATCGTCGTCGACGAAGATCGTCACGCGATGGATGTCGTGGTCGACGAAGAAAACCTTCCCAAGGCGATTGGCTCGAAAGGGCAGAATGTACGCCTGGCATCCGAATTGACTGGCTGGCAAATCAATATCATGACGCCAGAAGAAAGCCTGAACCGTCAGGAACTTGAGCGTTCACAATTGCGTTCGACGTTCATGAGCCGCCTGGACGTGGACGAAGAGGTTGCTGATATCTTGATTGATGAGGGCTTTACTGGCCTCGAAGAAATCGCGTATGTGCCGATGCAGGAACTTCTTGAAATCGATGCCTTTGATGAAGACACGATCAACGCGCTGCGGACACGTGCGCGTAATGCACTGCTCACCGAAGCCATTGCCCAGGAAGAACGCGTTGAAACCGCGCAGGACCTGTTGAGCCTCGAGGGCATGACCCCCGAGCTGGTGGCAAAACTGGCGCAAGCCAACGTGAACACACGTGATGATCTGGCCGAGTTGGCCACCGATGAATTGGCCGAGATGGCTGGCATTGATGAATCGGCCGCAAGCCAGTTCATCATGGCTGCCCGCGCACACTGGTTTGAAAACCAGTAATGTAGTTGTGCTGAATGTCTGCTTGAAGTTGTAACGCTGTAAAAAGGTAAGAGAGAGCCTAATGTCGAGTAATACAGTCGCCCAGTTCGCCACCGAGCTGAAAATGCCCGCCAACGTGCTGCTAGAACAGCTGCGCGGGGCCGGTGTCGATCTCAATTCGGTGGATGACAACGTCACGGACAGCGACAAAGCCCGACTGCTCGAATCTTTGCGTCGTTCGCACGGTGCAACCGAAGGCAAGAAAATCACGATGACGCGTCGTCAGACGTCGGAAATTCGGCAAGCTGACGGTACAGGTCGCTCACGCACCATCCAGGTTGAGGTTCGCAAGAAACGCGTATTCGTCAAGCGTGATACGCCTGAGGCAACCGAGTCAACGGGTTCTGCATCTGCTGTCGAGGTCACGCATGATCACGCAGCAGAAGACATTTCTGCCGTGACAGTCGAAGTGATCGAAGCCCACAGCGCGACGTTGAACCCCGATGTCGCTGCATTGACAGCCCAGCCAGAGACCGACACTAAAGAAGCGACAGTGACCGCACAGGAAACCCCTGCGCCAGCCACTGCTGTTGCAGACACTGCGCCTGATGCCGCCACCGTTGCCGTCACCGCTATACAAGCCCCTGTTGCTGCTGAAAGTGACGTCCCGACGGCACCCGTTGATCCAGTCGCGTTTCAGACGGCCACCGCGCCAGCCGCTGATGTCACAGAAGCATCAGTTTCAAATACTCCTGCGCAGTCTGCTGCTGTCGTGGCCACCGCCGTTGCGGCCACGGAACCGGCTGCCGATTCCACGGCTCCTGCCGTAGTGCCTGAGCCGACTGCCTCGCTGGCATCTGTTGTCATGCCAGCACCGGTCACCGAGACTGACACGGTTGGGGTCACACAGCCCGCTCTGCCTGAAGCGGTAGAAAAGACCGTCGTCGCGCCTGCCGCGCCCGTGCCATACAAACCCGTCAAGGGTGTGCGTGGTCGCGCTGCACCGCAAGTGATTCAAGCTGTCGCTTCGTCTGCCGTGCGTGACGAGGCCCGTCGCGCTTCCGAGGCCGAGGCTGCCGCGCTGCGTGAAATGCTCAATCGTCCCCGCAAGGTCGTACGCCCAGAGCCCGAGGTCGTTGCTGCTGCGACCGCTGCCACGACGGCTGCTGCTGCCGCCGCATTGTCAGGCACGCTGCACAAGCCTGCCACGGTGCCTGGTGCCGAGAAAAAACCGGCAACGGACGCTGCAGGCAAGAAAGTGATCAAGTCAGGCGAGGTTTCCTCCACCTGGGTCGACGACGCTTCGCGCAAAAAACCTGCTGAAAAACGTGATGCACCAGCCGCTCCGGGCCGTGATGGCTGGCGTGCAGGTGGTAAAGGTGGTGGCAAGTCGAGTGGTAAGAAAGGTGGACGTGGGTCGAACAATGCACAAACCCAGGAACGTCGTGATCCAGTTCCCGTCGAATTTATCGCGCGTGACATTCATGTGCCCGAGACCATCAGCGTTGCCGACCTGGCACACAAGATGTCGGTCAAGGCAGGCGAGGTTATCAAGCACCTGATGAAACTTGGTCAGATGGTCACCATCAATCAGGTCCTGGATCAGGAAACCGCGATGATCGTGGTTGAAGAGCTTGGCCATAAGGCGATCGCCGCCAAGCTTGACGATCCGGAAGCCTTCCTCGACGAAGAAGCGCCCCAGCAAGATGTGCAACTGCTGCCACGCGCACCCGTTGTCACAGTGATGGGTCACGTTGACCACGGTAAAACTTCGCTGCTGGACTATATCCGTCGCGCTAAAGTCGCTTCGGGTGAGGCCGGTGGCATTACGCAGCACATTGGTGCCTACCATGTCGAAACCGAACGCGGCATGGTGACCTTCCTCGATACCCCCGGACACGAAGCCTTTACGGCAATGCGTGCCCGTGGTGCCAAGGCGACCGATATCGTGATTCTGGTCGTGGCTGCCGATGACGGTGTGATGCCCCAGACCAAGGAAGCCATTCACCATGCCCGTGCGGCCGGTGTGCCGATCGTGGTCGCAGTGAACAAGATTGACAAGCCTGATGCTGCGCCTGAGCGCGTCAAGCAGGAACTGGTTGTTGAGCAGGTTGTTCCCGAAGAATACGGTGGCGACGTGCCTTTCGTGATGGTCTCGGCCAAAACGGGTAAGGGTATCGACGAACTGATCGAAAACGTTCTGCTTCAAGCAGAAGTCCTGGAGCTCAAGGCAGCAGTGGATGCTCCAGCCAAAGGCTTGGTCATTGAGGCACGTCTTGACAAAGGTCGTGGTCCGGTTGCCACCATTCTGGTTCAAAGCGGTACGCTGCGTCGTGGTGACGTGGTGCTTGCTGGTGCGAGTTATGGCCGCGTGCGCGCCATGCTTGATGAAAACGGCAAGCCGGTCCAGTCAGCAGGTCCTTCAATCCCGGTCGAAATTCAGGGCTTGACGGAAGTGCCTGCTGCCGGTGACGAACTGATGTCCTTGCTTGACGAGCGCAAAGCGCGCGAAATCGCATTGTTCCGTCAAGGCAAATTCCGCGACGTCAAGCTGGCCCGTCAGCAAGCCGCCAAGCTTGAATCCATGTTCGACAATATCAGCGAGGGTTCGCAAACCCTGCAGCTGATTGTGAAGACGGATGTACAGGGTTCGCAAGAAGCGCTGGTGAATTCGCTGGTGAAACTCTCGACTGAGGAAGTGCGCGTTCAGGTTGTGCACGCTGCTGTGGGTGGTATTTCAGAAAGTGACGTCAACCTGGCGATTGCGTCGGGTGCTGTCATTATCGGCTTTAATGTCCGTGCCGACGCCAGTTCCAAGAAGCTGGCCGAGAACAACGGCGTGGACCTGCGCTACTACAATATCATTTATGACGCGGTCGACGAAGTCCGTGCAGCGATGTCGGGCATGCTCTCGCCTGAAAAGCGCGAAGAGATTATCGGCATGGTCGAGGTTCGTGAGGTCTACACCATCTCGCGCATTGGCACGGTCGCTGGCTGTATGGTCACCGATGGCGTGGTTCGCCGCGATTCACAAGTCCGTCTGTTACGTGGCAACGTTGTCCACTGGACCGGCTGGATGGAATCACTGCGACGCTTCAAGGACGACGTCAAGGAAGTCAAGTCAGGTTTTGATTGCGGCGTGACGTTGCGCAACAACAATGACCTGCAGGTCGGCGACCAACTCGAAATCTTTGAAATCAAGGAAGTGGCGCGTACGCTCTAAGCCAAATCTGATGACTCGTCACAAACAAAAAACCGCCCCTGGCCGCAATATTCGGCTGGCCGATCAGATCCAAAAGGACCTGGCGATCATTATTCAGCGCGAAATCGACATGTCGCGCGCTGGATTGATCACGCTTTCGGGGGTAGAACTGTCGGCTGACTATGCTCATGCCAAGGTGTATTTCACTGTGCTGGGTGCTGAGCCTGCTCTGGCCACCGCGCTTCTGAATGAGAAGGCGGGCTGGTTGCATTCGCAGCTTTATAAGCTTTTACACATACACACCGTTCCGACGCTGCACTTTTTTCATGACCCGCAACTCAAACGCGGTATTGAAATGTCTCTGCTGATTGATCAGGCAAACCGCCCCGGTCAGTATGCTGGTGCGTCCGACGAGCCTGAGGACAAGCCGTAAGGCTGTCGTCTTTTTTTTCGGAATTTGACGATGGCTAAGCAACGCGGGCGAGAGCTCGACGGAGTCTTGTTGCTGGACAAACCTGTGGGCCTGTCCAGTAATCACGCATTACAACGTGCCAAACACGCGATGGATGCCAGAAAGGCTGGGCATACCGGTACGCTGGATCCGTTTGCGACCGGTCTGCTCGTTTGCTGCATGGGGCGCGCCACCAAAATTGCGGGTTCGATGCTGAACGCCGACAAGGGCTACCTCGCTACGCTGGCGTTTGGTCAAGAGACGGACTCGGGCGATTTGACGGGTGTGGTTGTCAGTGAGGCGCCGGCTGATTTTTCTGGTGTCTCAGAGGCTGCGTTGCGAGACGTGCTGGCGACTTTTGTCGGCACGCAGTTGCAGATTCCTCCCATGGTGTCTGCCTTGAAGCGTGATGGCAAGCCTCTGTATGAGTACGCCAGGCAAGGCATCGTGCTTGAACGCGAACCACGTGAAATTACGATTCGTCACATTGATTTGTTATCTTTTTCGTCGACGCATGCCGAAATCGATGTGTTGTGCAGCAAAGGGACCTATATCAGGACGCTGGCGCAGGATATTGGACGAATCCTAGGGTGTTTTGCACATTTGTCCGCTTTGCGCCGCACGATGGTGGGTCCCTTCAGGCTCGACGATGCGGTGGAGCTTGCGGCACTGCAGTCCATGACCGAACCAGAATCCAAACTTCTGGCAATGAATAACTTACCTGCAGGCCTTGTGCCTGCACCGAAAAATGCATCACCAGCAGGCACTTTGCCTGTGCCTACTAATTAAAGGACTCGTATGTCACGCGCATTGCGTAACGTTGCCATCATCGCCCACGTTGACCACGGTAAAACCACCCTGGTTGATCAACTTTTGCGTCAGTCGGGCACGTTCCGATCAAACGAAAAAATGACCGAACGCGTCATGGACTCGAACGATCTTGAAAAAGAACGTGGTATTACGATTTTGTCCAAGAACTGTGCAGTCGAATACGATGGCACGCACATCAACATCGTTGATACTCCCGGCCACGCTGACTTCGGTGGCGAGGTCGAACGCGTGCTGTCCATGGTTGACGGCGTACTGCTGCTGGTCGATGCGGTCGAAGGCCCGATGCCCCAGACGCGTTTTGTAACCAAGAAAGCGCTGGCACTTGGACTCAAGCCGATTGTCGTGATCAACAAGGTCGACCGTCCTGGTGCCCGTGTTGACTACGTGATCAACGCTACTTTCGAATTGTTCGACAAACTTGGTGCTACCGAAGAACAGCTTGATTTTCCCGTGATCTACGCTTCGGGTTTGAATGGTTATGCCGGCCTGACGCCGGACGTTCGCGAAGGCGACATGCGTCCTCTGTTTGACGCAGTCCTGCAATATGTGCCGATGCGTGATGATGATCCGACGGCTCCCTTGCAGTTCCAGATTTCGTCGATCGACTACAACAGCTATGTCGGCAAGATCGGTATTGGTCGTATCCGCCGTGGCAGCATCAAGCCCGGCATGGATGTGGTCTGTCTGACAGGCCCTGATGGTGTGCCGTTTAAAGGCCGTGTCAACCAGGTTCTGAAATTCAAGGGCCTTGAGCGCGAGATCGTTGATGGCGCCATTGCTGGTGACATTATCCTGATCAACGGTATCGAAGACATCGCCATTGGCACCACGCTGTGCGCTCCGGATACCCCCGAAGCACTGCCGATGCTCAAGATTGACGAGCCCACTCTGACCATGAACTTCATGGTCAATACCAGCCCGCTGGCTGGTCGTGAGGGCAAGTTTGTCACCAGTCGCCAGCTGCGCGAACGCCTGGACCGTGAGCTCAAGTCCAATATGGCCTTGCGCGTACGTGAAACAGACGATGACACGGTGTTTGAAGTGTCTGGCCGTGGCGAACTGCACCTGACTATCCTGATTGAAACCATGCGTCGCGAAGGGTACGAGCTTGCTGTGTCGCGTCCTCGCGTTGTTTTCCACGAAGAGAACGGTGTTCGCACGGAACCCTACGAAAACCTGACCATCGACCTTGAGGACAACACTCAGGGCGTGGTGATGGAAGAGTTGGGCCGTCGTAAAGCCGAATTGCTGGACATGGTCAGTGATGGCAGAGGTCGTACCCGCCTCGAGTATCGCGTGCCAGCACGTGGCCTGATCGGCTTCCAGGGTGAGTTCATGACCATGACGCGCGGCAATGGCCTGATGAGTCATACCTTTGACGCTTACGGTCCTGTCAAAGATGGTTTGCTTGGCGAGCGCCACAATGGCGTGCTGATCAGCCAGTATGACGGCGAAGCAGTCGCCTACTCAATCTGGAAGTTGCAGGAACGCGGCCGTATGTTCGTGTCGCATAACGACCCTGTGTACGAAGGCATGGTGATTGGTATCCACAGTCGCGACAATGACCTGGTGGTCAATCCCATCCGCGGCAAGCAGCTGACCAACGTGCGTTCATCGGGTACCGACGAAGCCGTGCGTCTGGTGACGCCAGTTGATTGCAATCTTGAGTACGCAGTCGAATTCATCAGCGATGATGAATTGGTCGAAGTCACGCCCAAGAGCATCCGTATCCGTAAGCGCTACTTGTCGGAAAACGAACGCAAGCGTATGGCACGCTCGGACGGTTAATTCAGCAATCGTTGCGGCCAAAAAAAAGCACACCCAGGTGTGCTTTTTTTGAATCCTATATGACTTGTCAGCACCCCTGGTTTCTCAGATTGCGCAGCCCTGCAGAGTCTGAGTTATCAAGTTTCTCAGATTGCGCAGCCCTGCAGAGTCTGAGTTACCAAGTTTCTCAGATTATGCAGCCCAGCAGAGTCTGAGTTACCACAGGCTTAAATCCCGCCAAGACAGACATACTTCATTTCAATGAAGTCATCCATTCCGAACACAGAGCCTTCACGGCCGAGCCCAGACTGTTTGACCCCGCCGAAGGGCGCCATTTCGTTTGAAATCAGTCCAGTGTTGACGCCCACCATACCGTACTCCAGCGCCTCGGCGACGCGGAAGATGCGGCCGATATCGCGACTGTAGAAATAGGAAGCCAGGCCATAGTCGGTGTTGTTGGCCAGGCGAACCACATCGGCCTCGTCCGTGAATTTCACGACAGGTGCCACGGGGCCAAAGGTTTCCTCGCGCATGCACAGCATGTCTTCGCTGACGTCTGCCAGCACGGTTGGCTCAAAGTAACGACCACCGCGTGCGTGTCGGGCACCACCTGTCAGTACCCTGGCGCCCTTGGCGACCGCATCCATGACGTGTTGCTCGACCTTGGCGATAGCGGCGTCATCGATCAGCGGGCCAGTGGTCACGTTGTCTTCAAAGCCTTCGCCCACTTTCAGGGTTTTCGAGACGCGTGCTGCCAGCTTTTCAACAAAACTGTCGTATACCTTCGCATGAACATACAGGCGGTTGGCGCAGACGCAAGTCTGGCCGGCGTTGCGATACTTGGATATCATTGCGCCCTCAATGGCAGCATCGACATCGGCATCATCAAACACGATGAATGGGGCGAGGCCACCGAGTTCAAGGGACAGCTTCTTGATGGTGGGTGCGCTCTGCTTCATGAGGATACGACCCACTTCGGTCGAGCCGGTAAACGTGACCTTACGCACAATGGGGCTGGCGCACAGGACGTGGCCGATTTCGATCGACCGCGCGCTGTCGGCCGTCAGGATGTTGAGCACACCAGGCGGAATGCCAGCCTGCTCGGCCAGGACCGCCAGTGCGAGTGCCGACAAGGGAGTCTGCTCTGCCGGTTTGAGTACGATCGTGCAGCCCGCAGCGATGGCGGGTGCCACCTTGCGGGTAATCATGGCGATGGGAAAATTCCAGGGCGTGATCGCGGCGCACACGCCGATGGGTTCGCGCAGTACCAGCATGCGTGAATTGACGTTTGGCGAGGCGATCGTATCGCCCATGACGCGTTTGGCTTGCTCGGAAAACCATTCCACAAACGAGGCGCCGTAGGCGATTTCGCCCTTCGCTTCCGCAAACGGTTTGCCTTGCTCGATCGTCATGATGCGGGCCAGGTCGTCGGTGCTGGCGACGATCAGGTCAAACCATTTACGCAGAATCACCGAACGCTCTTTTGCCGGTCGTGCACGCCAGGCCGGAAAGGCACGGTTGGCGGCTGCGATGGCTTGTTCAGCCTGCGCGGAACCCAGGTTAGCGACGTGCGCAATATTGCCACCAGTGGCCGGGTTATCGACCGCGAACAGGCTGCCGTCAGTGGCATCCACCCATTTCCCGTCGATATATGACTGCGTGCGCAGCAAGTCGGGATTATTCAGTTTTGTTGGAAATACGGCTTGATCCATTTGTTTCCCCATCATGTGTGTAACGGCACGTGGCGCGTCAGATTTTTTTGAATGTTGAACGTCAAGTTTAGCGCCACGCAATCACACAGGCAGGCTGCCGCGTTGCGCGATAGCATTCAAATGCGCTTTGTAAAAACGTTGAATGTGCGCGACCGCCTCTTCCGGCGAGTCCACGACTGTGAATACATGTGGGTCGGCGGCATCAATCAGGCCGTTTGCCAGCAATTGCTGGTTGATCCAGTGCGTCAATCCTGACCAGAAGGCGATCCCCACCAAAATAATGGGTCCGGGTGGCAGTTTCTTGGTCTGGATCAGGGTCAGGGCTTCGAACAGCTCATCAAGTGTGCCAAAGCCGCCTGGCAGGGCGATGTAGGCCATGCTGTGCATGAAAAAAGCAGCCTTGCGTGGCGCAAAGTGCCTGAAGGAAAGCCCGATAGTCTGATATGGGTTGGGAGCCGATTCCTTGGGCAGCACGATATGCAACCCAACACTGACACCACCGGCCTCATGCGCACCCTGGTTGGCTGCATGCATGATTCCGGGGCCGCCACCTACCAGCACTGCAAAGCCTTCTTTTGCCAGTAGTTGACCGATTTTAATGGCACGTTGATAATGAATCGAGTCCGGTTTGATCCGGGCGCTGCCAAATACGCTGACAGCGGGGCCAATCTCGGCCAACGCGGCGGCAGCGGCTGTCATCTCTGACATAATTTGGGTTGTCTGCTCAATGATGGGCGAGACCGACTGTTGTGCGTCACTCATGAAAAAAACCTTATTGCTGGTGGATGGATCAAGCTACCTGTACCGCGCGGTCCATGCCATGCCCGATTTGCGCAATGCACAGGGTGAGCCTACAGGCGCAATATATGGCGTAGTCAACATGATGCGCAAACTATTGCATGACTACCAGGCACAGTATGCCGCATGTGTGTTTGACGTGCGCGGCAAAACCTTTCGCGACGACCTGTACCCCGAATACAAATCTCACCGCCCCCCCATGCCAGAAGACCTCGCGGCCCAGATTGAACCCATCCACGCTGCCATTCGCGCCATGGGCTGGCCCGTGCTGGGGGTGCAGGGCGTCGAAGCCGATGATGTCATTGGCTCTCTCGCCCGCTGGGCGACTGATCACGACGTGCACACTGTGATTTCCACCGGGGACAAAGATCTGGCGCAGCTGGTCAATTCCCATGTGACACTGGTCAACACCATGTCCGGCGAGAAGCTTGATCCGCAGGGTGTCGTGCGTAAATTTGGCGTCACGCCCGAGCGTATCGTGGACTACCTCATGTTGGTGGGTGACACGGTTGATAACGTGCCGGGTGTGCACAAGGTGGGTCCCAAGACGGCTGCCAAGTGGATCAGCGAATACGGTTCTGTCGAGGGACTGGTTGACCATGCCCCTGACATCAAGGGCGTCGCGGGTGAAAACTTGCGTGCGGCCATCAGCCAGTTTGCGCTGACACGTGAGTTGCTGACGGTAAAAATAGATTGTGATCTGCACCAGGAGGTGCCCGATATCGAGAGCCTGGCTCCTCGACCGATCGACAGCGGGGCGCTGATTGGTTTGTTTGAGCGCTACGGGTTCAGGACCTGGTTGCGTGAACTGACTGCAGACGACGCGCGCGTGCCAACCGGCGACACACGCCTGGCACCCGTGGCGGCGCGGCCCGCAGCACCCGGTCAGACTGACTACCAGACCATCCTGGACCTTGACGCCCTGGACACCTGGATCGCGCGTGCCAAGGCTTCGCCTTGCGTGGCACTGGATACCGAGACGACCTCACTTGAGTCCATGCAGGCTCGCTTGGTTGGTATTTCCCTGTCGACCGAGCCAGGCATGGCCTGTTACATACCGGTGGCGCACCGTGGGCACGATGCCAGCGGACAGCTGCCGCGTGCTGAGGTGTTGGCCAGAATGAAGTCCTGGCTTGAAAGTGACTGCCCAACCAAACTGTTGCACCACGCCAAGTATGACACCCATGTCTTTGCCAATGAAGGCATCGACCTGAGGGGCGTGGCCGACGACACCATGCTGCAGGCCTATGTCCTTGAATCGCACAAGGGCGTGGGGCTTGCCGACCTTGCCCAGCGCTGGCTGGGCCTCAAGGGTGTTTCGTTCGAAGATCTCTGCGGCAAGGGTGTCCACCAGCTTTGCTTTGACCAGATCGATATCGAGCGAGCGTCGCATTACGCCTGCGAAGATGCCGATTTCACGCTGCGCCTGCATGCATTGCTGCGGCCCAAGCTGCGGGAAGTCGCCAAGCTCGAAGACATCTACCAGCTCGAAATGAAGGTGTCGCGGGCCTTGTTTGAAATCGAACGCAATGGCGTGATGGTGGATGCGGCGGAACTTGGACGCCAGAGTCATGTGCTTGGCCAGGAAATGCTGACTCTTGAAACGCGCGCCTACGAACTTGCGGGTCAGCCGTTTAATCTGAACTCACCCAAGCAACTCGGAGAAATTCTGTTTGGCCGCATGCAGTTGCCTGTCGTGCGCAAGACCGCGGGTGGTGTGCCGTCGACAGACGAAGAGGTCTTGACCCGCCTGGCGCAAGACTATCCGTTGCCACAGGTGCTGCTCGAGTACCGCGGCCTGGCCAAGCTCAAGTCGACCTACACCGACAAACTGCCCAAAATGATCAACCCGTCGACCGGGCGTATACACACGCACTACGCACAGGCCGCAGTGATCACCGGGAGGCTCGCCTCGACGGATCCGAATTTGCAGAATATTCCCGTCAGGTCCGCGGCTGGGCGTCGCGTGCGTCGTGCCTTTATTGCTAGTGACGGTGTCATTATCTCGGCCGACTATTCCCAGATCGAGTTGCGCGTCATGGCGCACGTGTCCAATGACGTGAGCCTGCAACAGGCATTCGCGGCCGGCGAAGACATTCACCGTGCCACGGCGTCCGAGGTGTTTGGCGTGTCGCTGGCCGACGTGTCTGCTGAGCAGCGTCGCGCCGCCAAGGCAATTAATTTTGGCCTGATCTATGGCATGGGCGCCTTCGGGCTCGCCTCGAACCTGGGCATTACGCGCGATGCGGCGCAGTCCTACATTGATCGCTATTTCACGCGCTACCCAGGTGTTGCCCAGTACATGGCCGAGACACGCACCCTGGCGCATGCCCAAGGCTATGTCGAAACTGTCTTTGGCCGCAGGCTCTGGCTTGCCGATATCAACGCAGCAGGCGCGCGCCGCGCGGGCGCTGAGCGGGCGGCCATCAACGCTCCGATGCAGGGCACGGCTGCCGATTTGATCAAGATGGCGATGGTGGCGGTGCAAGACTGGTTGATCGAACACGACATGCGCACCCGGCTGGTCATGCAGGTGCATGATGAACTGGTGCTGGATGTGCCACTTGCTGAACGTGATCAAGTCAAGGACAATCTGCCTCGGTTGATGTGTGATGTGGCCAGTTTGCGGGTGCCGCTGGTTGCTGAAGTCGGGGTCGGCGCCAATTGGGAACAGGCTCACTGACATGCTGCTGATCTGGATTCTCCTGTCCGCAGTGGCAGGCGGTATGTTCGCTCTGGTCGTGGCGCACTGGCTGGCGTACCGACTCTTTGCGGGCTACCTTCATCATATGGTCAGCCTGTCGGTGGGCGTACTGCTTGCGGTGGCGTTTCTCCACCTCTTGCCCGAGGCCTTCGAAGCGCAGGTCGACGCGCATACCCTGTTTGCCTGGATGCTTGGGTCGGTGATCGGCTTCTTTGTGCTGGAAAAAATTGCACTGCTACGACACAGTCACCACCATGAAGGTGACGGGCACCACCATCATCATGGTCATGACCGGCACGAGGCCGGGCAAGGCGGTGTCATGATCTTGATTGGCAGTTCTCTGCACAACCTGGCGGACGGTGTACTGATTGCCGCGGCGTTTCTTGTCGATCCAGCACTTGGTGTGTTGACAGCCGCTTCAATCATCCTTCACGAAATCCCCCACAAACTCAGTGATTTTGTGGTGCTCATCAACGCAGGCCTCACTCGCCAGCGTGCCTTCCAGCTCATTCTGTTTACCAGTTTGTGTTCAGCGGCAGGCGGCGTGATCGGATACTTTGTATTCAACCAGTTCCAGGCGTGGTTGCCTTACCTGCTTGTGGTGGCGGCCAGCAGTTTCCTGTATATCTCGATTGCAGATCTGATGCCGCAAATGCATGAGCGCGGCTCGCTGAACGAGGCGGGTCCGCAACTATTTCTGGTGGCTGTTGGCATTAGCCTGATCTATGCTGTGACCCTGGTATTGCACCGGGCACATTAAACCAAGCAACTTCGCGGGAGTGTTCATGAAAAAGCCATCTACACCCACCAATATCATCGTCACGACTGCCAAGGGCCTGCGCGAAGGCAGCCTTCAATTGCCGGTTGGCGATGGTGCGATCGAGGCTTATTTCGCCGCACCGGACAAGACAGGACGCTTTCCCGTCTTGCTGGTTGTGCAAGAGGTCTTCGGGTTGCATGAACACATTCGCGATGTCTGCCGCCGGTTTGCGCATGCGGGTTACCTGGCGATTGCCCCGCAGCTTTATCAGCGCCAGGGCGATCCGTCGGGCTATACCGACATCCCTGAGTTGGTGCGCGACATCGTGAGCAAAGTCCCTGACGAACAGGTCATGGCGGACCTCGATGCCAGCCTGGTCTGGGCCGGCCTGCACGGCGGAAATCTCTCGCAGGTGGCGGTGACCGGTTTTTGCTGGGGTGGCCGCCTGGTCTGGATGTACGCGGCCTACCAGCCCATGGTCAAGGTGGCCGTGGCCTGGTATGGCAGACTCACGGTTGGCCACGGTCCGTTGCAAGTGCGCAATCCGGTCGACGTGACCGCGACGCTGCATGGCCCGGTGCTGGGCCTATATGGGGGACAGGATGCCAGTATCCCGATGGCGGATGTGCAAATCATGCGCGAGGCGCTGTCCAAGGGCAATGCGCACGCCAAGGCGTCTCGTATGCATGTGTACCAGGATGCCGGGCATGCGTTCTATGCCGACTACCGTCCCAGCTACCTGAAAGCTGCCGCAGATGACGGTTGGAAACGTTGCCTTGCCTGGCTGTCGAAACACATTATTCACTAGATCAGGTCACCCGCATTTGCTGCAAAGCCTGAATGCGGGCAGCAATGGGCGGGTGCGTGGCGAACAGGGCGCTGATGCCTGCGCCGCCGCTGATACCAGAGGCCTCGAAACTTTTTGGCAATTCGCCAGGTGTCAGGCCGCCGAGTCTGGCCAGCGCGCGAATCATGGGTTCGCGCGAACTGAGCAAGGTTGCGGATCCCGCGTCGGCACGGTATTCGCGCTGGCGCGAGAACCAGGCCACGATGATGCTGGCCAGTGCACCGAAGGCAATTTCGCCGACAAGGACTGAAATGTAATAGGCAATGCCAACATCCTTGTCATTCTTGAGCAGGACACGGTCGATGAAATAGCCGACCACGCGTGCCAGAAAGATGACGAAGGTGTTGACCACGCCCTGGATCAGTGTCAGCGTCACCATGTCGCCGTTTGCGATGTGGGCGACTTCGTGGGCCAGCACGGCTGAGATTTCTTCTTCGGTCATGCTGTTGAGCAGTCCCGTTGACACGGCGACCAGCGCGCTGTCGCGAAAGGCGCCAGTTGCGAACGCGTTGGGCTCACCCTCATAGATCGCGACCTCGGGGCGACCGATCTTGGCACGGTCAGCCAACTGGTAAACGGTGTCGAGCAGCCAGGATTGCTGCGGGCCACCTGGAGCCTGGGGATCAATGACTTGCGCACCGGTGCTCCATTTAGCCATGGGTTTGCTGATCAGCAGCGAAATGATCGAGCCGGTAAACCCGACCACCAGTGAAAAGATGAGCAGGGCCTGCAGATTCAGCCCTTGCTGAGTGATAAACCGGCCAACACCCAGGACGCTCAGTGTGGCACTGAGGACGAGCATGACGGCCAGGTTAGTGAGAAGAAAAAGTACGATTCGTTTCATGGAGATGGATTAAAAAGGTGTACCTGACGCGGACGTGCGCTTGATCGCCGGAGTATAGTGGAGCCTGATACTTTTTTGGTTTTTTCCCCATGCAGGCGTTGTGGATGTTAGTGGCTTCGGCCATGTTTGCAGTCATGGGGTCGTTCGTCAAGCTCGCCACCGAGCATGACGCTTCGCTTCCTCAAATCGTGCTTTTTCGTGGTTTACCCTCTGTGGTGTTGCTGCTCATCTGGGCGCGTGCAGGCAAGCTCCCGGTCATGCCGACGGCTTGGCGCCCACACCTGTTGCGCAATCTGGCGGGTGTGACCTCGATGTGGCTGGGCTTCTATGCCATTTCGCATCTTCCACTCGCCACCGCCACCAGTTTGACCTACACGGCGCCACTTTTCATCGCAGGCTGGATCCTCGCCACCGGCGCGACACATCGCGATCCGGTTTGCATCGCAGCGGTTGCCTTGGGTTTCCTGGGCGTCGTCGGCGTACTGCGCCCGAGCCTGTCAATTGAGCAGCTCTTGCCTGCCTTGATGGGGTTGGCGGCAGGCTGCCTGGCGGCGATCGCCATGATGCAGATTCGCGCGCTTGGGAAACTGGGCGAGCCAGAATGGCTCACGGTCCTGATTTTTTCAGTTTTTGTCTGCCTGAGCAGCATGGTCGGCATGCTGGTCGGCAAGTGGGGTCAGGCCGATCTGATTGGCTGGCTGGCCTTGTCGGGTATCGGCGCCACGGGATTATTTGGTCAACTCGCGTTGACGCGGGCGTTTGGCCTGGGTTCAGCTTTGCTCAGCGCGGCGCTCCAGTACGCCACCATCATTTTTGCAGCACTGATCGGTATCTGGTTCTGGAACGAACCGCTCGATACCATCGCAATCATTGGCGTGGCCTTGGTGATTTCTGCGGGCCTGCTGTCCATCTGGCGCACCATACAGAAACCCGCCACGGGCTAGGCGTTCTCACCCATCATGTTTCGATACCACTCGTGGAAGTGTTGCATGCCATCTTCCATGGGCGACTGGTAGGGGCCGACCTCGCAGGCGCCGCGTTGCATCAGAGCCAGGCGCCCCGCGTCCATGCGTTCGCCGATCTCATCGTCTTCCACTGCGGTTTCCATATAGGCTTCGCGCTGGGCTTCTACAAATTCCCTTTCGAACGAGGCGATTTCCTCAGGGTAGTAGAACTCGACGATGTTGATCGTTTCCTGTGGAGACTTGGGATACAGGGTCGACAGCACCAGCACATGCGGATAGAGCTCAATCATGTGGGTGGGAAAATACGTGACCCAGACCGCGCCAAAATCGGGGCTCTTGCCCTGGCGGAATTGCATGAGCTTTTCGTGCCAGATCTTGTAGGCAGGCGACCCCGGTTGCGATAGGGCATGGTGGAC
Source organism: uncultured beta proteobacterium (assembly GCA_903821335.1). Taxonomy (GTDB): domain Bacteria; phylum Pseudomonadota; class Gammaproteobacteria; order Burkholderiales; family Burkholderiaceae_B; genus Zwartia. Next base: position 29,347 of record CAIJKV010000288.1, read on the forward strand.
GCCGACGCGCTGCAGACTGTAGCTGTCAGCGAATTCCCAGGCCAGGTCGTCGCAGGTCACGAAATGGCCAAGGCCAGGGTGAAAGGGCGCGACGTGGTAGTCCTCCAGGTAGACCTCGATGAAGGTTTTCCAGTTGTAATTGCACTGGTGGACTTCAACGTGGTCGAGCACATAGTCCGAGAAATCAAACTCTGGGCGCTTAAATAGCGCGCCCAGGTCGGCAGCGGGGTCACGCGGGCCTTCGAACAGCAGGCCGTTGCACGCTTTGAGCGGGAAGCGCTCGAGGTTCAGGCAGGGTTTGTTGTCGAACTGCGGCGCACCCAGTAGCGTGCCCTGCTTGTCGTATGTCCAGCGGTGCAGGGGGCAGACGATGTTGCCGCCGGTTGCGCCCAGGTTGCCGCGCGTATTGACATGGCCTGCCACGTTGCCGGTTTCACCGCCCAGCATGACAGCCTGACGATGGCGGCAGACGTTGGACAGCAATTCAATCCCATTGGCGCCACGTACGAGCACGCGCCCGCTGTTTTCATGGGACATACTTTTCCAGTCGCCCGGTTCCGGGACACACTTCTCGTGTCCCACGTATTGGGGAGACTGTTTAAAAATGCTGGCTTGCTCGCGCTTGAAGCGGGCTTCGTCAAAATAGGCGGTGACGGGGAGCTGGGTGCAAGCTGGCGCCAGATGCGCCATCCGACCAATGTCGGTCATGATGCCCTCTGCACATATAAAAAAGCCAGAACGGGCTGGGCCGTGCTGGCGCGACTAAAAATCGGATTAGCCAACCACTGTTGTCAGCGCCTGAATTGTACCCCAACGCCCGACCCGGGCACGATCTCGTACAATCCAAGGTTACAAACCCATGACCCGTCGGAGTTTCGCTTGACGACTACCCAAGATATGCCATCGCCTGAAGAGGATTCCACTCTGCCTCAGGATTTTGAGACCGCCCTGAGCGAGCTCGAGGCGCTTGTCGTCACGATGGAATCGGGTTCGCTCGCACTCGAACAGTCGCTGGCCGCCTATCGGCGCGGGGTCGCGTTGACACGCATTTGCCAACAACGGCTGGCGCAGGCCGAGCAGCAGGTGAAAGTGCTTGAGGCGGGTGTGTTGCGCCCCTTCGAAGGGCGTGATGAGCAAGTGACCGAATAATGGTGTCGTCTGTTGAACTTTCTGGCTGGCTGCAAGCGCACGCGCAACGTGTTGAAGGGGTGCTTGACAGGTTGTTGCCCCCCGCCGACATGAGTCCCGTACGGCTGCATGAGGCCATGCGCTACGCCACGCTTGGTGGCGGCAAGCGTGTGCGTGCGGCGCTTGTATACGCTGCCGGCCACGCCTGCTCGGGTAGTCGCCGGGACAACGTTGAGCAGGCCCTGGACCTGGCTGCCGCCTCGGTAGAACTTGTGCACGCTTATTCCCTGGTCCATGATGACTTGCCTTGCATGGATGACGACTCCTTGCGGCGTGGCAAGCCCACCCTTCATGTCAAGTATGACGAGGCCACTGCGTTGCTGGCCGGTGATGCCTTGCAGCCGCTGGCCTTTGACTGGTTGTCGCGAATGCCTGTTGACCCCGGGCAGGTTGTCGAGTCTACGCGGCTTCTGGCGCGCGCGGCAGGCAGCCTGGGCATGGCGGGCGGTCAGGCAATCGACCTGGCCAGTGTTGGCAAGACCCTGACACGCGAAGAACTGCAGCGCATGCATACGCTCAAGACCGGCGCACTGCTCTCGGCCAGTGTGGCACTTGGCGGCATCGCCGCGGCGGCCAGTGCCACCGAGCGCCAGGCGCTCGAGGCCTACGGTCATGCGATGGGGCTGGCTTTTCAGGTGGTGGACGACGTGCTGGATGTGACGGCAGACACCGTGAAACTGGGCAAGACCGCAGGCAAGGATGCCGCATCGAACAAGCCGACCTATGTCGCGCTGATGGGGCTGTCGCAGGCCCAGGCATTTGCCGGGGAATTGCACCAGTTTGCACTGGATGCCGTGGCGCCTTTGGGCGATTCTGGGCGGCTGCTGGCTGGTATGGCAGACTTTATCGTTTTGCGCGACCACTGATCGCAACCTTTTGCTGCGTATTGATTACTTTTTTTGTTTCCCGTTATGTCGACTGAACTTCTTGATCGTATTCACACCCCGGCAGACTTAAAGTCGCTGGATCGCCGCGAACTTAAACAAGTCGCCGCAGAATTGCGCGAGTTCGTGCTGCAATCCGTTTCGCGCACCGGAGGACACCTGTCGTCCAACCTGGGTACGGTTGAATTGACGGTTGCCTTGCACTATGTTTACGACACGCCACATGACCGCATCATCTGGGACGTGGGTCATCAGTCCTATCCACACAAAATCCTGACAGGTCGGCGAGCCGGGATGGCCAGGTTGCGCCAGGCAGGCGGGGTCTCGGGCTTTCCCAAGCGCAGCGAATCCGAATACGACGCGTTTGGCACCGCGCACTCCTCGACATCGATTTCGGCGGCGCTCGGTATGGCGGTGGCATCGCGCAATGCGGGCGTCGCGCGTCAGCATATCGCGGTGATCGGCGACGGTTCGATGACCGCAGGGTTGGTGTTTGAGGCGATGAACAACGCCGGCGTCACACCTGATATCAATTTGCTGGTCATTCTCAACGACAATGACATGTCGATATCGCCCCCGGTCGGGGCGTTGAACCGATACCTCGCCCGACTCATGTCTGGTCAGTTCTATGCTGCGGCCAAGGACGTGGGTCGCGCCGTGCTCAGGCATGTGCCCCCGGCGCTTGAGCTTGCGCGACGCTTTGAAGAACATGCCAAGGGCATGGTGACCCCCGCAACGCTATTTGAGGAAATGGGGTTCAACTATGTCGGGCCGATCGATGGTCACGACCTCGACGCGCTGATCCCCATGCTGCAGAACATGCGTGCGCTCAAGGGCCCGCAATTCCTGCATGTCGTGACCCGCAAGGGGCAGGGTTACAAACTGGCAGAGGCCGATCCTGTCCTGTATCACGGCCCAGGAAAATTTGACCCGGCGGTGGGCATCCAGAAGTCTCCAGCCCCTCCAAAAATGACCTTTACCCAAGTGTTTGGCAGCTGGTTGTGCGACATGGCCGATCACGATCCGCGCCTGATCGGCATTACGCCGGCCATGCGCGAGGGCAGTGGCATGGTTGAGTTCGAACGCCGCTTTCCCATGCGTTATTTCGATGTGGGCATCGCCGAGCAACACGCCGTGACGTTTGCCGCCGGGCTTGCCTGCGAAGGCCAGAAGCCTGTCGTGGCAATTTACTCGACGTTTTTGCAACGTGCGTATGACCAGTTGATTCATGACGTGGCGCTGCAGGACCTGGATGTCTTGTTCGCGCTTGATCGTGCCGGGTTGGTGGGTGCCGACGGCGCCACGCATGCCGGGAATTACGATATTTCTTTTCTGCGTTGCATTCCGAATATGGTCGTCGCGACCCCTTCGGATGAAAATGAAGCGCGCCTGCTGCTGTCGACCTGTTACCAGCATGCTGGTCCTGCCTCGGTCAGGTACCCGCGTGGAGCAGGGTGTGGCGCCGAGATGACGGCAAGGCTCGATGTTGTCCCAGTCGGTCGCGGCATCATTCGCAGGCGCGGGGTGGGGATCGCCTTGCTGGTATTTGGCACCTTGCTGCCTGCCGCGCGTGTTGTGGCCGATGCACTCGACCTGACGCTGGTCGACATGCGCTTTGTCAAGCCGATTGATGTTGAGCTTGTTTTGGAAATGGCTGCTGGCCATGGCGCGCTCGTCACGGTAGAAGAGGGTGCGGTCATGGGGGGAGCTGGCAGTGCGGTAGCAGAAACGCTGGCCGCCGCCGGCGTGGAGTCGCGGTTGCTTGAGCTTGGGTTACCTGATCGTTTTATCGACCATGGCGACCAGGCCGCACTGCTGGCCAGTGTGGGTCTGGATGCGGCAGGTATTGAGCGTTCGGTACGTGCCAGGTTCTCTGATTTGCTTGGTGTTGTGGCCTGAGCTGCACGCAGCGCTTGCATTCTGCGGCTAAATGCGCGAAACTGATAGGCTTTCTTGCTCGACCATGGTGCTTTTCGGCAATCAGACCGGAAATTATCCTGGCGGGCTGCCCCCGGCAGGGGTTGCAGTGCATGGTTCAGGTTGTACGGTTACTGTATTTTGCTAACCGCATTTGCTAACAGCATTTGTTAACCACAGTTAAGCCGCATGCATGTAAACCCGACGCCGGATATCCTCAGGAGTACTAAGTATGCGAAATTACGAAGTCGTTTTCATTGTCCATCCGGACCAGAGCGAGCAAGTTCCCGCAATGGTTGAACGCTACCAGGCTCTGGTAACGGCTCAGGGTGGCAAGATTCATCGCCTCGAAGACTGGGGTCGCCGTCAACTGGCTTACCCTATCCAGAAACTCGTCAAGGCTCACTACGTCTGCTTCAATATTGAATGCGGACAGGCGACCCTCGACGAACTCGAACACTCGTTCCGCTATAACGATGCCGTCCTGCGTCACATTGTGATCAAGACCAAAACCGCCGAAACCGCGCCATCGATCATGATGAAGCAAGTTGAACGCGACGAGGCCCGCAAGGCAACGGCCGAGACACAGCCAGGCGACGCTGAGTAATCCCGGGCCTGCCGTGAACCGGCTCGAAGTCACAGGTCAGGTTTTTGAGCTCTCCGCACTCCGTTACACACCGTCCGGGGTACCAGTTCTCGAATTCCTACTGTCACACGAGTCAGAGGTCACAGAAGCAGGCCAGCCTCGGCGGGTGGCGTTAATGCTTCCCGTCGTCGCAATGGGTGATCTGGCTCAGATGGCAGTCACGATGAAGTTAGGTGGTTCGGTGCGGATTCAGGGATTTCTGGCCCCGCTTCGAAAAGATTCCCCCAGATTCAAGCTGCATGCGCAGCTTATTCAACAAATTTGAACAAGGCATATCATGGCTTTCTTCGGTAAACGTAAAGAAAAAAAGAAATTCACGCAACAAAACCCGCTGTTCAAGCGTCGCAAATTTTGCCGCTTCAGCGCAGCCAATGTTGATCAGATTGATTACAAAGATCTCGACACATTACGTGATTTCATTCAGGAAAACGGCAAGATCATTCCAGCCCGCCTGACCGGTACCAAAGCGCACTACCAGCGCCAGCTCGACACTGCCATCAAGCGTGCACGCTTCCTGGCACTGTTGCCCTTCACTGACAACCACAACTGATCCGGGGCTAACATGCAAATTATCCTGCTCGAAAAAGTCGTTAACGTCGGCAATCTCGGTGAAGTCGTTCGCGTGCGTGATGGCTACGCCCGTAACTTCCTGATTCCCCAGAAAAAAGCCCGTCGCGCCACTGAAACTGCCCTCAAAGAGTTCGAAGCCCGTCGCGCCGAACTGGAAAAAATCCAGGCTGAAAAGCTGGCTGCCTCGCAAGCCCTGGGCGAACGCCTTGAGGCCTATGCGCTGTCAATCAAGCAGAAAGCTGGTGTGGATGGCCGTCTGTTTGGTTCAGTCACCAACATGGACATCGCCATTGCCCTGATCGCTGCTGGCTTTGCTGGCATCGAAAAAGCGCAGATCCGCTTGCCTGAAGGCCCTTTGAAGGCCGTCGGCGAGTTCCCCGTCCAAGTTGCCTTGCACCCTGACGTGGTAAGCAGCATCACTGTTGTTGTGACCGGCGATCTGGTCTAATACTTCAGTGGTTATGTATGCAAAAAGCCGGCTGTTGCCGGCTTTTTGCTTCTGAGTACGCTGGTTTTTGCCCACGCTGTTGCCTCCATGACAGATTCAGATTTAGATTCTCCGTTTCAACAAGCACTCAGCGCCTGGCTGCTCAAGCATCAGGGCGAACCCGCCGGCGTGCAGATACTTGACATTGCAGGCCGTCGCATCGTGATCAAGCGTCGGCGTGACACACTCAAAACCCGACTGATCTATTGCCTGCGATACCTGCGGTCGTCAACACTGGCTTGGTTGTGCCTGCTGACTCTCGGTGAACTGCCTTCGGCCCGGGTCTTGTTGCGTAACGGTCTGGATGACGAAGCCCAACGCCTGGTTCAACTGCGCGTGGCGGGTTGCAGGGTTCCATTGATCCTGCGTCATGCGCCAGGTGTGTTGGTGCTTGAGTACGTGGGGCAGGACATGCCCTACCTGCTGCGCACCGCGTTGCAGGAGAACCGCCTGGACCTGGTGGCGAAGGTCGCCAGAGATCTGGCAGTCTTCCATCAGGCTGGTTTCGTGCATGGGGGCGCACAGTTGCGCAATGTCATGTCGGAAAACGGTGTCCTGACACGTATCGATTTCGAAGAAAACATTGGTGAGGCGCTTTCACATCCCGTTGGCCAAGCCTACGATGTCTATCAGATGATATCGTCAATGGCTGGATTACGTGGCCACGAATTCAGTCCTCACGATCGCCAGGCACTGTGCGACCGACTGATGTCGGCCTATCTGCAGGCCAATCCAGACCCGCTGGTTGCCCGTGAACTCAGTCGGATGGCCAGGCCGCTTGGCCTGTTGCACCAATCCCTTGGGTGGCTGTTAAAAAGGCTTCCTGGCCGGGATGTACAGGGGTTTGTACACGTGGCGAATACCTTCCGGTTATGATTCCGGTATGAACAATCCGCCCGATCCCCAGCTTGATTATCTACGCGTCCCACCGCACTCAGTCGAGGCGGAACAGTCAGTGCTCGGCGGGTTGTTGCTCGATAACGCTGCCTGGGAACGTATTACCGACGTTCTCAACGAAGAAGACTTCTATCGCTTTGACCACAAGCTGATCTGGCATCATATTGCCCGTCTGATCAATCTGTCGCGTCCTGCCGATGTGGTCACGGTACACGAGTCAATTTCCAGCGTTGGAAAGTCTGAAGAGATTGGCGGACTTGCTTACCTGAATGCCCTGGCGCACAACACGCCCTCGGCCGCAAACATTCGCCGCTATGGCGAAATCGTTCGAGAACGCTCGATGTTACGCAAGCTCGTCAGCGTGGCCGACGAGATTGCCGCAGCGGCATTTAACCCACAGGGCAAAGAAGCGCGCCAGTTACTGGATGAGGCTGAATCCAAAGTCTTCAAGATTGCCCAGGAAGGTGCCAAGGCCTCTGCCGAGTTTCGTGAAATTCAGCCGCTGCTGTCCGAGGTCGTTGAACGGATCGATGAGCTCTACCACCGAGAGGGCGACTCCGATGTGACGGGTGTGCCCACAGGTTTTACCGATCTGGACAAGATGACTTCCGGTCTGCAGGCAGGCGACCTGGTGATTGTGGCGGGGCGTCCGTCCATGGGTAAGACCTCGCTGGCGATGAATATCGGTGAACACGTCGCCATCGAGCAAGGCCTGCCGGTCGCAGTGTTTTCCATGGAAATGGGTGCGGTGCAACTTGCCATGCGTATGCTGGGTTCGGTCGGGATGCTCGACCAGCATCGTATGCGTACCGGTAAGCTTCTGGCCGAAGACTGGCCACGTGTGACCCACGCCGTCCAGCGCATGCAAGACGCGCAGATGTATATCGATGAAACGCCTGCTCTGAACTCGGTCGAATTGCGCGCCCGTGCCCGCAGGCTCTCGCGCAAGTGTGGTCAGCTTGGGCTGATCATCATCGACTACCTGCAATTGATGGGTGCCAACGGTGCGGGCGAGAACCGTGCGACCGAGATTTCTGAAATCAGCCGCTCGCTCAAGGCGCTGGGTAAAGAACTCCAGTGTCCGATCATGGCCTTGTCGCAGCTGAACCGCAGCCTTGAACAGCGACCCAACAAGCGGCCTGTCATGAGCGATTTGCGTGAATCCGGCGCAATTGAGCAGGACGCTGACTTGATTCTCTTTATTTATCGCGATGAGGTCTATAACCCGGACTCACCCGACAAAGGTACGGCTGAAATTATTATCGGCAAGCAGCGTAATGGTCCGATCGGTACCGTGCGGCTCACTTTCCAGGGGTCAAGTACGCGTTTCCTGAACTTTGCAGGTGGGTCCTCGAACCATTATTGAGCGCACGCTTTCAGTGCGGTGCCCACATGCCCGGCAGATAGACGGCGATACCATTGCGGCCATTTTCTTTCGCGTGGTACATGGCGTAGTCCGCATTTCTGGCCAGTTCAATTTCGTCACTGCCGTGCTCCGGGAACATGGCGATGCCGATACTTGATGAGATCGAGACAGTTCCTTGGGCGACAGTGAACGGCTGATTCAGTGCATGCCGGATCTTTTCCGCCACGGTGGTGGCGCTGCCCTCATTGGTAAGATCGCACATCAGCACGACAAATTCATCCCCGCCAATTCGCCCAACCATGTCTGAACCACGAACGCTGTCTGACATGCGCCTGGCGGCCTCGATCAGGACTTGGTCGCCGACACCATGGCCGTAGGTGTCGTTGATCACCTTGAAACGGTCAAGATCAACAAACATCAGGGCGAGTATGTTGGCGTTGCGCTTGGCCATTGCCAGGCTTTGCATGACGTGCTCGAAGAACAGTATGCGGTTGGGCAGACCCGTCAGGGCATCGTGGTGAGCCATGTAGGCGAGCCGTTCGTGCGCCTGTTTTCGCTCGGTTACATCAAGTTTTACGGCGACAAAGTGGATGATGCTGCCCGCGTCGTCCTTGACCGGTGCGACGTGCGCTTCTTCCCAGAAAACCTCACCGGACTTGCGTCGGTTAATCAGTTCGCCAGTCCAGGGTTCACCCTGGATCAGGGTCGCCCACATGTCATCAAAGGTGGACTGTGGGGTCAGGCCGGAGTGCAGGAGCCTGGGGTTTTGTCCAATGGCTTCGACCGATGAATAGCCGGTTTCCCGTGTGAACTGTGGGTTGACATACTCGATCAGACCGTCTGGTCCGGTGATCAACACTGAGGTTGGGCTTTGCTCGACTGCCATCGACAATACACGTAAATGGTTCTGGGTTTGCATCAGGTGGACCATATTCTGTTTTAGATCCTCCCTGCGTTTTTCCAGTTCAAGGTGCAATCTGACGCGTGCGCGAACCACGTCGGTGTTGATGGGTTTGTGTACGAAATCCACGGCCCCCGCGTTAAGCGCCTTTGTTTCGCTCTCGGCATTATTTTTTGCCGTGACGAAAATAACGGGAATGGCGCGTGTCTGGGGGTCAAGCTTGATCGCGTCAAATACTTCGTATCCGCTCATGCCCGGCATCATGATGTCGAGCAGAACCAGATCCGGGCGCCGCATCTTGAGCAATGCCAGTCCCTCTGGCCCGGAGGTTGCGAACTGAATATCGTAGCTTCCTGACAAGGCTTCGCCCAGCACTTCCACGTTTTCGATCATATCGTCGATGATCAGGATAAGCGGTCGGGTCGTCATGAAACCAATCCTAATGTTAATTTGGTAAAACCGCAACGAAGGCGGGAAGGGCGTTTCTGGCTTGGTCGAATTTCAACTTGAACGTTGCATCCATGATGGGCTTGAAGTGCGCTTCCAGGTCCGTACCCTTCAGCAGCATTTCGATTTCCGTGCAGATGGCTCGCGCGGCGAGCATTTTAGTTGCCAGCATGCGTTCGAGCTCTGCCAGTAGCGGGTAGAGCCTGGTTCGGTCAACCCAGGCCGTAGGCGCCTGGAGTTTGTCGGTTTCCATTGTGCCATGCCGGGTCAACCGGGCTCTGGATTCACCCGATAATGTGCCGGGTCCATATACTTGCGCGAGCACGTCAGGGGGGAGTTCAGTGGGATAGTCCCTGGGGGCGATCATTTCGAACTCGGCTGTCAAGGAGAAGGTCGTCCCATGGCCGACCTGACTATCGACGCGGATTTCGCCACCCATCAGCTTGACGAGCTGTCTGGAAATAGAGAGCCCCAGACCCGTGCCGCCATAGCGTCGGGTAATCGATTCGTCGGCTTGAGTAAAGGGTGAGAACAGGCGATCTGCCTGCTCTGCTGTCATGCCGATCCCTGTGTCTCTGACCTGTATGTGAAGGGTAACGGTTGAGGCAGAAGCAGCGATTCTGGTGACCTGGATGTCGATTTCGCCTCGCTCGGTGAATTTGAGTGCATTACTCAATAGATTCACCAGCACCTGACGCAGCCGCAGGGCATCGCCCCGCAGGAAGGGTGGTATGTCTGGTGCGACAAGGGTGTGCAGTGACAAGCCCTTTTCCTTGAACGCGTCGGCGAACAGGTCGATCACTTCACCGAGCAGTGTGTTCATGGCAAAAGGCTCGGCTCGCATTTCCATTTGTCCGGCTTCGATTTTTGACAGGTCAAGGATGTCGTTGATCAGGTGCAGCAACGCATTGGCGGAATTTTGAACCGTCTTGAGGTAATGGCGTTGGCGGGTGGTCAGTTCAGTTTCCAGCGTCAGCTGGGTCAGGCCGATGACTGCGTTCATCGGTGTACGGATTTCGTGGCTGATGTTGGCGAGAAACAGGCTCTTGGCCTGGTTGGCGGACTCCGCGGCATCCTTGGCCGCGCGCAATTGCGCTTCAAGCTCTCGCTCTAGCGTGACATCACGGTTGACCCCGACCATGCGCAGGGCAATGCCGCTGTCGTCGTGTTCATTGGTGGCACTGGACTGGATGTAGCGTATCCGGCCATCGGGCATCAAGATACGAAAGCTATCGTGATATGGGGTGTTGTTGCTTCGCGCTAGCGCAAGCAATTTTTCTGAACGTTCACGGTCACTCGGGTGTATGCGCGATTCCCACAGGTCGTAATACAGCCCTTTTTCCCGCTCAGCGGCTGTTAACTCATAGAAGCTGCACAGACGGTCGTCCCAAGTCAACTTGTTATCGATGAAATCCCAGCTCCAGACGCCGATGTCCGCGGCCTCAGTGGCGAGTTTCAGGCGAACCATGGTGTCATCCAGCCGCTTTTTCTTCGCTTGTTGTTCCGATATGTCGGTCACGATCGCCATATAACCGGTAATGTCACCGCTTGGGTTACGCAGTGCCGTGACCGATTGCATGGCGGGAAACCGTGTCGCGTCACGTCGAACGTACGTCACTTCGTCCGAAAGCACGCCACCTCGTACATAGGGTTCGACAAGAGCCGTAAAACCGGGTTTGACAGGCTTGCCTCTGAGCGTTGACAGTGCCTTCGTACGTTTCAGTACCTCGGCCGGAGCATAAAAATCAATGGCGGACCGCTTGCCAATGACTTCGTCGGCCAGGTAGCCGGTCATGCGCTCGGCGGCCTTGTTGAACACAGTGATGATTCCCTGCGCATCGGTTGCGACGATGGCGTACGCGGCGTGCTCGAGAATGGCGGTTTGCAAGGTCAGGACGTCGAACAAGGCATGGTCCGCCCGTCGTTGCGACAAGCGATATATTTGCCAGGTCCCACCGAACGTCGCCAGAAGCATCAGGCCACACAGGCCCAGCAACAGGTAGGCATTGGTGCGCCAGGCCGCCAGAAAGTCGCTGGAGGCGCGACCTGCAATCATGTAGAACGGATAGCTCGGGATCTTGTAGTAGGAGTAGGTGCGCTCGACATGATCAAGCGGGGAGGTCGCCACATAGGTTCCACCTTGAGGCTGGCGTGCAACCAGGTCCAGTAGTTGCTGCGAGACCTTCTTGTTGCCGACCGCATTGTCAGGCCCGTCCACCGTTGGCACACGTTGTATCAGAGCCATGTTGAGGTCGCGCATGACCAGCGTTCCGGAATCTCCCAGGCTGATTTCCGAAAATATTTTTGAAAAATAGTCGATGTCGATATTCGCGTGAATATCCCCGGCGAACGATCCGTCTGGGTTGTCCAGGCGTCTGGCCAACACGATCACCCATTTTTTTGTCAACCGTGTCACAGTTGGGCCGTCAAAAATCAGTTCCTGGCCGACGCTTTCTCGTGAACGAATAAAATGATTCCTGTCAGCGAGACTGACCGTCGTCATGATCCTTGTGCCAAACCGCACCATCCCTTTGGCGTCCGTGATCCGCAGGTCGGCGACACCTGGGAACAGGGCAAGTTGCTGATCGAGATAGGTATTGAAGCGCGCGGGTTCCAGGCTACCTTGCGCGCGTTGATCGGCGTAATACAGCGCCGTGGACTGCATGAACGCGTCCGCCCTGGCGAAAATGTCTTCAATGTTTTCGCCAAGAAGCCTGGCCATGGTCTGGGTGACCACGACGGCCCGTTCCTGATGGCGCCGTGACTCTTGCCAGACGGCGACCGAGGTCAGCAAAATCACCAGTATGGACAAGAGAGCGGCCACCGCGACGTAAGGCAGCCATGTCGGGGCCGCCCTGGCAGTGTTAGCGTTCGGTGTTGACATGAGGCCGCGGGTCGAAGGTGGGACTGCTGATTTTGAATGAATTCTCGTTCAACATACCACTTCGCAGGCGGCACCGCACTGTCGTGGAAATTAATCCAGAATGCGGCGTGTTGCTTTACAGCACATTGGGAGTCGCCGAGGCGACTTCCTGACGTTGCACCATTTGCCGGATGCGAACCGCATCGCCGATACGGGTGAATTTTCCTTCCGCGTTGAGCAAGACGATGGCCGTGTCACGGTTGTTGATCCGCGCAACCATGACTAGGCACTGACCCGCTTCGTTGATGTAACCAGTTTTCGAAACTTTGATGTCCCAGTCGGGCTTGGATATGAGCGCGTTGGTATTGCGAAAAATTGTGGTGCGCCCACTGGTGCGGACTTCGTACTGGTCATCGGTGGTGTACCGATGGATGGCTGGTCGCGACACCGCGGCTTGCATCAGCTTGACCAGGTCGCGTGGCGTCGATACGTTGGCGCTTGATAGTCCGGTTGGCTCGACGAACTGGCTGCGATCCATGCCGAGTTCCTGCGCCTTGGCGTTCATGGCGCTGACAAAAGCGGCAGTGCCGCCTGGGTAGGTTCGGCCCAGTGCGCTGGCTGCCCGGTTTTCGGATGACATCAGTGCAAGGTGAAGCATGTCGGCACGCGACAACTTGGTCCCGACCGACAGGCGCGAGCGGCTATGTTTAACCACATCAACGTCATCCTGCGTGACCTCGATGATTTCGTTCATGTTCAGGTTGGCGTCGACCAGCACCACTGCGGTCATGAGTTTGGTGATCGAGGCGATCGGCCGCGTAACGTCGTCATTACGTGAGTACAGGACAGCGTTGCTGCTCAGGTCTTGTACGTAGACGACATTGGAACGCAAGGCCGCGTAGGAAGCCACCTTGGCGGGCACGGCCCCAGCGTTATGGGCGCGTGGCGCGTTGGACGGCTTAACTGCGGCAGCCTTGGACGCCGCGGGTGACTGGGTTTTAGTGGCTTGGCCGGTTTTCTTGACGGGTGCTGCGGTCTTGGCCGTCGAGTCAGTTTTCTTTTTGGTGGCCGGCGAGGGCGCTGTCGTGCTGGCTGCAGCCTTTTGCTTAGTCTGGGTCGCGGCGGGTGATTTCTTAGTGGTGGACGCACCGTTGGTGATCGACTCGATCGTGTCCTGCGCCGACGCTTGGAAGCCTGAGAGGCCCAGTGTCAGGCAAAGCACGGGAGCCAGCCACGTCCTGCGAGAAGAAAAATGCGACAAAAAAATCATCCCGGGTGCCTTGAGAATTATAAAAACTATGCAAATTATATACTTAGCCAGCATAGTTAATCTAGATTTTTACGAATCTTTTGACATTTTGACAGGTGTGAATGATCGAAATTAACACTGTTTCATCGAAATAAACCCTGTATTTGTCTATCGTCTTTTATTGTCTATTATAATATCATTAAAATGTGGTTTAATATTATTAACTTCTGTTAAGTAAAAAGTTGTGTTTTTGCCTTAATTGCACTTCCGGTATTCGTCTGCTGTTTGGCATCACGGTATTGGATATTTTTGATGTTCCGCACATGAATGCTTTTTCCTGAGAGCTGATCAGCTCTTTTGGAAGGATGCATAGGGTATTTCCCTAGTGCCAAGTAGAAGACGCGTAGACTGAGTGCAATCCTGATCATGCGCTCCGTCGCATGTTGGTGGTGTAGGCTACCGAGCAACAACAATAGGTGGACAACCACATTTGTTCAAGGTTGTTGAGACCGTTGCGAAAGCACGTGAATGGCTCGGGTTATCCACGCATCTGCTGTAAATAGTTATGAATGATTTTGACCTGTTGAACAGAGTCACAAGGCTAGTTTGAAAAAAGCGTATTCAGCATTACGGTTGAACTGGTGGCTACTTGTGAGTTCTCTGCTCGCCATGGCCTGTTTGCTTGCCCTGAATCTTTATTCTGATCATAAAAATACCTGGTCAACTGAGTCAGCGCGGGTTGCCAAACAGGCCGAGGTGATCGAAATCAACCTTGGTATGCAACTCCAGTCGACAAGCAACGCCCTGGACCAACTGCGCACCAACCTTCACACTCTACAGGCAGGGGCGCCTGATAATTTGTTGCTCAACAATCGTCTGACCTCCATGGCAGCGGTCATCACTGGCGTTCGTTCGCTTCTTGTCATCAATGCCGCGGGCGAC
>CAIJKV010000289.1 GCA_903821335.1 uncultured beta proteobacterium
GCCGCGCAGGTCTGTCATCAGATCGTGGTCATGCACAAAGGTTGCATTGTCGAACAGGGCACGCCCGTCGAGGTGTTTGACCATCCGCAGCACACCTACACAAAAGCATTGATCAGTGCGATTCCCGGCCAGCAATGGAAGCCGATGGCGGTACAGGTATGAACAAGGTGGCCAGTCCGGTTCGCAATGGCGGTCAAATCCTGATTGAGCAATTGCGTATCCAGGGCACGCGCAGGCTGTTCCTGGTACCCGGCGAAAGTTACCTGCCATGCATTGACGCGCTGTATGACCACCAGGATGCCATCCAGGCCATCGTGTGCCGCCAGGAAAGTGGCGCGGTGTATATGGCGGAAGCCTATGGCAAGCTGACTGGCGAACCGGGGGTTTGCTTTGTCACACGCGGTCCCGGTGCGACCAACGCCAGCATCGGTGTGCATACTGCGCAGCAGGATTCGACGCCGTTGATACTGTTCATTGGGCAGGTGGGCAACGATTTTTACGAACGCGAAGCTTTTCAGGAAATCGACTACCGCCGCATGTTTGGCCATATGTGCAAGTGGGTCGCGCAGATCGACCGTACCCAACGCATCCCCGAATACATTGCGCGGGCCTATGCGATGGCTACAAGCGGCAGGCCGGGACCGGTCGTGCTGGCGCTGCCCGAAGACACGCTCTGGGGTCAAGCCGCCGTGGCTGATTTGCCACGTTATACCCGTGTGCATACACAACCGGCTGCCCGTGACACGCAGGCAATGTGCGACCTGATCGAGTTGGCAGAGCGACCCGTGATGGTCGTGGGCGGCAGTGGCTGGACGGCTGAAGCCTCGCGCGCGGTTGAGCGGTTTGCCGAGCGGTTCCAGATCCCGGTGGGCGTCTCGTGGCGTCGCCTGGAATGCATCGACGCACGACATTCGAATTTTGCCGGCCATGTTGGCTGGGGAATGACCGAGGCGTTGCGCGAGCGGCTGTCGGCGTCTGACCTGGTGATCAGCGTGTGTGCCCGCCTGGGTGAGGCCACAACCGAGGGCTACAGCTGGATCGAAAGCCCACAGCCACGCCAGAAGCTGATTCACATTTATCCGGACGCGAGCGAGCTTGGTCGCGTATTCGTTCCAGCTTTGCCTATTGTGGCCGACCCGGTAGGTTTTGCGCGCGCCGTGGCCGATGTCCTGCCGCGCGCGCCGCTTGCGCGCCAGCCACGGGTGGAGGCATCGCATGCGGCGTACCTGGACAGCCTCGCGCCTTTGCCCTTTCCAGGACCGCTGAGTCTCGACCGCGCAGCGGCACACGTCAATGCCGTGTTGCCTGCGGACGCGTGTGTCACGGTGGGTGCCGGCAACTACGCCCTGTACCCGCATCGCTATCGTCAGTTCGCGGGCCTGGGCACCAGCCTGGCCTCGACACTGGGCACCATGGGCTACGGTCTGCCAGCAGCCATTTCAGCCAAGTTGCAGTATCCCGACAAGACCGTTGTCTGTTATGCCGGAGATGGCTGCTTTCAAATGACCATGCAGGAACTGGGCGTGGCCATGCAGTACCGACTGGGCATCGTCGTGCTGGTCTTTAACAATGGCATGTGGGGCACGATCCGCGCGCATCAGGAACGGGAGTTTCCAGGTCGGACCATTGCGCTCGAGTTCGCCAACCCGGAGTTTGCCGAGCTGATCAAGTCCTACCATGGTCATGGCGAAGTGGTCGAGTGCGACGAGGACTTTGCCCCCGCCTTCGAACGCGCGCGTACCTTTGCGGACCGCGAGCACCTGCCAGCCCTGATCGAGTTGCGCTATGACGCCAACGGCATCGCGCCCGGCGACACGCTGTCTGGTATCAGGGCACGTGCACGGACACGGGTCTGATGCACAGGCCAACGATGCAGACTCAACAGGCACAGTGGCTCAAAGGGTTTGGCATTTTTTTGTGTGCCTTGCTGGCACTGGCCGTGCTGGATGTGATTGCAAAAAGCCTGGTGCAGCGCAACTCGGCACCACTGGTGAACCTGGTTCGCTATGTGGTGGTGCTGGTGATGGCACTGGTGATCATGTTGCGCCGGCGCACGCCGTTTGTCGCCGACACGAGGCAGCGTGGCTTGCTGATTGGCAGAGGTGTGATGCTGGGACTCGTGGGGGTGTGCTTTATGCCCGCGCTGCAGTACTTGCCCCTGGCGCAAGCCACCGCCATTTACTTTCTGGCCCCTCTCATAATCGTCGCCCTCTCGCCGTTCGTGCTGGGTGAGCGTGTTGGGATCAAGCAGTACCTGCTTGTACTGGTGGGGATGTTCGGGATGCTGTTGATTGTGCACCCCGGTGGCGAGCTATCACCGGTGGGCAGCTTGCTGATGTTCGTGGCTGCGTTCAGTTTTGCGCTGGTACAGTTATTGACCCGCAAATTGGCGGGCCGGGTACCCGGCGAACAACAGTATTTTTATGCCGCAGTTACCTGCACAATCATGGGCAGTGTCGTTCTGGTTTTTTACTGGCCACAAGTCTGGCCAGACATGACCGATAGCCTGGCGATGCTGCTGGTGGGGGTCCTCAGCGGTGTTGGGCAGTACTTGCTGATCCGGGCTTTCTTGCTGGTGCCGGCCTCGACGCTTGCCCCCTTCAACTATTTTCATCTTATGCTGGCGGTAATCTTCAGCATGGTGGTTTTTGATCAGGTTCCCCCGATGATGGCCGTCTGGGGGATGCTGCTGATCACTGCGGCAGGGCTGTCGCTGACGATGCCGATGCTGATTTCCTACTGGTTGACCCGGAACACAAAACAATGAGCAATGCAGACATGGACAAGACAATACTGATTGACGCGCTGGTCAAGGTGCTGGGCACCGCTGGCGTACTGACGGGCGACGCGATCACGCCTGTCTACAAGACTGATTGGAAAAAGACGCTTGAGCGCGAGCCTCTCGCCGTGGTGCGCCCGGCTACGACTGAGCAGGTGTCCGCCGTGATGCGGCTGTGTCATCAGGTGGGTCAGCCCGTCACGGTGCAGGGCGGCATGACGGGTCTGGTCGCCGGCGGGTTGCCAAACGATGGAGACGTGGTGCTGTCGATGGAAAAGTTGTCGGGCATCGAAGAGATTGACGCGGCAGCCTCCTGCATGACGGTGTGGGCGGGTACGCCCCTGCAGCTGATTCAGGAGGCTGCGGCCCAAGCGGACCTGTACTTCGCGGTCGACTTGGGCGCACGGGGTTCGTGTCAGATCGGTGGCAACATTTCGACCAATGCGGGTGGCAATCGGGTCATTCGCTACGGCATGATGCGCGAACAGATCCTGGGACTGGAAGTCGTTCTGGCCGACGGCACCGTGGTCACCAGCCTGAACAAAATGCTCAAGAACAATGCCGGTTACGACCTCAAGCAACTGTTTATCGGGTCCGAGGGCACGCTCGGTATTGTCACGCGCGCGGTCTTGCGCCTGCATGCCCGCACCCCTGGTTATTTCACTGCGTTTTGCGCATTGTCGGATCCCGCAGCAGCGGTTAAGTTTCTGGCTCACCTCAAGCAGGTGGGCGGCGCGTTGATGTCGTTCGAGGTCATGTGGCCCGACTTCTACGATTTCATGACCACCCGTATTCCAGGTATTCGTGCGCCGCTCGCGACACGCTCAGGCGCCTATGCGCTGATCGAACTGGCCAGCGACCTGAGTGACCATGAACAGACTCGCTACGCTGCGCTGCTTGAGTCGGCCATGGAAAAAGGTTGGCTCACTGACGCGACCATTGCGCAGTCAGGCAAAGAGGCGGCCGACTTCTGGCGGCTGCGTGACGCGGTCTCCGAATACCCGCTGGTCTGGACGCCCTATTGCGGCTACGACATCAGCCTGCCGATCGGCGACATGAGCCGCTTCGTGACCACCTTGCAGGCGACCTTGCGCGAGCGTTTCCCGACTTGTGAGCACAACCATTTCGGTCATATCGGCGACAGCAATTTGCATGTGACCGTGCATGTGCCAGGTACCAAGGCGGACTTTCCACGCGCGGGTATCGATGCCTGCGTGTATGAACAGGTGCGCGAATTTGGCGGGTCGATCTCGGCTGAACATGGGATTGGGATGACCAAGAAAAAATATCTGCACTTTTCGAGAAATGAGGCCGAGCTGAACCTGATGAAACTCATCAAAACCACGCTTGATCCGAAAAACATTCTGAACCCCGGCAAGGTCCTTTAATGAAAACGTTTTTTCATCCTGATCAGAACCTCCATTATCCAAAAACCTATCTGTCGCGCGGACAGATGCGTGTGCCGCAGGAAACTCCTGAACGCACCCTGCAGATTCTGAAGGGCATCGCGCAGTTGGGCCTGCGCGTGACGCAGCCCGCCGACTACGGCCTCAAACCACTGTTGGCCGTGCACGACGCGGGTTACCTGAAATTTCTCGAAACGGCCCACCAACGGTGGCACGAGGTCGGGCAGGACTGGGGTGATGAGGTCATTTCAAACGTGTATGTGCGTGAACCCAACGCCATGCGCGGCATTCTGGCTGAGGCGGCGCGCTATCTGGCCGATGGCAGCTGTCCTGTGGGCCCGCATACCTGGACATCGTCCTATTGGGCGGCCCAGTCTGCCATTGCGGGGGCTCGGGCCCTCCTGGACGGTGACCGGAAGGCCTATGCCTTGTGCCGCCCGCCGGGGCACCACACCCGCAAGGACGCCGCGGGTGGCTTTTGCTACATCAATAACGCAGCCGTCGCCGCGCAGGAGTTGCGCCAACAGTTTGGACGCGTGGCGATCCTAGACACGGATATGCATCATGGCCAGGGTGTGCAGGACATTTTTTATGACCGTGATGATGTCTTCTACGTCTCGGTGCATGGGGACCCGACCAACTTCTACCCGGCAGTGGCCGGTTTCGACGATGAGCAGGGGGTCAGCGTCGGGGCCGGCTTTAACTTGAATCTGCCCATGCCCCACGGGTCCTCGGAATCGGTGTTTTTTGAGTGTCTGGCCCGGGCGCTTGCCGCGGTGCGCGATTTCAAGCCGGACGTGGTGGTGCTGGCACTGGGTTTCGATGTTTACAAGGATGATCCGCAGGCCAAGGTAGCCGTCACAACCGAAGGCTTTGGTCGCCTGGGTCGTGACATCGCCGGCCTGAACCTTCCGACCCTGGTGGTGCAGGAAGGCGGGTATCACTTTGACAGCCTCGCCGCCAACACCGTGAGTTTCTTTAGTGGCTTATTGCGTTAAGCCACACGGTCAGACAGCTTCATCAGGCCGCTCGCGCGTGGTGTGCAGCCAGGCACAAGCGCGCACCTGACCGGAGTCAGGGCAGGCAGCTTTCACCACGGATCAGATCGGCAAAGGTTTCGCGCTGGCGGATCACGTGAAAGATGTCGCCATCGACCATGACCTCGGCGGGGCGTGGCCGGCTGTTGTAGTTGCCTGCCATCACAAAGCCATAGGCGCCCGCTGATTCGATGGCGAGTATGTCGCCTTCTTCCAGCGACAGCTGGCGACCACGTGCCAGCCAGTCCGCGCTTTCGCACACGGGCCCCACCACGTCATACAACGTAGTGGTTGACTGTCGCGGTACGACTGGCAACACACCGTGCCAGGCTTCGTACAGTGCAGGGCGCAAGAGGTCGTTCATGCCCGCATCGACGATTGCAAAGTTGCGCGCTTCGGTGTGCTTGAGATATTGGACGCTCGTGAGCAGGACCCCAGCGTTGCCCACCATCGACCGGCCGGGTTCAAGCACCAGCTGCAAGGAGGAACACCCGCGAGATTCCAAGGCTGCGAACACGCGGTCGAGCAAGACTTTGGGCGCGAGGGGCGTTTCGTCGTCGTAACGGATACCCAGACCGCCACCCAGATCCAGGTGCTTGAGTTCGATGCCAAGGGCGCCGAGCTGTTCAATCAGGGCCAGCAATTTGTCCAGTGCGTCAAGATACGGACTGACCTCTGTGATTTGCGAACCGATGTGACAATCGACCCCGACCACGTTCAGGCCTGGCAAGGAGGTGGCCAGCTGATAGGCGCCAAGCGCCTCTTCGATTGCAATACCAAATTTGTTTTCTTTCAGGCCGGTCGAAATATAGGGGTGCGTTTGTGCATCGACATCCGGGTTCACGCGCAGCGAAACCGGGGCGACTTTGCCCATGCTGCAAGCCACGTCCGACAGCCGCTGGAGTTCCGGTACGGATTCAACGTTAAAGCACTTTACGCCCGCCTCGAGTGCGGCCTGCATTTCCCATCTCTGTTTGCCCACGCCAGAAAACACCACCTTGGCCGGGTTCGCGCCGGCAGCCAGCACACGGGCCAGCTCTCCGCCCGAGACGATGTCAAAACCGCTGCCCAGACGCGCAAATTCCTTGAGTACTGCAAGATTGGAGTTGGCTTTCATCCCAAAGCACACCAGTACATTATGGCTGCCAATGGCGTCCTGGTAGGACGACCACGCGGTCGCAAGCGCCGCGCGCGAATAAACGTAGAGGGGCGTGCCCAGTGCCTGGCCCAGCTCAGCCAGCGAAACGCCCTCTGCATGCAGCGTGCCATCCTGGTCATGGAAGTGGGGTGCGCCGGCCGGCTGCCGGGTGGTCATGGTGGGGGAGTGAGCGGTCATGTCGTGGCAGTGAGGTTCAAGTGTTTTAAGACGTCGCGCCATGCCGGAATTGCTCGGACATGGCGGTCAGCCGAATGTTTAGTCAAAGATGATCGGGGCCGGCGTGAGCGAGGGATCTTCTTCATAGAAAGGCGGGAGCGGGCCCTCTTCGCCCGGGAGGCCAAACGGTTGCATCACGGGCATCCGGGTCGGCGACGAATTGGCCTTGGGGATGAGATACAAGGGGCCCTTGAACCCGCAGCCTGCCAGCCCAAGGCCGAGCGCAAGTGTCAGCATCGCTACAATGCGAGCAACAGGATGGTGGTTGACGAAAGCAATCACTGCAAACTCCCTCTAGCGTGAGGATAGGGATTATGAACGAAACTGAATTTCTTACCCGGGTCTCCAGTATTCTGGATGCCGTTGAACGCCAGGCAGATCACTGGTTCGAGACGTTGGATCTCGATGTCGAAACAAAACGCGATGGCAATGTCCTGAACCTGGTGTTTGACAATGGCCACCAGGTTGTCATCAATAGCCAGGCGCCACTCAAGGAAATATGGGTCGCTGCACGGCGCGGCGGGTTCCATTATCGCTTTGACGGGGAGGTCTGGAAGGACACCCGCGGCGGACAAGACCTGCACGACTGCCTGTCGCAAATCTGTTCGGATGCGGCTGGACAGCGCCTGGAAGTCAAACTTTAACCCGCCTGACCTCGCACCGTGCCGACCTCAGGCACGCTATTAGTTTGAAGGTTTGGCGGCACCTGATCCCATCGTATTCAGAAAATCACCCAGCGAATCCTTTTCCGGTAACCCGATTCTCTGGATAGCCTGCGACGGTGGGAATTCGCTGAAGTAGAAATTGGTACCCTCGACAATCAGCCCTTCTGGGGGCGGGTTGCGCTTTTCTTCGGGGAAGGCCTTGAGCGCGTTGGCCATGTAGCCCAGCCAGATCGGCATGGCGGCGCCACCGCCAGTTTCTCGCGAGCCCAGCGATTTGGGCTGGTCATAGCCCAGCCAGGCCACGCCAACGAGTTGTGGCGAATAGCCCGCGAACCAGGCGTCGACCGAATCGTTGGTCGTGCCGGTCTTGCCGGCAAGATCGTTGCGTTTGAGGACCTGCCTTGAGCGCGCGGCCGTGCCGTAGGTGGCGACCCCGCGCAGCAGGTCGTCCATGACGTAGGCGGTGCGGGCGTCGATCGCGCGCGCTGCCGAGTCGCCGGCAATGACCGGCTTTGCCTGCATGATGACCTGGCCACTCGCGTCGGTCACATGGTCGATCAGGAAGGGCGTCACGCGATAACCGCCGTTGGCAAACACCGAGTAGCCAGCGGCGAGCTGCATGGGCGTCACGGCGCCTGCACCGAGCGCCATGGGCAGTACCGCCGGGTGGCGGGACTTGTCAAAGCCAAAGCGCGTCACGTATTCCTGTGCATACTGCGGACCAATCGCCTGCAAGATACGAATGGACACCATGTTCTTGGATTTCTGGATGGCTTCGCGCATGGACAGCATGGGTTCATACTGCCCGCCGTAATTTTTGGGTGCCCAGGCTTTGGATCCGGTTTGCTCTGCGGTGAGTTCGAAGGGCATGTCTGAAATCATCGTCGCCGGTGTCAGGCCGCGTTCGAGCGAGGCGGCGTAGATGAACGGCTTGAAGGACGACCCCGGCTGGCGCCAGGCTTGTGTCACGCGGTTGAAGTTGCCGTGGTAGAAGTCAAAGCCACCGACCATGGCGCGTAGCGCGCCGTCCTGGGGTGTCAGGGCGACAAAGGCGGCCTGCACCGTTGGCATGTTCAGGATTTCCCAATAGTCGCTGTTCTTGTGCAGATACACGACTGAGCCGCGCTGAATACGCTGGGCCGCAGGCGCCTTGGGGTTGAGGGCGCGCGAGATCACGCTGATTGCCCGCTTGTCCTTGATGGTGGCGATATCGGTCGAACTGCGCGCAATGCGGACTTCGTCGGGCTTGACCGCCAGCACCACGCCAATCAGCATTTCGGTCCGGTCCGGATACTTGTCAAAGACACCATCGAGGAATTCGTCAAGTTTGGCGGGGTCGTTTTCGATACCGGCCGGCATGTCGAGCTGGGCTTCGGGGCCAGGATATGGTGCGCGACGCGTGTAGTCGAGCACACCTTCGCGCAGGGACTGGTAGGCCCATTCCTGATCCTTGGACTGAATCGTGGTGTACACGTTCAGGCCACGCGAGTAGACGTTTTCAGGGTAGACGCTGATCATCAGCTGGCGTGCCAGTTCTGCCGCATATTCACCGTGCACGGCATAGCCGCCAGCCGGCGTGCCTTCGGCCGACTTGATCACGATGGGCTGCGCCAGCGCCGCCTTGTACTCACTGTCGGTCAGGTAGCCCAGGCTATGCATGCGACCCAGCACATAACGCTGGCGCAGCACGGCACGTGGCTTGTTTGCGATCGGGTTGAAACGTGAGGGCGCCTTGGGGATGCCTGCCAGGAGCGCGGCATCGGCTGGGGTGATGTCTGACAACGGCTTGCCCAGGTAGGTACGCGAAGCGGCGGCAAAGCCGTAGGCGCGGTTGCCCAGGTAAATCTGGTTCAGGTAGAGTTCCAGAATCTGGTCTTTGGTCAGGCTCGCTTCGATTTTGAACGTGAGCAGCAATTCGTAGAATTTACGCGACCAGGTTTTTTCGGACGACAGGTAGAAATTACGTGCCACCTGCATGGTGATGGTGCTGGCGCCCTGTGTCTTGGACATGGCGAGCACGTTGGTCAGGCCAGCCCGCACGACGCCAAACCAGTCTATCCCGCCATGCTGGTAAAAGCGGTCGTCTTCGGCCGCCAGCACGGCTGATTTCATGACGTCCGGGATTTCGTTAAAACGCAGGACGTTGCGGCGTTCTTCGCCGTACTCACCGATCATGACCTTGTCGGCCGTAAAAATGCGAAGCGGCACGCGCGGCCGGTAGTCGGTCATCGCGGTGAGGTCCGGCACGTTGGGCCAGGCCAGCGCCAGCGCCATGGCGACCAATAAAGCACCGCATGCGGCAAGACCGGCCAGAAGAATGGCCAGCTTGAGGAAAAAACGGACGATGCTTGAACCGGAGGACTTATTGTCCTCTTGGTCATCGTCGTGGGAGTGGTTAGATTTGCTCATTGGCGGCCATTTTAATGGTTTTATAGGGGTTTGCCCGTTTTGGCCCAGCCTCGGGTTGGCTTAGCAATGGGATAATGCAAATATGAACGATGCGTTGACACCCGGATCGCAGCTTTGCTGCGATCAGATTTGCGATGCCGATGCTCTGGCCAGCCCAGTGCAGATCGGTCGGCTGGCCTATGACCACCCGATTTTCCTGATTGGCATGATGGGGGCGGGCAAGACCACTATTGGCAAAAGTCTGGCCCGCGCCTTGCAGCGTGAGTTTCTGGATCTGGATCATGAGCTCGAAGCGCGTTGCGGGGTACGTATCCCGGTTATCTTTGAGATAGAAGGCGAGCAAGGGTTCCGCAAACGTGAGTGTCAGGCGCTCGATGCGTGCACACTAAGGCGAAATATCGTGCTTGCCACGGGCGGCGGTGCGGTGCTGGCGGCGGAAAACCGGCAGGCACTGGCGCAACGCGGCATCGTTGTTTACCTGCGCGCGACCGTTGAAGAGCTTTACCGGCGCACGAGCCGCGACCGAAATCGCCCCCTGCTGGCGACCCCTGACCCCAGGGCGACATTGCGCCACCTGCTTGAACTGCGGGATCCCCTCTATCGCGAGGTTGCCGACATCGTGGTCGATACGGGCACGACTACCGTCGCGCAGCTTGTCGTCCAGTTGGTCGAACGCCTGACCACCACCGAAAAAACTGTTGAGATCAAGTCATGCACACCGTAGATGTAGCGACCCCAGGGGGCCTGTATCCCATTCATATCGCGCCCGGACGCCTCGACGCGCTGGCTCAAGTGATACCCGCCAATGCCACGTCCATCGCCCTGGTGACCAATCCGACGATTGATGCCCTGATGGGCGAGCGCGTGCTCAAGGCGCTGTCCGGGTGTGGCATCCGGATCGTCACGGTGATGCTTCCAGACGGCGAAGCCTACAAAAACTGGGAAACCCTGAATGTGATTTTCGACGCGATGCTGGGCGCCCAGCTAGACCGGCGCACGGTTGTGGTGGCGCTTGGCGGGGGCGTGATCGGCGATATGGCCGGGTTCGCAGCGGCACTCTACATGCGTGGCGTTCGGTTCGTCCAGGTGCCCACGACCCTGCTGGCGCAGGTAGACTCGTCCGTGGGCGGCAAGACCGCGGTCAATCACCCGTTGGGCAAGAACATGATTGGTGCGTTTTACCAGCCAATCGCGGTTGAAATTGACACCGACGTGCTCAATACCCTTGCTGACCGCGAGATGTCGGCGGGCCTGGCCGAGGTTATCAAGTACGGCTTGATCATGGATGCTGAGTTTTTTTCCTGGTGCGCGACACACGCAGCCGGTTTGCGCGAACGCGATCCTGAGTTACTGGCGATCGCCATCCGGCGGTCTTGCGAATTCAAAGCCTGGGTGGTTTCAAAAGACGAACGCGAAGCAGACCTGCGCGCGATTCTGAACTTGGGCCACACGTTTGGTCACGCCATTGAGGCCGGGCTGGGCTACGGTCACTGGCTGCACGGCGAGGCAGTGGGCTGCGGACTGGTGATGGCCGCCGATCTTTCGTCGGAATTGCTGGGCTTTCCGTTGCAGGATGTCGAGCGCGTGCGTGAATTGGTGACCGCCATCGGCTGCCCGGTCATGGCTCCCAAGCTCGCTGGCATTGACCAGTGGATGTCGCTCATGCAGGGCGACAAGAAGACTGAAGGTGGAGCAATCAATTTCGTGCTGATGCCCCGAATTGGCGAAGCCATCCGGCGCACGGCCCCGGCCGAGCTGGTCGCCCGCGTGATTGAACGCAATACGGTTTAAGGACCTGACCATGACTGAACTGGCTGCTTACGCCTGTCGTCCCGGCCAGAGCCGTGGGCGGCGTCACCCCGAACCCGCACCGGGCAACCGCAACGCGTTCCAGCGTGACCGCGATCGCATTATCCATGCCGGGGCTTTTCGTCGGCTGGAATACAAGACGCAGGTGTTCATCAACCACGAGGGCGACCTGTTTCGTACCCGGCTGACGCACTCCCTGGAGGTCGCTCAGATCGCGCGCGTGCTGGCCCGCAGCCTGGGGTTGAATGAAGACCTGACTGAAGCGATTGCCCTGGCGCACGACCTGGGGCATACGCCATTTGGCCACGCGGGTCAGGATGAGCTCAACGCCTGTATGCGCGAGTTTGCACCGGATGCGGGCGGGTTTGAACACAATCTCCAGAGCCTGCGCGTGGTCGACGAGCTCGAGGAGCGCTATGCGCTGTTTAACGGACTGAACCTTTGCTTTGAAACACGCGAGGGTATCCTCAAACATTGTTCACTCGCCCACGCGAAGCTGCTGGGCGAGGTCGGTGAGCGGTTTATTGCGCGTACACAACCGTCCCTCGAGGCGCAACTGGCCAATCTGGCCGACGAGATCGCCTACAACAACCACGACATCGACGATGGTTTGCGATCTGGTTTGCTGACGGTCGAGCAGATGCAGGCCGTGCCGATCTTCGCGCGGCACTATGCCGAGGTGTTGCAGGCGTGGCCCGACATCGCGCAGCGCCGCGCGGTGTCTGAAACAATTCGACGCATGATCAACACGCTGATCACGGACGTGACCGTGACGACGGCGGCCCTGCTCGCACGCGCCGCCCCGGTTGATGCCGATGCAGCCAGGCGAAGCGGTCCGCTGGTGGCGTTTTCAGGCGCGATCAGGCAAGAAGCCGATGACCTGAAGAAATTTCTTTTTGAAAACCTGTACCGTCATTTCAAGGTCATGCGCATGACCAACAAGGCGCGCCGCATTGTGCGCGAACTGTTCAGTGCGTTTATTCATGAGCCGCGGCTGCTGCCCCCCGATTATCGGCGCGGCGATGATCAGGTCCAGGCGCGCGCGATCGCCGACTACATTGCCGGGATGACAGACCGTTATGCCATTCGTGAGCACCATCGGCTATTTCAGATGGGAGATCACTTATAGCTTGGCATGCCGTGCGTGCCAATTTGTATTGAACTGTACACAGGAGCTACTCATGCGTCGCGAACGTTCACTGATTTCTTTTCTGGTTGCCCCACTTGTTTTGTTGACAGGACTGACCGTCGGGTCAGTCTATGCCCAGGCGCCGCCCGCTACGCCCGTCCCGGCACCCTGTGGTGCGGGCTGGATGGCCTCTGCGATGGCTGTCGCGGGCACCGTGCAAGGCGGCGGCATCTTGCAGGGTAAGGCCGCAGTATGCGGATACCGCAGCGCTGCACAAGCCCTGATGGCCGTGCTCGACACGTGCGATGCCCAGACCGCCGGAGGCTGCCGCCAGGCTAACAGTCTCAAGGTGGTATGGGGCCAGGGGGATGGCGTAACCATGCATGGCAGTGAGACGTGCGAAAGCCTATTGCCGCTGGTGGCGACTGCTTCGTGCACCGAAGCGGCCGTCAGTCAGTTGCGTGCTGTGGGCGTACGCTGAAGCGCGCGCCCCAGATAGTGCCCCGTGTGGCTCGCGGGGTTGGCCGCGATTTCCTCTGGGGTGCCTTCGCCAACGATGCGGCCCCCGCCGTCCCCACCTTCCGGGCCCATGTCGATCACCCAGTCGGCAGTCTTGATGACATCCAGGTTGTGTTCGATCACGACCACCGTGTTGCCGGCTTCGACCAGTTGGTTCAGCACACCGAGCAACAGTGCGATGTCATGAAAATGCAGCCCCGTCGTCGGCTCGTCCAGGATGTATAGCGTGCGACCGGTGCTGCGGCGTGACAGTTCAAGCGACAGCTTGACGCGTTGTGCCTCGCCTCCGGACAACGTGGTGGCGGACTGCCCCAGCCGCAGGTACGATAGCCCCACATCCATCAGCGTTTGCAGCTTGCGCGCAATCGCGGGGACTGCATCAAAATAAGTGAGTGCCTGTTCAACGGTCAGGTCCAGCACTTCGTTGATGTTGCGGCCGCGATAGCGGATCTCGAGTGTTTCGCGGTTGTAGCGTTTGCCCTGGCACACGTCGCACGGGACATACATGTCCGGTAAAAAGTGCATTTCGACTTTGACCACGCCATCGCCCTGGCAGGCTTCGCAGCGCCCGCCCTTGACGTTAAAACTGAAGCGCCCCACGTCGTAGCCGCGGGTGCGCGATTCGGGCACGCCTGCGAACAGTTCGCGGATGGGAGTAAACAGGCCCGTATAGGTCGCGGGGTTGCTGCGTGGCGTGCGGCCGATCGGGCTCTGGTCCACGCTGATGATCTTGTCAAAATGTTCCAGCCCCGTCATGCCTGCATAGGGAGCAGGCTCGGTCTGCGCATGATGCAGTGCGCGCGCGACGACCACTGCCAGGGTGTCGTTGATCAGTGTGGATTTGCCCGAACCCGAGACACCCGACACGCAGACAAACTTGCCCGATGGAATGCGTAATTCGACCGATTTCAGATTGTTGCCATGACATCCGGTCAGGGACAACCAGGCCTGGTCTGGGTCCATGGGACGGCGCGGGGGGGTGGGGATGGCCAGCGCGCCGCTCATGTACTGACCGGTCAGCGAGGCGGGGTTTTGTTCGATTTGTGCCGGTGTGCCCTGGGCGACAATATGGCCGCCGTGTTCACCAGCACCCGGACCCATGTCTATGACCCAGTCGGCCTGACGGATCATGTCTTCGTCGTGTTCAACCACGATCACGCTGTTGCCGAGGTCGCGCAGATGATGCAGCGTGGCGATCAACCGGTCATTGTCGCGTTGGTGCAGCCCGATGGACGGCTCATCCAGTACATACATGACGCCGGTCAGGCCCGAACCGATCTGGCTCGCCAGGCGAATGCGTTGCGCCTCGCCGCCTGAAATGGTGTCGGCGCTGCGATCGAGCGACAGATAATTGAGGCCGACGTTATTCAGGAAACTGAGCCGTGCTTCGATTTCGCGCACGATACGCTGGGCGATTTCCTGCCGTGCGCCGGTCAAGGCGAGTTGCGTGAACCATTGCAGGCATTGCGACAGCGGCAAGGCTTCGACCTCATAGATCGCCAGTCCTTGTTCCTGCCAGTTGTGTCCTTGCGCAGTATCGGCCAGCGCCTTGGGCGGGGCAATACGCTCGTCGCCGATGCGCACGTGCCGCGCTTCGGCGCGCAGGCGAGAGCCATGGCAGTCCGGGCAAGTTTGCACGGCGCGATACTTGCCGAGCTCTTCGCGCACGGCCGAGGAGTCGGTTTCCTTCCAGCGTCGTTCAAGATTGGGGATCACGCCTTCGAAAGCATGGCGCTTGACGGTGCTGCGGCCTTTTTCATTCAGGTAGAAAAAAGGGATTTCAACCTCGCCCGAGCCAAACAGGACGATCTTGCGCAGGTCTGCCGAGAGTGCATTCCAGGGCGTTTCAATATCAAACTCGTAGTGCGTGGCCAGACTGGAGACCATTGAAAACGTGAAAGCGTTGCGTTTGTCCCAGCCACGGATGGCGCCAGACCCAAGGCTGAGCTCGGGGAATGCAACGACGCGCTTGGGGTCAAAAAACCCGACGTGACCGATGCCGTCACAACTTGGGCAGGCACCTACCGGGTTGTTGAAGCTAAACAGACGCGGTTCGAGCTCGGGCAGGCTGTGGCTGCATACCGGGCAGGCGTAGCGGCTGGAGAACAGATATTCCTGCTCGCTGTCCATGTCCAGTGCCACGACGCGGCCCTGAGCCAGGTTGAGCGCGGTCTCGAAACTTTCAGCCAGACGCTGTTTGCTTTCTGGCTTGATGCGTAGCCTGTCGATGACGACGTCAATATCGTGTTTTTCGTTTTTGTTCAGCTCGGGCATGCTGTCGAGGTCGACCATCTGTCCATCGACACGCACGCGCACGAAGCCTTGTGCCTGCAAGCTGGCGCATTCGTCTTCAAAACTGCCCTTGCGTGTGCGTGCCACAGGCGCCAGGATGGCCAGGCGGCGTTCGGCCGGCCAGGCCATCACGCTGTCGACCATCTGGCTGACGTTTTGCGCCGCCAACGGCAAGCCGTGCGTGGGGCAATAGGGTGTGCCGACCCGCGCATAGAGCAGGCGCAGGTAGTCATGGATTTCGGTAATCGTGCCCACTGTCGAGCGAGGGTTGTGTCCTGCCGCCTTTTGCTCGATCGAGATTGCGGGCGACAGCCCCTCGATGAGGTCGACGTCGGGCTTGTCCATCAGTTGCAGGAATTGCCTGGCGTAGGTCGACAGGCTTTCAACGTAGCGACGCTGGCCCTCGGCATAGAGTGTGTCAAAGGCAAGCGACGACTTGCCAGACCCCGATAGCCCGGTGACCACGACCAGGCGGTGACGCGGCAGGTCAAGCGATACGTTCTTCAGATTGTGGGTGCGCGCGCCCCGGATGCGGATTTCGTCCATGTAGCCTGTGCAGGTGATTTGCTGTTGCCCGCCGGACCGACCAGGTGGTCATACGGTTGCAAAAGGCAACTTGGTACTATAACGCGCTGGCGCTTCGCCCGTATGACTGCTTTTCACCCTGGTTCAACATCCTGATGTCCTCAACGCCGCGACTTTCACTCTCTCCCACTGAACGCCGTGCCAGCATGGCGCTGGCCGGACTGTTTGCCGCCCGCATGCTTGGGCTGTTCCTGCTGCTGCCAGTCTTTGCTGTGGCCGCCAAAGGCCTTCCCGGCGGTGACGATCCTTTTCGCATTGGCCTTGCGATGGGCATGTACGGGCTGACGCAGGCCTTCATGCAAATCCCCTTTGGCCTGGCCTCAGACCGCTGGGGTCGTCGTCCGGTGGTGCTGGTTGGCCTGCTGCTGTTTGTGGCCGGCAGCGTGGTGTGCGCGTTGTCGAACGATATTTACTGGATTACGGTTGGCCGCGCGATCCAGGGCTCAGGCGCGATCTCGGCCGCAGTCACCGCCTGGTTGGCTGATGCCACCCGCCCGGAAGTGCGCACGCGTGCGATGGCGATGGTCGGTGGCTCGATTGGCCTGTCATTTGCCGTTTCGCTTGTCGTGGCGCCGCTGATTGTCGGCGCCGGTGGCCTGGCCGGGTTGTTCTGGACGATCGCCCTGCTGGGTGTTGTCTGCCTGGCCGTGGCACGTTTTGTGGTGCCAGTGGTCGCGCTCGCCCCGAAGCCGGCAAAGCCCGCTCGGGCAATGCACGTCCTGACGCACCTTGATCTGTTGCGCCTGAATTTTGGCGTCTTCTGTTTGCATTTGATCCAGGTCGCGATGTTCGTTGTGGTGCCGCCCTTGTTTATCAAAGAAGGCGGGCTGACTTCGGCCGAACTCTGGAAAGTCTATTTGCCAGTGATCCTCGGGTCTTTTGTGTTTATGGTGCCGGCCGTTTTCGTGGCTGAAAAGCACCGTGCCCATCGCGCCATGCTGCGCCTGGCGGTAGCCGGCTTAGTGGTGGTCTGCGCGCTGTTGCCGGCGGCCAGCCACGGGTTCTACACACTGGCGTTGGGGTTGACGGGGTTTTTCGTGATGTTCAATGTGCTCGAAGCCCTGCAACCGTCACTGGTGTCGCGCGTGGCGCCTCCTGAACTAAAGGGCCTGGCTCTTGGTTTTTATAACACGTCCCAGGCGGCCGGGCTGTTTCTGGGTGGTGCGCTGGGTGGCGCACTGGTCATGTGGGGAGGGCCTGCGGCAGTGTTCTGGTCGGCCGCAGCACTTTCGGCCTTGTGGCTGGTGGTGACCTGGGGGTTAAGCCCGCTTGGTGCCAAGCACTAAGCCCCGGCCCTGCTGAACAAGAGGCCCTGGTCAATTTCTCTGATGGTGCGTGCGCCGCACAACTGCATGCTGCGTGTCAGTTCATCTTTCAGTATCTCAAGCGCGCGTGCCGCCCCGGGTTCGCCGGCAGCGAGCGCGCCAAACAGCGTGGCTCGCCCTGTCAGCACGCCCTGAGCGCCCAGCGCACACGCTTTGACGATGTCCACACCCCG
This sequence comes from uncultured beta proteobacterium, assembly GCA_903821335.1. Lineage (GTDB taxonomy): Bacteria > Pseudomonadota > Gammaproteobacteria > Burkholderiales > Burkholderiaceae_B > Zwartia. The sequence continues at coordinate 17,504 of CAIJKV010000289.1, forward strand.
GCGCACGCCACCGTCTACCAGAACCGGAATACGCCCCGAGACGCTGCGCGCGACCGCTGGCAGTGCGTCGATCGTGGCGGGCCCGCCGTCGAGTTGCCTGCCACCATGGTTGGACACCACGAGTGCGTCGACCCCCATGTTGACCAGGCGAGCCGCATCGTCCGCACGCGTGATGCCCTTGACGATGAGTTTGCGTGGCCAGTTGTCGCGCAGGCGTTGCAGGTCGGTCCAGTTAAAAGACGGATCGTAATTCCGGCCGGCTGTGGACAGCATTTTTTTACCATCCAGGGTGCCGCGGTTCAGTTCCCTGATGTTCACCATCTGGGGTGTTCCCTTGAGCAACATACTCAGCGCCCAGCCTGGGCTGCGGGCAAAGTCCAGCACGTTCCGGGGTGTGTAGTGGATGGGAAAGGAAAGGTGGTTGCGAAAATCCCGTTCGCGTTTGCCGCCCACCGGCAAGTCGACGGTGATCATCAGTCCCTCGTAGTCTGCCGCGCGTGCACGGTCGATCAGAGAGGCAAGTTTTTCCTTGTCGGCCAGAATATAGGCCTGGAACCATAGCCGTCCGGGTGCCGCCCTGGCGACGTCTTCGATCGAGGTTGTGGCCGACGTCGACAGCGTGTAAGGAATGCCAAGCGCGACGGCAGCACGGGCGATGGCGATGTCCGCCCCATGCCGGCCAAAGCCCGCTGCACCGGTCGGTGCGATCGCCATCGGCATGGCCGACGGTCCGCCGACTAGCTCGGTCGCGACATCGACGCTCGACACATCCACCAGCGTTTTGGGCGCCAGGCGCACGCGACGAAACGCCTCAATGTTGTCGCGCAGTGTGACTTCGTCTTCCGCACCGCCGTCAAAAAATTCAAACAGGGCGCGCGGCAACCTGTTTTTGGTCAGCCGGCGCAGGTCTTCAATACTGAAGGCGCGCGTGGCGATGTCTGCAAGCGTCATGGTTCAGTCCGCCGTAATGCCCGCAGCCGCGATGACCTTGGCCCAACGGTCAAGATCACCGACCAGGAAAGACTTGAACTGAACAGGCGCGTCGCCCACAGAAATGGCGCCCAGTTCGATCAGCCGCTTTTGTACCTCTGGCTGGTTCAGCGCACGCAGCATTTCAGTGTTGAGCCGGGCAATAATGGGTGCCGGGGTGCCAGCGGGGGCCAGCAAGCCGACCCACGGTGCCGTTTGTTCAAAACCCGGAAAGCCCGATGCCGCCATGGTGGGGACCCCTGGGAAATCGGCCAGGGGTTGTGCCGACCCCACCGCAAGTACGCGCAGACGCTTGTCGGCGACCAGGCTGGCGATGCCGATGCTTGGGTAGAACATGAACGACACGCGCCCCGACATGACCTCGGTCAGGGCGGGTGCATTGCCGCGAAACGGTACATGCAGCATTTTTGCCTGGGTGATCGTGCCCAGCATGGCACCTGCCAGATGGGCCGAGCCGCCGTTGCCTGACGAGCCGTACGATATCGTGTCGGGTGCGCTTTTTGCCCTGTTGATCAGTTCGTCGAGCGTCTTGAACGGCGAGTCGAACCCCGTGACCAACACCAGCGGCAGATTGGCAGCCAGGGTAATCGGCACAAAATCTTTCAGAGGATCGTATTCAGCCTTTTCCTTCAGAAGCAAAGGATTGACGATATATGACAGCGAGGCAAACAACGTTGTGTAGCCGTCGGGCCGGGCTTTGGCGACTTCTTTGGTTGCGATCATCGCGTTGGCGCCGCTGCGGTTTTCAACCACGACGCTTTGACCCATGGACACCGTCATGTGCTGGGCCAACAGGCGTCCGATGACATCCGTCGGGCCGCCCGCAGCAAAGCCGATCAGCATTTTGATGGGTTGCGACGGATAGTCGCCTGACTGGGCCAACACAGCGTGTGACGTCAGGCTCAGAAGCGTCAGGGCTGCGGTAATGATGATTTTTTTCATGTCTCTTCCCAAACGCGTGGACTTGATTTTTGTCAAGCTTAGCAGGGAGCACAGGTTTGCAGTATCAACAAACCGTGCAATCGATGTCAGCGTCAGCGCGCCCTTGCCGTACGCACGACCGGCTGACTCAGCCTATGCTGTGCACAAGCGCTCCGATGGAAGATATTTCAATTTTGATGTGATCGCCGGGCTGCAGGTATTGGGGCGGCTTTCTGAAGGCGCCGACGCCAGCAGGTGTGCCGGTGGCAATCATGTCGCCGGGTTCAAGTGTCAGTGTGCGCGAAAGATAGGCAATCAGTGTCGCGACGGAAAACAGCATGTCCGACGTGTTGGCATGCTGCA